>DASQIP010000073.1:0-20138 GCA_035631515.1 Steroidobacteraceae bacterium
GCGCGCGCTCCGGGATGCCCCTTGGCGAGATCGGCGGCGTGGGCCGCAATCTTGTAGGTGATGACGCCGGTCTTGACGTCATTGCGGTCGGGGAGCCCCAGGTGCTCCTTGGGTGTGACGTAGCAGAGCATCGCGGTACCGAACCAGCCGATCATGGCGGCGCCGATGGCCGAGGTGATGTGGTCGTAGCCGGGGGCGATGTCGGTGGTCAGGGGACCCAGCGTATAGAACGGCGCCTCGCCGCAGGTGGCGAGCTGCTTGTCCATGTTGTCCTTGATCTTGTGCATCGGTACGTGCCCGGGGCCCTCGATCATCACCTGACAGTCGCGCGCCCAGGCGACGCGCGTCAGCTCCCCGAGCGTCTCGAGCTCGGCGAACTGCGCCGCGTCGTTGGCGTCGGCGATCGACCCGGGCCGCAGTCCATCCCCGAGCGAGAAGCTCACGTCGTAGGAGCGGCAGATCTCGCAGATCTCCTCGAAGTGCTCGTACAGGAAACTCTCGCGGTGGTGCGCCAGGCACCACTTGGCCATGATCGAACCGCCGCGCGAGACGATGCCTGTGACGCGGTTGACGGTCAGCGGGATGTACGGCAGGCGCACCCCGGCATGGATGGTGAAGTAGTCGACGCCCTGCTCGGCCTGCTCGATGAGCGTGTCGCGGTATACCTCCCAGCTGAGCTCCTCGGCCACGCCGCCGACCTTCTCGAGCGCCTGGTAGATCGGCACCGTGCCGATCGGCACCGGCGCGTTGCGCAGGATCCACTCGCGGATGGTGTGGATGTTGCGGCCGGTCGAGAGGTCCATGACGGTGTCGGCGCCCCAGCGGATCGCCCACACCATCTTGTCGACCTCCTCGGCGGTCGAGGAAGTGACTGCGGAATTGCCGATGTTGGCGTTGATCTTCACCAGGAAGTTCCGTCCGATGATCATCGGCTCGGACTCGGGGTGATTCACGTTCGCGGGCAGGATGGCGCGCCCGGCGGCGATCTCGGCGCGCACGAACTCCGGCGTCACCTGCTCCGGCAGCACCGCCCCCCAGGAGTTCCCGTCGCGGGCCGCGCCGGCGCTGCGCTCGCGTCCGAGATTCTCGCGGAGCGCGACGTACTCCATTTCGGGCGTCACGATCCCGGCACGCGCGTAGGCGAGCTGGGTCACCGACCTGCCGGCGCGGGCGCGCAGCGCGGCTGCGCGCACCGGGAATTCCGGCGCGGCCTTGCCGCCTGCGGCGAGGCCGTTGTCGACGGGCTGCACGCGGCGGCCCGGATACGCCTCGGTGTCGCCGCGCGCGGCGATCCAGGGCTCGCGCAGCCGCGGGAGGCCCGCCGCGATGTCGATGGTCAGCGCGGGATCGGTGTAGGGACCGGAGGAATCGTAGACCGTCAGCGGCGGCTCGCCGCTCGAGGGGTGCAGGGCAATCTCGCGCATCGGGACCTTGAGGTGCGGATGCACGACCCCCGCCCGGTACACCTTGCGCGAGGCCGGGAAGGATTCGGCGACGACGTGCCAGCTCTCAGCGTTCATCAGACACTCCTGGCGGTGAGGCCACAGAAGATCCGGCGAATGCTGCCCATGGGAAAGGGACCGGCGACTTGCGCTTTCCTACGCCAGCATTAACTGGATCAGGTTCGGAGGGTCGCCATGCCGCGCTTCCCCGAGCGCCGATGGCCTCTCAGCCCCCTGCCGGGGCTCCCCTAGCAACAGCGCGGAAAGTAGTACGAGTCGCCGCGGCGGTCAATGCTGCGGTCGGGCCGATACGCGGGCGGCGACAGCGGAATGCGCTCCGCACCGCCACGCCCGAACGGGCGCGGCGGCGCAGAGCCGACCGTCAGGTCGGCCGGCCGCTTCCGTGGCTCGCCTGCCCGCCCTTGCGGCCCGCCTGCGCGGCGAGCTCCGGATGCTGCGAGAAGCTGCGCTTCTCATCCGGCACGCTCTGTCCGCCCTTGCGGCCGGCGACTGCGGCCAGCGTGCGGTCCTGCGAGAAGCTGCGCTTGGATCCGGGCACGCTCTGTCCGCCCTTGCGCCCGGCTTCGGCTGCCAGGCGGCGATTTTGCGAGAAGCTGCGCTTTTCATCAGGGACGGCCTTGCCCCCCATGCTGGCAATCTGCCGCTGCCGTTCCGCATTCATCGAGGCGAACCCACGATGCGACAGCCGTCCTTCCGTTGCCTGAGCCATTGCTGTTCTCCTTCCGGCCCGCGAGGCCGGTTGCAAGCCCGACGAAAAAAAGATCCCTCCTCGGCCAGCATACGCCCGGGGGCTGATTTAGGAAAACCGCGGCGGCGGCGGCCCGGGCAGCGCGGCCCGTTGGCTTCGTCTTCAGGGGGTCAGGCGGTCGATGACGAGGCTCGCGAGGCCGTCCTTGCCGACGCGATAGCTGACCTCGCCGAAAGGATCGCCGCTCGCGCCCACCGGATTTCCCGTGCGCGCGATGCGCGCGACTACCTGCACGTTCTGCCCCGTGGCGAACAGGCGTCCCGGAATCATCGAGTCCGCCGGGGTGAGCGCCACGGTCTGCGGAAAATGGCTCTCGAGACGCTTGACCGCGAGCGGCGGGCCGGCCTGCCGGGGATCGCGCACGAAGACGAAGAGCGGTGCGCCGTCCGTAACCCGCGCGATCGAGGGCGCGAGGGTCACGTTGACGCGCACGACCGCCGCGCCGCCTGCCGCCGCGGGCGCAGCTGCCGGGCTCTGCTGCGGCGGCGCCGCGGCCGCCGGGCTCGCTGCGAGCTTCTCGTCGATCACCCGCAGCTGCCGCTCGAGGATCGGCCGCAGGTTGTCGGGAGGGTTCATCGCCAGCAGCCTGGCGAAGCGCTGCCGTGCGAGCGGCAGGTCGCCGCGCCGCTCGGCGATGGTCGCGCCGAAGAACAACGCCTTGCCCGAGTCGGGGTCGACGAGCAGCGCACGCTCGAAGAGACGCCCGGCGCGTCCGTCGAGCTCGCTCTCGTCCGTGAGCGCGAGCGCTTCGGCCTCGCCCGTGAGCGCATCGGCGTTCTTGCCGCCGGCCAGCTGATCCGCCTTCTCGAAGGCACGTATCGCCAGGTGGTATTCCTGCAGCGCGACGTAGGAGTTCCCGAGCTGCAGCCAGCCCTGGAGATTGCCGGGATCGCTCTCCATGCGGCGCGCGAGGCGCCCGACCATCCGCTGCGGCGAGTCCGCGGCCGCGGGCGCCGACCATGGCCAGTTGCTCCAGCTGACGTAGAGCGCCGCCGAGCCGATGACGATGAGCGCGCCCGCGGCGAGCGCGGCCCACGGCGCGGGCGTGGTCGCGGATGCGCCGCGCCGCACCAGCGGGATCACGACGGCGGCCGCTGCGACCAGGGTCAGAGCCGCGGACAGCAGTACGAAGGTGAGCATCTAAGGCGATCCGTCGTCGGGAAGTGGCTCGGTGTCCGCGCTCACCAGCCGCGCACGCTTGCGCACCACGCGCCACGCAATCAGCGCGCCGGCGACCAGCAGCACCTCCGGCGCGATCCACAGCCACGCGGTCTTCGGGGCGAAGCGCGGACTGTAGAGCACGAAGTCGCCGTAGCGCGCCAGCATGAAGTTGCGGACGTCGTCGTCGGACTTGCCGGCAATCAGCATCTCGCGTACCTGGCGTCGCAGGTCCTCGGCTATTCCCGCGGGGGAATCGGCGATGTCGTTGTCCTGGCACTGCACGCAGCGCAGCTCGTGCGTGAGGCCTTCGTAGCGGGCCTGCAGCTCGGGTGTCGGCATCTGGGTGGTGTCGATCGCCCAGGCCACACCCGCCAGCGCCAGGCAGACGGCTGCAACGCAGATCGTGGTGGCACGCCTCATGAGCTCGCCGCCTGCGCAGCCGCGATCCGCGGGAGGATCTCTTTCTCCCAGATCTCGGGCGTCAGCTCGCCCATGCACTTGTACACGACTATCCCGGCGGGGTTCACCAGGAAGCTCTCGGGCGCGGCGTATACGCCCCAGTCGATGGCAGTGCGGCCGTCGCGATCGGCCGCGACGAATTCATAGGGGTCGCCGAGCTGCTGCAGGTAGCCGCGCGCCTGGCTGTCGTCGTCCTTCCAGTCGAGGCCGATGAGCCGCACCCGGCCCGAGCGGCGCACCTCGAGGAGCATCGGGTGCTCCTCCCGGCACGTGCCGCACCAGCTGCCCCACACGTTCAGCAGGTACCAGCGTCCGCGCAGCGCGGCGGAGCTCACCGTGTGCGTCGGGTCCTCGAGGCTCGGGAGCGAGAACTGCGGTGCCGGCTTGCCGATGAGCGGCGAGGGAATGATGCCCTTCTCGGGCGAGTGCTTGATGCCGATGGCGAGTACCACCACGAGCAGCGCGAACGCCACCACCGGAATGAGGAAGCGGTTGATCACGCCTGCTCCGGCGCGGCCCCGACGGGTGCGGTCGCGGCCGCCTTCGCTTTGGCGTAGCGGCGGTCGGAGAGCGCCAGCGCGCCGCCGAGTGCCATGATGACCGCGGCGATCCAGATGAAACTCACCAGGGGCCGGATCTGGATGCGCACGCTCCAGCGGTTCGCTCCGAGGTCGTCGCCGAGCGCGAGCAGGATGTTGTTGCCACGGCTGTAGTGGATGGCGGTCTCGGTCGTCACCTGGTGCTGTACCCAGTATTGACGCTTCTGGGGCCTGAGCACCGCGATCGGGGCGCCGTTGCGGGTCACCACGATCGTGCCGCCCACGCCGTCATAGTTCGGGCCTTCGATCGGGCGGACGCCCTCGAAGCGGAACTGGTACCCGCCGACGGTCGCGCTGCTGCCGGGTGCCATCGCCACATCCCTTTCGTTTGTGAAGGACTGGACCGTGGTGAGCGCGATCACCGCTATCGCGAGCCCGATGTGCGCAATCGTCATGCCGACCACGGCGCGCGGCAGCGACAGCCGGCGGCGCAGGCGATCCACCGGGTCGACGAGCGAGGACAGGATGATCCACAGCCCGAGCGTCGCGCCGACCGGCGTCAGCAGATGTCCGTGCGAATAGATTCCGTACACCAGGCCGCAGCCGAGCACGGCGGCCGCGACCAGCGTGTAAAGCAGCGTGCGCTGCTGCGTTCCGAGCCGTCCGCGCTTCCAGCTCGCGTGGATGCCGATCGACAGCAGCGCGAGCAGCGGCAGCATCGTCAGCATGAACATGGGATTGAAGAACGGCGGCCCGACCGAGACCGTGCCGAGCTTGAGCGCGCCCGATATGAGCGGTGCCAGCGTGCCGGCCAGCACCGTGGCGGCGGCGATCACCAGCAGCACGTTGTTGAAGAGCAGAAACGACTCGCGCGCGCCGAGCTCGAAGCCGGCCGGCGATTTCAGCAGCGGCGCACGCCAGGCGTACAGGGTGAGCGCGCCGCCGATCATCACGATCAGGAACGAGAGAATGAACACGCCGCGGCTCGGATCGGCGGCGAACGAGTGCACCGACACCAGCACCCCGGAGCGCACCAGGAAGGTGCCGAGCAGGCTCAGTGAGAACGCCAGCACCGACAGCAGCAGCGTCCAGCTCTTGAAGAGCCCGCGCTTGTCGGTGACCGCGAGCGAATGGATGAGTGCCGTACCCACCAGCCACGGCATGAAGGAGGCGCACTCGACCGGGTCCCAGAACCAGAAGCCGCCCCAGCCGAGCTCGTAGTAGGCCCAGAAGCTCCCCATGGCGATGCCGCAGGTGAGGAACGCCCAGGCGGCCGTGACCCACGGCCGCGTCCAGCGCGCCCAGTTCTGGTCCATACGCCCCTGAAGCATCGCGCCGCAGGCGAAGGCGAAGGCGACCGCGAAGCCGACGTAGCCGGTGTAGAGCACCGGCGGATGTCCGGCGAGCCCCGGGTCCTGCAGGATCGGGTTGAGATCGCGCCCGTCGAGCGCCGGCGGATCGAGGCGCAGGAAGGGATTGGAGGTCGCGAGCGTAAAGAGCAGGAAACCGAAGCTGATCACCCCGAGTACCCCGAGTACGCGCGCGGCGAACAGGCGCGGCAGGCGGGTCGCGTACACCGCGACCGCGACGGTCCAGACCGCGAGCAGCATGATCCACAGGAGCAGCGATCCCTCGTGCGCCCCCCACAGCGCCGCCACGCGGTAGAAGAGCGGCAGCGCGGAGTTGGAATTCTCGGCCACGTAGGCCACCGAGAAATCCTCGCCCACGAAGGAGGCGATGAGGCAACCCATCGCGGCCGCGACCATGACCGCCTGCCCGGCGACGGCCGGGGTCACCGCCGACACCCACCGCTCGCGGTGGAACATCGGACCGGCGATGCCGAAGAATGCCTGCAGCGCCGCGAGCAGCAGCGCGAGAATCAGCGCAAAGTGACCGAGCTCCGGCAGCATGATCAGCTCCCTGTAGTGGCGGGCGCCCCCGCACGCGGCGCCGGGGGTGGTGCGGCTCCGGGCGGCGCCGCGGCCGGCGCCACCATGTCTTCGCGTGATTCGCCGTGGCGCTTCAGCGATTCCGCGACCGCCGGCGGCATGTACTTCTCGTCGTGCTTGGCGAGCACCTCGTCGGCGACGAAAGTGCCGCCCTGCATCTTTCCATGTGCGACCACGCCGGCGCCCTCGCGGAACAGGTCGGGCAGCACGCCCGTATAGCTCACCGGAACGTCGTGGCGGAAATCCGTGACCACGAAGCGAACCTCGAGACTCCCCGGGTCGCGCTTCAGGCTCCCCTTGGTCACCATCCCGCCGAGCCGGAAACCCTCGCCCGGCGGCACCTTGCCGGCGGTCACCTGGCTCGGATCGAAAAAGAAGGTGACGTTCCTGCGGAAGGCACTCAGCGCCAGCGCGCCGGCGATGGCCACTCCCGCGACGATGCCGAGCACCAGAGCCATGCGACGCCGCCGCGGAGTCATGAGTTCTCCGCGCGCACGGCGAGGCGGCGGCGCGCTTCCGCACGCGAGCGCGCCAGCGCCCGCCGCGCCCAGACGATGTTGAGAAACACCACGATGAAGGTCACGGCATACGCCGGCCACACGAAGGCCGCGTATCCGCCCATGTCGAAGAACCGGCTCACGTCTTCAGCACCTCAGGGATCCAGCTCGCCGCGCGCTCGCGGCTCAACACTTCGCCACGCAGGCGCACCAGCAGCAACGCCACGAAATACAGGGTGAACCCGGCCAGCATCACCAGCAAGGGCACCAGCATGGACGGCGGCATGGTCGGCTTGCCGAAGTGCATGACCGAGGGCGCCTGATGGAGCGAGTTCCACCAGGTCACCGAGTAATGGATGATCGGGACGTTGACGCTGCCCGCGACCGCCAGCAGCGCGCTCGCGCGGTCGGCACGCTGCGTGTCCTCGAGCCCGGCCCGCAGGCCCATGTAGCCGAGATATAAGAAGAGGAGGACCAGTTCCGAAGTCAGCCGTGGATCCCATTCCCAGTACGTTCCCCACATCGGTTCGCCCCACAAGGCACCGGTGACCAGCGCGGCGAAGGTGAACGAGGCGCCGATCGGCGCGCAGGCTGCGGCCACCGCATGACCCACCTTGATACGCCACACGAGCGCAATGGCGGCAGCGATCGCCATGGTCATATACACCATGAGCGACATCCAGGCACTGGGGACGTGCACGTACATGATGCGGTAACCCTCACCCTGCTGATAGTCGGGGGGCGCCAGCACCAGTCCGCCCCACAGCCCGCCCGCGATGAGCAGCCCCGCCGGCCACGCAAACCAGGGCGTGAGGCGCGCCGCGAGCGCGTAGACGTACGGCGGTGAGCCGAGGCGATGAAACCAGGTCCAGGTCATGTCAGATCCTGTTCTGAGGCTACTCCAGACTGATGCGCACCGCCGCCGCGGCTGCGAGCGGCGCCAGCGTGACTGCGAGCACCGCCAGCGCCGCGAGCATCTCGAGCGGCGCGGCGAGTGAGGCGCCATGAATCGCCAGCTCGGTGGCGCGCGCGCCGAAAATCAGTACCGGCAGCGACAGCGGCAGCGTCAGCAGCGAGAGCAGCGCCCCGCTGCGCTTCATTCCGAGCGTGAGCGCGGCACCGATCGAGCCGATGAGGCTCAGCGTCACGCTGCCCACCGTGACCGAAGCCACGATGCCGGGCAGTGCCGGCGCCGACACCCCGAGCGACAGCGCGGCGAGCGGCGCCATGAGCGCGAGCGGCACGCCCGTCAACAGCCAGTGGGCCGCGGTCTTGGCGAACATGAGCCACGTGAGCGACTGACCTGACAGCGCATACTGCTCGAGAGTTCCGTCGTTGGCGTCGTCGCGAAACAGGAATTCGAGGGCGAGGAGCGAGGCGAGCAGGGCCGCGACCCACAGCACCCCGGGTGCGATGGCCCGCAGGCGCGACAGCTCGGGCGAGATCGCGAGCGGGAACAGCATGGTGACCAGCGCGAAGAACGCGAGCGGCTGCACCAGCTGGCTGCGCTTGCGAAAGGCAAGCTGCAGGTCCCGCAGCAGCGCCAGCCGGGCGGCGCGCAGCGCGTCGGTCGCCTCGCCCGCCAGCGTGGCGGACGTCTCGCCCCCCTGCTCCACCGCGGCGAGCGGCGCGATCGCGCCCGGCGCCGATGAGACCCGGCTGCTCACGCGGCGAGCTCCAGGCGCTGCGGAGCAGGCACCTCGGCGGGCAGCTCGTGGTGAACCGCCGCCACGACCATGCCGCCGCGGGCGAGCTGCCCGGCGATCAGGCTGCCGACCAGGCGGCGGCCCTCAGCGTCGAGGTTGGTGGTCGGCTCGTCGAGCATCCACACGGGGACTGCGAGCAGCGCGAGGCCCGCGAGCGCCACACGGCGCTTCTGTCCGGCCGAGAGCGTCCGTACCAGCCGCTCGCACCAGGTGCGAGCGCCGACCCGCGCGAGTGCCTCGTCGAGCTCGGCAGCGGACAGGCGCCGTCGCACGCCGATCCAGAAGCGCAGATTCTCGCGCGCGGTCAGGTCCGCCTTGAGAGGCGGCTCATGGCCGAGATAGGCAAGAGCGGCGTGGAAGGCGCGCAGGTCGCGCTGCACGTCCTGCCCTCCCCACAGCACCCGGCCCTCCTCGGGGTACATGAGGCCGCAGAGCGTGCGCAGCAGGCTCGTCTTGCCTGAGCCGTTCGGGCCGGTGACCTCGAGACAGGAGCCGGCGGCGAGCGAGAACGACACGCCCTTCAGCACGTGCCGGTCGCCGCGCCACAGGTGGAGGTTCTCGACTTGCAGGCCCTGATTCGACATCACTCTTCTGCGATTGACCGGCGGACCCGGTATGGATCCGGCGCGCGAGTCTCCCAAATTCATGGGGTTGGCGCCACATGCGCCGCTGTCTGTAAACAACGTCAGCTCTCGCAGGCTCGGGCCCGGAGACGTGGCGTGCCTGGGGCCGGACTCGAACCGGCACGGGGTTTCCCCCAAGGGATTTTCGTACCACTACGGCTTTCGCCGCTGCATGCCGGAGCCGTGCATTTGTGGTCTGGACTTTACCTTTGCCATGCCGGTGCACGCCGCGCGTGCGACGGATTAGGCAGGGGCCGTCAAGTCTCTACACTTTCCCTGGTCCGACGCGCGCCAGGGCTTAGCTCGGTATTGCAGCCACCCTGACGTGCTGCTGTTCCACCGACTTTGACCCCATTCACACCGGCCGTTTCCGCACCGGGTGCTCAATTTTATAAGTCCCTTGCGTCTACCAATTTCGCCACCCAGGCACGGGTAGCGACGGCGATTGTACAGGAGCGCGGATTACGCGCCGGCGAGCAGCTTGGCGATCGCCGGGAAGGAGCGCGCGGTCGCCACGTCCGAGGCGGTCTTGCGATCCTTGTTGCGCAGGCGCGTGCTGGCGCCCGCCTGGAGGAGCTTGGCGACCAGGGCGCTATCGCCATTGCGGCTGGCGATGATGAGCGCCGTATCGCCGAAGTTGTTCTGCGCGTCTATTTCCGCATGCCGCGCGAGCAGCCGTTCGACGACGTCGGCGCTGCCGGAGTTGACCGCCAGCATGAGCATGCTGTCGCCGCGCGCGGTCCGCGCACTCGTGCCCGCGCCCCTGGCGAGCAGCAGATCGACGACCGGAGCCGCGCCCGCTTCACAGGCGGCGGCGAGCGGGGTAACGCCGTTCGAGTCGGCGTGGTCGGGGCTGGCCTTGCTCTCGAGCAGCGCCCGCACGTTGTCCGCGCGCCCGGCGCGTGCCGCGTACCACAAGGCGGTGCGCCCGGCCTTGTCGACGCCCTCGGTGGCGGCACCGGCATCGAGCAGCGCCTGCACGCCCTCGGTGTCGGGCGTCCGCGAGACGATCATGAGAGCCGTAGAGCCGTAGGCGTCGCGCGCCTCGAGATGGGCGTGGGCGGCAATCAGCGCCCGCAGGACCGCGCCGTGCCCGCTCTTGGCGGCGGCCACCACCGGCGGCTCGGGGTCCTGGGGAGAGCCGTCGGCGGAGGCGCCATGGGCGAGCAGCGCCGCGACCACGTCCGCACGGCCCTCGCGTGCCGCGAGCAGCAGCGGCGAGACGCCGTGCGGGTCCGCGTGCACGGTGCGCGCGCCGGCCGCGATCAGCGTCTCGACGGCTGCCGGCGTGCCGCTCACCACCGCGACGTCGAGCATCGCGAGTCCGTCACGGGTGGTGGCGTTGGGGTCGGCGCCCTTCGTCAGGACCGTCTTCAGGAGCTCGGGAGCCGGGCGCGCAGCCGCGACGGCCAGGTCCGGCCAGCCCGCGTAGAGGTCGCGCTGCGCACGCTGGACGCTGGTCGGCGGAGTCTCGACATTGACCGCGTGCTTCGTCAACGCGGTCGCCCCCTTGGCCTGCAGGCGTGCGACCACGTCCGCGGCGCCCCGCTGCTGTGCGAAGTCGAGAGCCGACCAGTCCTGGGCGTCGCGCGCCGTCACGCTCGCGCCGGCTGCCAGGAGGCGATCGACGACATCGATACGTCCGCTGATCGCGGCATACATGAGTGCCGTATTGCCGGCCTGGTCGGCGGCGGCGACATTGGCATGCGCCGCCAGCAACGCCCCCACTGCGGCAGGATCGCCGGTGCGTGCCGCCAGCATGAGGGGCGTCGTGCCGTGCGTATCGGCGGCATCGACCGCAGCGCCCTTCTTGATGAGGAGCTCGATCGCCGGTCCCGAGCCGGCCTGCGCGGCGCGCGCGAGCGCGCCACGGCCGAACTCATCGCGAGCGCTCACGAGGGCGGGATCCGCGAGCGCCCCAAGGTCGGTCATGTCCGCGTTCGCAGCCGCCAGCCACAGCGCTTCGCGCCGCACGGCGGGATCCTTGAGCTGCGCCGACTGCAGCAGGCTCGAGGGCAGCTCCTGATGCGGCCCCGAGGCGCCCGCCGGCGGCGCCGGGGCGCGAAAGCCGAGCTCCTTCGCCCGCGCGAGCCAGTGGGCCGCGCATGCGGGATCGGGCGGCTTGGCATCCGTGCACAGGCTCGCGAGGCTGTAGGCGGCACGCGCGTTGCCCTTCGCCGCCGACTTCTCGAGCCAGGACCTTGCCGTGGCCGGATCGGGCGGGCCGCGCAGGCCGTTGAGGTAGAACACCGCGAGCATGTACTGCGCTTCCGGATTGCCGCCTTCGGCGAGACGCTGCAGCTCGGTCGCCGCGGCCGTGAAGTTCTTGACGCGGATCGCGGCCTTTACGGTGTCGAGCGGATCGGCCGGCCGCGATACCCCGGAGGCCGTCGCTGCGGCCAGGAGCCCGAGCAGCGCCAGCGCGCACTCACTCCGTGCCACGCTTGGTCTCCACGGTGATGCCGATGCGCTTCAGGAACTCCGACGGCAGCACGCCGCCGGCGCTCACGATCACCGCATCGTTGTCGGCGTTGACCGTCGATCCCTCGTGCTCGATCGCGACCGCCTTGGCGTCGATCTGCTTGACGTTGGATTTCATCAGCACTTTCATCTTGCCGCTGCTCGCCGCGCTCTGGATACGTTCCCGGTTGCGCGCCTTGGCGCGATCGAACTCCGCACCGCGATACGATAGCACCACTCCCCCGGCGCCGGCCTCCGCGATGCTCGCCGCAGCCTCGAGCGCGCTGTCGCCGCCGCCGACGACCAGCACGTGCTGGCCGGCATACTGCTCCGGATCGACCAGGCGGTACACCACCTTCGACCGCTCCTCGCCCGGAACGCCGAGCTTGCGCGGCGTGCCGCGCCGGCCGATCGCGAGCAGCACGCTGCGCGTCTGGTACGTGGCCTTGCTCGTCTTGACGGTGAAGCTGTCGCCGTTGCGGGCGATGTCCTCGACGCGCTCGTTGTAGTTGATCTTGATCTCGGTCTTCTTCTCGGCGTCCTGCCAGAACTGCAGCAGCGCCTCCTTGCTCGTCTGGCGGAAATTCACCTTGCCGAGGAGCGGCACCGTCGCGGGTGCGGTCATCACCAGCTTGCCGCGCGGATACTGGAACACGGCGCCGCCGAGGGCCTCCTGCTCGACGGTCACGTAGCGCATGCCCTTCGACTTGGCGGTCAGGGTGGCGGCGAAGCCCGCAGGCCCCGCGCCGACGATCAGCACGTCGAGCAGCCCGTTGCCACCCGCGCCACCGCGCCGCTCGGCGATCGACTCCAGCGCCTGACGGCCCTGCTCGAGCGCATTGCGGATCAGGCCCATGCCGCCGAGCTCGCCCGCGATGAACATGCCGGGCACCGAGGACTCGAATTTCGGCGTCACCACCGGAATGTCGACGCCACGGCGCTCGCTGCCGAACACCAGCGTAATGGCGTTCACGGGACAGGCGGTCTTGCAGGCGCCGTGACCGATGCAATCGCCCGGGCTGACCAGCACGGCGCGGCCGCCGATGAGGCCGAGGACGTCGTGGTGTGCCTGCTCCGGGCAGGCCCTGATGCACGACTTGCAGCCGATGCAGCGCGTCGGATTGATCGCCGGATGGATCGAGGCCGGCTCGGCGGCACCGGTCTTCTCCTGTGCGGCGAGGCTGATCCGCTCGAGGCGGCGCCGGCGCCGCGCATGCCACACGAGCAGCAGCGCGCAGGGAATGAGGTAAATGATCCAGGTCAGAGCATCCATCGCGACAACACCGAAGCCCCGGCACGGCGGAGCACCATACCTTCGAGGCGTTACCGACACAGACGGGCCATTGAGCAACAGATGACCCGCCTGCTCTGTGATTTGACTCACAGGATCACCGCGCTCTCCTGTGCGGGATCCAGGCCAACTCTAACAATAGGCGATGGTGTTGGTAACCGACTTTTTGCTGCACCGCCCGAGCGCGGGCCGGGCGCGAATCCCGAGAGCTGTCGGCGACTTGCGACGCTGTCGGGGGGAAAAGACAGCATGCCGCGGCCGGTGCCGGGGTGTTATGTTCCATGTCACCGGGATCGTCGTCCCTCCGGGAGACCCGTCATAGCTACGCTCTGGTTCATCGCCGGTCTGGTACTGGGCATCGTGGGCTGCTGGTTCGCGCCGCGGCTCTGGCCGCGCACGCGCGCGCTGCTGAGCGCGCGGCAGCCGTATGTCGTCGCGGGCGGCCTGATCGTCGCCTTCGCCGTGGCGGCAGCGATCATTCACTTCGCGATCTCCTCGCGCCGCACGCACGCCGCCGACCCGCACATCACGGCCGCCGCGGCGCCCGCCGGCACTGCGGCCGCGCCGCCCCCGGCGCAATCCATGGAAGCCGCGGTGGCGACGCTCGAGGCGCGCCTCGCCAGCCGGGGCGGGAGCGACGCCGACTGGGAGCTGCTCGCCAGGGCCTATGATTTTCTGGGCCGGGCCGACGATGCCAAGCGGGCGCGCGCCCACAAGGTGAGCCCCGCCGCCGGGGTCGCCGCAGACGCTGCGGGCACGATGAGCATGGAGACCCTGCTGGCGCAGGCGGCTGCGGCCGGCAACGCGGGCGCCTCCCCGGCCGCGGCAACGGCTCCCGGCGGTTCGCCGGCCTCGCCGGCTCCCTCCCTCGAGGAGCTGCAGACGCGCGTTCACGATCATCCCCGCGATGTGTCCGCCTGGCTCGGCCTCGCCGAGCTCTATCGCGAGCGGCACGATAATCCGGCGGCGCGCGATGCGCTGGCCAGGGTGGTGGCGCTGCACGGCATGACGGCGGAGTCCTGGGCCGACTACGCCGACGTACTCGGCTCGCTGGCGGGAGGCTCGCTCGCCGGCGCCGCCGGCAGCGCCATCGATCAGGCGCTCGCCCTCGATCCGCGCAACGCGAAGGCCCTGTGGCTCAAGGCGAGCCAGGCTCACGAGGAACGCCGCTTCGCCGATGCGCTCGGCTGGTGGCAGAAGCTTCGGGCCGTGCTGCCCGCGGATTCGCCGGATGTGCGCGTCATCGACGCGAACATCGCGGAGGACACGCGGCTCGGGGGATTCACGCCCGCCGCCGCCTCGACGGTGAGCAACCCGACGGCGAGCGCGCCGGCCGCGGCGGAAGGTACCGGCGTCTCGGGTACGGTCGCCATCGACAGCCGTCTCGCCGCGCGGGTGCAACCCGACTCGACGCTCTTCATCTATGCCAAGGCCGCCGACTCGCCCGGTCCCCCGCTCGCGGTGCTGCGCACCACGCCCAAGACCTGGCCGGTGCGCTTTCGCCTGGATGATTCGATGGCAATGCTCCCGTCGCGCCGCTTGTCGCAGTTCGATAAGGTGGTGGTAGAGGCGCGCATCTCCCGCAGTGGTCAGGCGACCCCGGGCAGTGGCGATCTTTTCGTCACCAGCCCGACGCTGAACCCGAGCTCCGGTCAGCGGCTGGCGCTGGTCATCAACCACGAGATCAACTGATAGGACCCCACCGCCCCATGGCAAGCGTTCCACAGACGGAGGAGCTCGAGGAGCTGACGGTTCGGGTCGTGCACCGCAATCCCGTCGCGAACACGACGCATGCGGTCCGAGCGCCCGCCGCTGCACCGCCGCAAATGACTGATGGCGCGCAGGCGCGAGCCAGCGTTGCCGCAGCGCTGCGGCTGGCGGGCGGTCCGCCCTCACGCGCCCCGTCCGCTCCGCCGCCGCGTCCGGTCGCTGCGGCGCCGGCGCGGGCGCCTGCCCCTCCACCGCCACCACGCCCGGCTGCTGCTGCACCCGCGCGCGCGGCGGTCGCAGCGTCGTCGCCACTGCCTGCCGCCGCACGCTCGCGAGCGCCCGCTCCCGCCGCGGCCCGCCCCTCTGCGGCAGGGCCGCAATCGGCCCCCGCGACGACGGCACGGGTTCCCGGCGCCGCAGGGCTGCGCAAGCCCGAGGCGCAAGCCAACCGCCTGGTAACGTTCGATCGGGTGTTCTTCGGCGCGGCCGTGGTGCTCATGTGGATCGGACTGACCACGCCGACCCAGCGCTACATCAGCCCGACGCGCGGCGTCGGGTACGCCCTCGGGATCATCGGCGGGAGCCTCATGCTGCTGCTGCTGGTGTACTCGGTGCGCAAGCGGGTCACCTGGCTGAACTTCCTCGGCTCGACGCCGTCATGGTTCAACTTCCACATGATCCTCGGCGTGCTCGGACCGCTCTGCATTCTCTACCACGCGAATTTCGGCACCGGCGCCACCAACAGCAACGTGGCGCTGTTTGCGATGCTCACCGTGGCCGGCAGCGGCTTCATCGGGCGCTACTTCTACTCGCACGTACATTACGGGCTCTACGGGCGCAAGCTCGAGCTGACCGACGTGCGCGCCGGCGCCGAGAAGCTCCACAACGTTGCGCGCGAGATGAACGTGCTGCCCGAGCTCGGCGGGCGGCTGGAAGCCGCTGAGAAACGCATCCTCGGCACCGGTCCGGACATGCCGTTGCTCGGCATCCTCAAGCCTCCGATAGTCGCGTGGGTGACGGCGCGCGAGCGCTGGCGGCTGCACCGCTATCTGCAGCAGGCCCTCAGGGCGGCCGCGCGCTCGTCTCCGGCGCTGGCCGGACAGCACCTGCGACTCATGCGGGCTACGCGCACTTATATCGATCGCCGGCTCGACGCCACCAAGGGGGTGGCGGAGTTCGCCGGCTACGAGAGGTTGTTCTCGCTATGGCATTCTTTACATATTCCGCTTATCTTCATGCTGGCCATCGCCGCAGTGATTCACGTGATTGCAGTCAACGTCTACTGACGACTCACCCACACGCATGCCGGAGAGGCGATGGCGAACGCTGCTGATCGTCGGCTTGCTGCTGCTGCCGCTGAGGCGCGCTGACGCCGTGAATCCGGAGACCCTCCTGATGCCCGGCAAGCTCACCACTGCGCACGCCAAGCTCGAGGAGCAGTGCACGAATTGCCACGACCGCGGCGCCGCCAACCCCGGCGCCCGGCAGACGCAGCTGTGCCTGGATTGTCACAAGGAGATCGCCGCCGACATTCAGCGGCAGCGCGGCTACCACGGGCACGTGCCGGGTATCACCACCACGCAATGCGCTGCCTGCCATACCGAGCACCTCGGGCGTGCCGGCGACATCGTCAAGCTGGCGCCCGAGCAGTTCAAGCACGACCTCACCGACTACAAGCTGCACGGCGCGCATACCGACGTCCCGTGCGCGAGCTGTCATGCCGCGGGCAAGAAGTACCGCGACGCCCCGCGGGACTGCCTCGGCTGCCATAAGAAGGACGAGCCGCATCAGGGACGCCTCGGCAAGGACTGCGGCTCCTGTCACGACGACGGCGCCTGGCGGCACGTGCGTTACGACCACGACAAGACCGCCTTCCCGCTGCGCGACAAGCACGCGGAGATCGCCTGCGCCGCCTGCCACTTCGGTAACCGCTACAAGGAGACGCCGAAGGAGTGCGTCTCCTGCCACGAGCCCGACGACGTGCACAACGGCAAGCGCGGCACCAAGTGCCAGGAATGCCACACGACCAAGTCGTGGAAGACCCAGAAGTTCGACCACGAGAAGGAGAGCGGCGGCTTCGCGCTGCTCGGGGTACACGGCCGCATCGCCTGCAACGACTGCCACCGCAGCGGCAACATGAAGGACAAGATCCCGAAGGACTGCTTCGGCTGTCACCAGGGCGAGGACTCGCACGCCGGACGGATGGGCAAGGAATGCGGCAAATGCCACGGGAACGATAAGTGGAAGCCGGCGGGAGGCTTCGATCACACGCGCGACGGCCACTGGCCGCTCGAGGGGCGTCACCAGAAGATCACCTGCGAGGCCTGCCACACGGCTGCCGTCGCCACCCAGAAGCTCTCGCACGAGTGCCTGTCCTGCCATCGCCCGAACGACGTGCACGAGGGCAAGCTCGGCAAGAAATGCGAGCAGTGCCACACGCCTGCGGGCTGGCGCGACAGCGTGAGCTTCGATCACGATCTCACCAGCTTCCCGCTGGTCGGCCTGCACGTGGCCGTGCCGTGCGAGCAGTGCCATCTGACGCGCCAGTACCGCGACGTCGGCAAGCAGTGCAGCGACTGCCATGGGCCGGACGATGTGCACAAGGGCAAGTTCGGCAAGGACTGCGCGCGCTGCCACACCGCGAACGGCTGGAAGCAATGGGAGTTCGATCACGGCAAGGAGACCGGCTTCAGTCTGCGCGGCGCGCACAGCAAGCTCGCCTGCGAGGCCTGCCACCGCCGGCCGCCGGACGAAGTGAAGCTCAAGCAGGACTGCCTGTCCTGCCATGAGAAGGACGACGTGCATCTCGGCCAATACGGCCGCCAGTGCGACCGCTGCCACTCCACCGTGACCTGGCGCGGCGCGCAGGTACATTGAGGAAGTCTGTATATGGGTAGCATCGGGACACTGGCGCATCTCCGGCCCACCGGGCGTTTCGGGACCGCGGCGCGCGTTTTCGCGACGCTGCTCCTGCTGCTGGCGCCGATCTCCCTCGCCGCCGCCGCCGAGACGCGCAATTTCGACCACCTGACCACCGGCTTCGAGCTCCTCGGCCAGCACCGCTACGTCGCCTGCGAAGCCTGTCACGCGAACGCGATCTTCAAGGGCACCCCGGTCCAGTGCTACGCCTGTCACGGCGTCGGCACCGCGGTGCGCGCCAGTGCCAAGCCCGCCAACCACATTCTCTCGACCGACCAGTGCCAGGATTGCCACACGCCCTGGTCCTGGAACCCGGCGGTCGATTTCGACCACACCCAGGCGCTCGGCAGCTGCTCGACCTGCCACTACCAGGGCGGGCCGGGCGTGGGGTTCAAGGGCCCGCAGCACATCCAGACCGACCTCGAGTGCAACGCCTGCCACACGACGCTCAGCTGGGGGGGCGCGCTGTTCAATCACGCCGGTGTGACCAGCGGTTGTGCCGCCTGCCACGACAACGTGCAGGCGACGGGCGTGACGCCGACCCACGTCCCGATCGGGACTCCGCAGACGCCGTGCGAGAGCTGCCACTCGCCCACGAACTACATGACGTGGAAGCCGGGCGTCATCAACCACGCGGCCGTCGCCACTCTCACCTGCGCGAGCTGTCACGAGACGGCGAACTTCCAGGGGATGATTCCGAGCACCAACACGACGGCCGGCGACTCGCGTCCCAACTCGACGCTCGACCCGGCGCATCCGACCACCGGCGACTGCGGCGTGTGCCACAACACGACCAACTTCAAGGACCCGACGGTACAGCGTCCGTCGAATCACATTCCGACCACCGCGCTCTGCTCGCAGTGCCATACCACCGCGGGCAACTGGGCGTTGTATGACGTCGTCGGAACCCACCAGGGCGTGACGGGCGGCTGTGCCCTCTGCCATGGCCAGAACGCGGGACCGTTCGCCGGACCCCCGCCGAGCAACGTGATCACGATCGTCGGGCCGGGCGCCAGCCATTTCCCGGTCGGCAGCGCCGACTGCAGCGGCTCGGGCTGCCACACGACGGCGAACGTTCAACCCGGCGGCTTCAAGATCGGCACGGCGAGCCCCTCGGCTCCGACCCTGACGGTCGCGGGTCACACGACCGTCGCCGGGGGCGGGGTCGCCGGCTGCCAGACCTGCCACGAGACCGCGCCGTATACCGGCATGGTGGCGAGCACCGCGACGGCCTGGGGCGACTCGCGCCCGACGGCTTACGACGCCAAGCACCCGACGAGCGGCGACTGCAACAGCTGCCACAACACGACGGCGCCGACCTTCGTGACCAACGTGACGGCGGGCAAGCCGAGCAATCACATCCCGACGTCGGCGGCGTGCGCCCAGTGCCACACCACGCCGAACGACTACACGCAGTACTCCTCGCCCGGCGTCCACCAGGGCCTGACCGGCTGCCTCGCCTGTCACGGCTCGACCGTGGCGCCGACGTTCAGCCTCACGACGCCGGTATTCTCGATCCTCTCGACGCCGGCCACCCACATCGCCTTCGGCACCGCCGACTGCAACGGCTCGGGCTGCCACTCGACCAGTAACGTCACCCCGGCCGGTGGCGGCTTCAAGATCGGCACCGCGAGCATCTCGGCCCCGACGCTGACCGTGGCCGGCCACGCGACGATCGCCGCGGGCGGCGTCAGCGGCTGTGTCAGCTGCCACGAGACGGCGCCCTACCTCGGCATGCTCGCGAGCACGAGCACCACCGCCGGTGACTCGCGCCCGAACGCGACCCTGGACGCGAATCACCAGACCCCGCCCAAGAACACCGGTGAGTGCGGCAACTGCCACGTGACGACCCCGACCTTCGCCACGAACCTGCTGCCCACCGCTCCGAAGCCGGCCAACCACATGCCGACGAGCGCGCCTTGCGCCCAGTGCCACACGACCGCGGGCGACTTCGCGGTGTACTCGGTCGCCGGTGTCCACCAGGGTGCGACGACCTGCCTGCCCTGCCACGGCGCGAGCGTCGGAACGTTCGCCGGACCGCCGCCCGGCAACACGATCACGATCGTCGGGTTCGCGAGCACCGCCCACTTCCCGATCGGGAGCCTCGACTGCAACGCCTCCGGCTGCCACAGCACCGCGAACGTGAACCCGGGCGGCTTCAAGATCGGCACGGCGAGCCTCACGGCTCCGGTCCTCACGGTCGCCGGTCACACGACGATCGCGGGGGGCGGGGTGGCGGGCTGCGACGTCTGCCACGAGGCGGCCGCATTCACGGGAATGATCCCGAGCACGGCGAGCGCCTGGGGCGACTCGCGTCCGACGGCCTTCGACAAGGCCCACCCGACGACCGGCGAATGCAGCGGCTGCCATAACACGACGCCGACCTTCCAGACCGACGTGACCGGAGGCTCGAAGCCGACGAATCACATTCCGACCTCGGCGCCCTGCACGCAGTGCCACACGACGGCCGGTAACTTTGCCCTCTACACCATGGGCGCCACCGGCCACGCCGGCATCGCCAACAACTGCGCCCAGTGCCACGCCTACGGCCTCTCCTTCTACAACATGGCGCCGCCGACGCTGGTCCAGCCGCCCTCGGGAGCCACCGGGCAC
>DASQIP010000074.1:0-26796 GCA_035631515.1 Steroidobacteraceae bacterium
TCGTTCTTTGCGCGGCCTGCCGCCATGCGGGCGCCGGACATCACCGAGCGTGGACAGAAACAGCGCGCGCGTCGGGGCGCGGGGGAAGTGACGCCAGCGCTGCTCCGACTCACCGTGGAAGAATCCAGAGAACGCCTCGCAGGCGAGGAGCCCGACGGCGCAGCGCGCGCGATGGCGGCACACGTCACAGGGACAGGGGCCTGTCAGGCAGTCGGGACTTGGGGAGCCGGGCACGGGCGCGAGTGTATGCGCGAGTGATACAGGAGTGTACCTAACAGAACTCAACGCATTGATCTGGCGTGCTATTCGCGCCAATCCATCATCGGAGCCACGGCAATTCTTCGATCCAACTTTCGATTTCCTCTCGGGTGCTCTTACATGCCGCTCAACGCGTCGAAATTGGCGATACTACGGCAATGTTGGTAGAAAGGTCAGGCTGATATCCTCACGGCCTGATCGGCGCGGAGTGGGAATAGAATGCGCGAAAACGCCCGCAACGCAGGGGGCAATGTGGCTGGCGGCAAGTACAGGCTCTACGCCCGGCGCAACGCCGGATCGCTGGCCCCGCAAATCCTGCTCGAGGAGATCGGCGCGCCCTACGAGCTGATCTGGATCGGCAAGACTTCTGCGGACCTCGAAGCTCTGCGCCGCGTCAACCCCGCCGGAAAGATTCCGAGCCTCGTGCTCCCCGACGGAACGGCGGTGGCGGAGTCGGCCGCAATACTCATTCACCTGACCGGCGCGCACCCCGAGGCGGGACTCGCTCCGCCGGCCGGCAGCAGCGCCCACGCCCGGTTCCTGCAGTGGATGGTGTTTCTGTCCGCCAACCTCTACGACGTGGTCCTGCGCTACTACTACCCCGAGCGCTACTCCACCTCGGGCGCGGCGGCGGTGCCGGCGATCCAGGCGCAGGCTCTCACGGACTACTTCGCCCACCTCGAGCGCATCCACGGCGAGCTGTCTCCCTATGTCCTGGGTGACGGGCTCTCGGCCGCGGATCCTTATCTGCACATGCTCGCCGCCTGGTATCCGGGGGATGTCCGGCGGCTGTTCGCGCGGCTGCCGCGGCTGGCGCAGCACGCCGGGCTCCTGCGCCGCAGGCCGGCGACGCTCAAAGCCGAACGCGATCACGCCGAAGACTAGAGAACGGTCACAACGTTCCCGCCGCATAGCTCAGCCGCAGCGTCGCGAGCGACTCATCGAGGGCGGCGTCGTCGCGGTTGCCGACCGCGTTGACTTCCAGGCTCACGGCATCGAGCACCTGGGTGTTGGTGGCCAGCCCGGCACCGTAGAGCTCGCGGGAGCTGCGCAGATTCTCCTCGGCCTGGGCAACCGCGTCGGCCGATGCCTTGACCCGGGCCTGCGCCTCGTGCACCTCGAGCCAGGCTTGCCGGACCTGAAGCTCGATGCCCGAGCGCAGGTCGTCGAGGCGATCCTGCGCAGCGCGGCCGGCGCTGCGCAAAGCCGCCGCGCGCTGACGAGCCTGGCCGCCGTCGAACACATTCCACGTGAAGCCGACCCCGACGCTCGAGAAGTCCTGGCGATCGAGGATCTGATTGTCGAGGTGGGTATAGCCGCCGATCAGTGCCACCTGCGGCAGCGACTTGCCGGTCTCCGCGCGCGCCTGCGAGGTGAGTGCGTCGGCGCGCGCCGCCAGCGCCCTGAGCTCGCTGCGCGAGCTGCAGGCGCGCTGCACCAGCGCCTCGAGCGGCATCGCGGCGAGAGCGGCATCCGCGGGGACTTGCTGATCGAGCTCGGCGGAGCGTCCGAGCGGTTCGCCGACGCGGCGATTATAGGCGGCCTGGGCGATTTCGCCGCTGTTGGCGGCGCGTACCTTAAGCTGCTGGGCATTTGCGAGGGCCACGCGCGCGGCCAGCAGATCGGCCTTGGCCACCAGGTCGCGCTCCACCATCTGCTGCACGTCGCTCGCGTGGGCCGTGAGACTCTCGACGCTCGACCGCACCGCCTCGAGCGCGCGGCGCGCCCGCAGTACTCCGACATAGGCCTCGGCGACCTGCAGCCTGAGAGCCGAGGCAGCCGCCTCCTGATCTTCGGAGGCTCCGAGCAGCGCGTGCTGCGCGGCGTCGATGCCCGCTGATATCTGTCCGCCGCTATACAGAGGCAGCTTCAGCTGCACGCTGCCGGAAACGAATTGATCGTCCCTGAAAATCGGTCCGGAGCGGAAGGTAAAGCCGGGAGTCGCGACGTCCAGCGCCGGCGATACGCCGAGCCGCGTGTAGCCGCCGGCTACGTCCAGCGACGGCCAACGGGCACCGCGCGCGGCTCGTTCGGCCGCGCGCGCGCCGTCCAGGTCGGAGCCTGCCGCGGCCAGTGCCTTATCGCGGGCCAGCGCCATCCTCCAGGCGTCCCCGAGCGTTTCCCCCACGGCCGTGTGCCAGAACCCCACGGCTGCGAAGGCCAGCAGCAGGGCCATCGGCCGCGACGGCCGCACGCGCGCCATCGGCGTCAACCGGCCTTCTTCAACGACAGGATGCCGAGCGCCTTGAGGACGTAGCGCTCGTAGACGGGAGTCAGGGAGCCGGTGCGAACCTTGCGCAGGAAATACTTCTCGAAGGCGATCTTCGCGAGGTGCACCCACTTGCCCCGCTTCGCCCAGGTCAGGTTGCGCGGCGGGATCTCGGGCAGCGCCACGAAGGCGATGCCCGTGTCGCCGAGATCGGCCAGGCAGACCGCGTTCCAGGTCGCCTGCGCCGTTGCCTTCCTGCCCGCGACTTCGGCGACGATGTTCTCGCAGATCGCGCTCACCATCGATTCGATCATGTAGCCGGTCTTCGGCGCCCCGGTCGCCACCGGCGTCGCCTCCACCGGCGGTATCGCCACGCACACGCCGGCCGAATAGATATTGGGATACTTCCTGGAGCGCTGTTGCTCGTCGATCAGCACGAAGCCGCGCGGGTTGCACAGCCCCGGCACGCCGGCCACCGCGTCGACGCCCTTGAACGCGGGCAGCACCATCGCGTACCTGAAGGGCACCTGATGCTCCTTCCTCGGCTTGCCGTCCTCGTCGTGCTCGGCGACCGCCATCGAGCCGGCCGTCACGCCGGTGATCCTGGCGTTCGTGATCCACTTGATATGCCGCTGGCGCAGCTCCGACTCCATGAGGCCCTTGCTGTCGCCGACGCCACCCAGGCCCAGGTGTCCGATGTAGGGCTCGCTGGTGACGAAGGTCATCGGCACGCGGTCGCGGATCCGGCGCTTGCGCAGATCCGCATCGACGATCATGGCGAACTCGTAGGCCGGCCCGAAGCAACTGGCGCCGGCGGCGGCTCCGATCACCACCGGGCCGGGGTCAGCCACGAACTTCTGGTACTCCACCCACGCCTGCGCGGCGTGCTCGTGAGTGCAGACCGACTGGGTGAATCCGGCGGGCCCGAGTCCGGGCACCTCCTCGAAAGCGAGGCGCGGACCGGTCGCAATCACCAGATAGTCGTAGCCGAGCGTCGCGCCGTTGCGCAGCGTGAGCCGGTTTTGCGCCGCGTCGATGCCCGCGACACTCTCGGGAATCCATTCGACGCCCTTGGATTCGAGCGGCTGCTTCAGATGCACGCGCGTCTGGCCACAGTCGCGCCAGCCGACCGCCACCCAGGGGTTCGAGGGGGTGAACTCGAAGTACGGGGACGACCCGATCAGAGTGACACGATGCTGCTTTGCGAGCCGCTTGCGCAGCTCATAGGCACACGGTACTCCGCCGATGCCCGCGCCGATGATTGCGACCTGCGCCATGATGATGCTCCTTAAGGCGCGGCGAGCGCCTCGTCAGTACGCGGACTCGCGGCGCGCGCGGCCGCGCGCGCCTCCTGCCGCTTGAGATATGCGTAGTAGAGGACCGGGATCACCAGCAGCGTGAGCACGGTCGAGACGAAGATTCCGAAGATGAGCGAGACGGCCAGGCCGTTGAAGATCGGGTCGTCCAGGATGAAGAAGGCGCCGATCATCGCGGCGAGCGCGGTGAGCGCAATGGGCCGGGCGCGGATCGCACCGGCGCGTACCACGGCGTCCTCCAGGGTGCGTCCGGCGCGCACTTCGATGTCGATGAAGTCGACCAGCAGGATGGAGTTGCGCACGATGATCCCGGCCAGGGCGATCATCCCGATCATCGAGGTCGCCGTGAACTGGGCGCCGAGCAGCGCGTGGCCCGGCATCACGCCGATGATCGTCAGCGGAATCGGCGCCATGATGATGAGCGGCAGGGCATAAGAGCCGAATTGCGCCACCACCAGCAGATAGATGAGCACCAGGCCCACCGAGTAGGCGAGGCCCATGTCACGGAAGGTCTCGTAGGTGACCTGCCACTCGCCATCCCACTTGATCGCCGCGGTGTTGGGATCGTCCGGCTGGCTCACGAAGCGCTGCGCGAGGCGCTCGCCCCCCGGCGGCTGCCGCCTGACGAGACCGACCAGACTGAACATGCCGTACAGGGGGCTGTCGAGCCGGCCCGCCATGTCGCCCGTGACGTACGCCACCGGCAGCAGGTCCTTGTGGTAGATGGTGCTGTCCCACGCCGTCGGTTGCACGCTGACCAGCTCCGAGAGCGGAACGCGCGCCCCGCCCGCCGCGCGCACTTCGAGCTCCAGCACATCGCCGATGGTCTCCCGGTCGGCAACCGGCAGCTCGAGCCGCACGGGGATGGGATAGCGCTCGCGCCCGACGTGAGCGTAGGTGAAGTCGGCGCCCGCGAGACCGAGGCGCAGCGTCTGCGCCACCTGCTCCTGCGCGACCCCGAGCAGCGCCGCCTTCTGCCGATCGACCGCGACCACCAGGCGCGGCGCCGGCGCCTCGACGCTGTCATCGGTATCGACGATGTCTGCCGTGCGGTCGAAGGCGGCGCGCAGCTGCTTCGCCAGGCGCTGCTGCTCGGCATAGCGCGGCCCGTATACCTCGGCGACGATCGGCGCCCGTACCGGCGGACCGGGCGGCACTTCGACGACCTGAATCGACGCCGAGTACTTGCGGCCGATCGCCGCCAGCGCCGGCCTGACAGCGAGCGCGATCTCGTGGCTCTTGCGCTGGCGATGCCGCTTGTCGACGAGATTCACCTGAATGTCACCGAGCTGCGGGGCCGAGCGCAGGTAGTACTGGCGCACCAGGCCGTTGAAATTGATCGGCGCGGAGGTGCCGGCGTAGACCTCGTAGTCGCTCACCTCCGGAACCCGCTCGATCACGTGCGAGAGCTCATCGAGCACGCGGGCGGTCGTCTCGACCGTCGCGCCCTCGGGCAGATTGGTGATTACCTGGAATTCCGACTTGTTGTCGAAGGGCAGCATCTTCAGGACGACCAGCTGCACCACGACGAGTCCCGCGGCGATGCCGATCGCAGCGAGGATTCCCCAGTAGAGCCGGTGGCGGCGCGCACGTCCGGCTTCTCCGGCCAGGTGGGGACGGACGATGCGCTCGAACAGCCGCGTCAGCCCGCCTGGCTGCCCGCCGCCCGCCGCATGGCTGCCGCCGAGCAGCCTGCGGCACAGCCACGGGGTAAAGACGAGCGCGATGGCGAGCGAGATCAGCATCCCCATGCTCGAGTTGATGGGGATCGGGCTCATGTAGGGACCCATCAGTCCGCTCACGAAGGCCATCGGCAGGAGCGCGGCTATCACGGTGAAGGTCGCCAGGATCGTCGGCCCGCCGACCTCATCGACCGCGCGCGGTATGATTTCCGCGAGCGCGCCTTCGCCGAGGCCCATGTGCCGGTGGATGTTCTCCACCACGACGATCGCATCGTCGACCAGAATGCCGATCGAGAAGATGAGCGCGAACAGCGAGACGCGGTTGATCGTGAAACCCCAGGCCCAGGAGGCGAACAGCGTGGCCGCGAGCGTGATGGTCACCGCCGCGCCCACCACCAGCGCCTCGCGGCGTCCCATGGCGAGCGCGACCAGCAGCACCACGGAGGCGGTCGCGAACAGCAGCTTCTCGATGAGCTTGACCGCCTTGTCGTTGGCGGTCTCGCCGTAGTTGCGCGTCACGGTCACCTGCACGCCCTCCGGCAGGTAGACGCCGCGCAACTGCGCGACGCGGCGGATGACCTGATCGGCGATCGCGATCGCGTTCGTGCCGGGTTTCTTGGAGATGGCGATCGCGACGGCCGGCGCATGTGCGGTCGGCGGCAGGTCGCGCGTAGCCGCGCCCGGGCCGGTCCCGAGCCAAACGTAGGAATCGGGCTGATCGGGCTGTGTCGACACCTCGGCGACGTCCTGGAGGAACACCGGCCGGCCGTGATCGGCTCCGACCACCAGCCCGGCCACGTCGTCGCGGCTCGCCAGGAACTCGCCCGCATCCACGGGGGTCACGCGATCCCCGCCTTCGAGCGCGCCGGCGTGCTGCACGACATTGGCGGCGAGCAGCGCGTGCGCCAGGTCGTCCGCCGTGAGCCCGAAGCCGGCGAGCCGCTGCGGATCGAGCTGGACGCGCACGATGCTCTGCGGCGCGCCGATCGTGTAGACGTTGCGCGTGCCCGACACGCGCTTGATCTCGGTCTCGATCGAACGCGCCACCTGGCCGAGCTCGTGGGCGCCGCGCGCCGGGTCCTGAGTCCAGAGCGTCAGGGTGACGATCGGAACGTCGTCGATGCCCTTCGGTTTCACCAGTGGCTGCAGGATGCCGGAATTCGCGGGGCGCCAGTCCTGGTTGGAATAGATCGCGTTGTAGAGCCGTACGATCGCATCGGTGCGGCGCTCGCCGACCTTGAACTGCACGCTGAGCACCGCGAGTCCCGGGCGCGAAGCGGAGTAGATGTGCTCGACGCCGGAGATCTCGCCCAGTACCTGCTCCATCGGCGAGGCGACCAGGCTCTCCACCTGCGCGCTGGATGCGCCCGGAAACGCAATGAATATGTTCGCGAAGGTGACGTCGATCTGCGGCTCCTCCTCGCGCGGCGTCACCAGAACCGCAAACACGCCCAGCAGCAGCGCCGCCAGCGCGATGAGCGGCGTGAGAGGGCTCGTCAGGAAGCGGCGTGCGACGCGGCCGCTGAAACCGAGAGAGCCATCCCCCGCTGGCCGCTCAGGCTGCGCGTGCGCCCCGTCGCTCATGAGCCCGCTCTGGAGGCCACCGTTACCGGCCGGAGCTCCCTGACGGCGGCCAGAGGATCGAGCGCCACGCGCTCGCCGGGCAGCAGCCCCGAGAGGATCTCGACGCGCTCCTCGAAGCGATCACCCACCCGGACCTGGCGCATCGACGTGCGGCCGCCGGAGTCGATCACGTAGACCGCGGTGACCTCACTGCGCTCGATCAGGGAGCGCCGCGGCACCAGCACCCGCTCGGCTTCTCCGGTGACAAAGCCGACCTTGACGAACATTCCCGGGTACAGGTCGGCGGCGTTCTCCGGCAGCTCGAGCCGGGCGCGGAAGGTGTTGGAAGGCGCCGACGCCTCCGGGAACACCGTCACGCGCGTCGCCTCGATGCGCCGCCCGTCGACGTATACCGCGCCGCGCTTGATGCGGCGGACCTGCGCGACGATCGATTGCGGCACGTCGACCGTCACCCGCAGATACTGCAGCGACAGTCCGCTCATGAGGGGCGTTCCCGGGCCGACCGTCTCACCGACCTGCACGAGGCGCCGGGTGACGATCCCGGCGTAGGGCGCGCGGACTTCGGTGTACGCGACTCCCTCCCGTGCGCTCGCGAGCGCCGCCCGTGCCGCGGCCAGTCTCGCGACCGCCGCATCGCGATTCGCCGTCACCTCCTCGAGGGTCGCCTTCGGCACGACCTTGCGGTCATACATGTCGAAGATGCGCTGGTAGCGCGACTGCGCTTCCGCCTCGCGGGCGGTGGCCTCGTGCAGCGCCGCTTCGGCCTGGGCGAGGCCCGCACGTTGCTCGGCGGCGCGCAGCCGGATGATCACCGCGCCCGCCGGCACGAAGTCGTTAACGTCGTAGAGGATGGCCTCCACTCGTCCCGAAGTCTGAGCAGCAACGGTGCCCTGATTCACCGCCTCGATCAGGCCGTCGAGCCGCCGCTCGACCGGCGTGCGGACACGTTCCGCCACGGTGCTCTCGAGAGCCGGCGGCGCGCGCGGCGCGGCCGCGGAATGGCCGCCGCCGCAGCCGCCCAGCCACAGGGCGGCGAGGACTGCGGTCGCGAGTGCGCGAGGTCCGCCGCTCATGCGGGCACGGCCCGGATCAGGAGAACGCCGCGCCCGACGGCCGCCCCAGCTTCTTCAGGACGATGGCCAGCGGGCAGAAACCCGTGAATGCGGATTGCAGCAGATTCAGCCCCACGAACCCGGTGAGCAGGAACCAGTACGGGCTCACCAGGAGTCCGAGCGCCAGGCTGAGCAGAACCATCGTGCCGGCGAAAGCAAGTACGATCCTATCAATCGTCATGGCCGCCTCCAGTCTCGTCGTTGCTCGATTTTCCCGGCAGTCTGGCTACTTCGGGCGCACCAGCGCATCCGTACCTTGTGCAGACCACCGCGCAGAAGTGCGTATTGCCGTGCACTTCGCGGGCATTATATTAGATATTGCTTAATTAGCTAGTGCTAATTATACTGACGGCCAGGATCCAGGCTTCGAGGTGATTGAGATGGCCACGAGCCGCGCGGCGCAAACGGCCGGACTTCCCGCTGAGCTTGCGCGCACCGCCCGCGAGATGCAGCCGCATGCCATGGAGGCGGCGCAGCTGCTGCGGGCGCTCGCCAACGAACAGCGCCTCATGGTGCTCTGTCACCTGGTTCAGGGGCCGCTGTCGGTGGGAGAGCTGAACCGGCGTCTGCCGCTCAGCCAGTCGGCGTTATCGCAACATCTTGGCGTGCTGCGCGAGTCCGGGATCGTCCAGACCGAGCGCGAGGCGCAGACGGTGCGCTACTCCCTGCCCCCCGGGGTGGTCACGCGGCTTCTCGGGATACTGCATCAGGAGTTCTGCGGTAAGCATTAGCCACGCTGTGCGCGGCTCCCCGGCGCGCCTACCCTGCCGACATGCATCCGTACCCGCATACCTACATCGCATCCGCCACGGCCCAGGGCCAGGGACTCGTGACCCTCACCTCCCCGCGGCTGCCGAGCCTCGAGTCGGCGGCGCCCCCCGAGTTCGACGGGCCGGCCGGCGTCTGGTCGCCGGAGACGCTGCTGTGCGCGTCCCTGGCCGACTGTTTCATCCTCACATTTCGCGCCGTGAGCCGTGCCGCCCGCTTCGAATGGTCAGGGCTCGAGTGCCGGGTCGAGGGCGTGCTCGAGCGCGTCGGCGGAATGTCGCAGTTCACGCGCTACACGACCTTTGCGCGCCTCATCGTCCCCGAAGGTGCCGACCCTGCAACGGCGCGCGAGCTGCTCGAGCGTGCCGAACACGGTTGCCTGATCGCAAACTCGGTGCGTGGATCGCGCGCTCTCGAAGCGCAGATCAGCGTGGCGAGCCCGGTCAGCGCCGCGGCCGTGGCTTAACGAGCGGTACTCCCTTCGGCGTCCGCTGGCAGGCGCGCCTGTGACCGGGCGAGGATCCACAACGCGCCCGGCAGGGCGGTGAAATCGGCCACCAGCGCCAGCACGAACGCCGCGGAGGTGACGATTCCGAACTGCCGCATCGGCGGCAGGTCGGAGAGCGCGAGCGCGAGGAAGCCGCTCGCATTGATGACCGTCGCGAACAGTATCGGGCGGCCGGCGACGGTGAGCGCGTGGCGCAGGGCCGCGGCCGTCGCGCCGCGCGCGCGACCCTGCTGCAGATGGTAGAAGAAATGAATCTGGTCGTTCTCGGTAGCGCCGAGCACGGTCGAGCCGATCAGAATGGTCGCGATGTTGAGCGGAATGCCGGTGGCGCGCATCACGACAAAGACGCCGAGAATCGCGAACAGCGACGGAATCATCGCCATCAGCCTCCCGGCGGGGCTGCGGAACACGAACAGGAAGGCGACGAAGATGACACTCGCCGTGAGCACGAAGCTCTCGGTGAGCGTCGGCACCAGGTGCTCGCTGATCTGCGCCGCGAGCACGCCCCGGCCGACCGTCTGCGCGCGCACCTCGCGCAGCGCCGGCTCCTGCGCCTGCAGCGCGCTCACGGTGTGCTCGATGAAGGCGCGCATCGTCGCCGGGGGTGCGAACAGCTCGGCGCGCCCGCGGACGCTGAGCCGCACGCTCGCGAGATCGGCGATGTCGACGTAACCGCGCGCACCCGGCTCGGTGAGCAGGATCTGCTCGAGATCGGCGGCCAGCTTCGGCCAGGCCGCGGGCGCGTCCGGCAGCCGATCGGAGCCGGCCTGCAGGTAGTGAGCCCAGCGCAGCACCGACGTCGGGCCGTCGACGGCGGTGATGCGCGGATCGCTCTCGAGGCGCTCGCCGAGCGCCGCGACGGCGCGCAGAAAATCCGCATCGAGCGCATGTCCTGGACGGGTCTGCAGCCACAGCTCGACGACGTCGAGCCCGCTCAGCTGGCGGAAGCGCCGCGTATCCTGTGCCACGCGCTCGTGCGCATCGACGTAACTCAACGCATCGGTCTCGAGCGGCAGAGGCGCGAGCCGCCCCGGTATCCCGAAGAGCGCCGCGGCCCCGAGCAGCATCAGGGCAAGGGCGCCGCCGACCAGCCCCCAGCGCCAGTGGCGGGTCCACGGTACCAGCCGGTCGGCAAGGCCTTCGAACCAGGCCGGCGCGCGCGCGGCGTGAGCCGGCACGTGCAGCAGCGACTGCAGCGCCGGAAACAGGCTGAAGCAGGCGATCCACGCCACCAGCAGTCCGCCCGCCGTCCACAGCCCCATGTCGCGAACCGGCCGGATGTCCGAGACCGCGAGCGCCGCGAAGCCGACCGCGGTCGCGAGAATCGAGGCGGTGCATGGCAGGAATTTGTCGGCGAGCGCGCGCCCGTGATGCTCGAGCGGCGTCGCGGCATGGTCGGCGTCGAGGTAGCGCGAGTGAATGTAGACAAGGGTCGCGGTGGTCGTGACCATCACGGTGAGCGGCACCAGCGCCGAGACCACCGTGTGCGCGAAGCCGAAGAGGTCGGCGAGCCCCATGGCGATCGCAACCACGGCGGCGAGCGTCAGCACGACCGCCGCCAGGGTGCGCCAGGAGCGGTAGACGATCAGCACCAGCGCGAGCAGGAAGACAGCGAACAGCGGCATGAAGCGCCTGGTCGCAAGACCCGTCTGGCGCTCGAGCCAGGCGTCGAGCCACGGCGATCCGACACGCCGCACCGCGGTGAAGGGCGAGCCGGCGGTCCCGAGCGGCTCGAGCCGCTCCTCGATCGCCGCGAGTGTCCGGTCGCGCTCGGCCGGGGAATGCACCCGCAACTCGAGCGCCACGCCGAGATAGTGGTCCCCCAGGAGTCCCGCGCGGCGCAGCAGCGCCGTGCCGGTCGCGAAGGCACGTACCCGGGCGAACGGCGCGGCGCCGGCCCGGGCGCCGGGCACCGCGAGGCGGTAAAGGGTGAGGAGGCTGCGCGGCGCGACGCCGGGAATCCGCGCCAGCTCGCCCTCGAGACGATCGGCGGCGCCCAGCGCGTCCGGACTCAGCGGATCGGGTGCCTCGAGGACGAGCAACGCCTGGTCGCCCTCGGGGAAGTGCCGCTCGAACTCGCCCGTCGCGCGCGCGACCGGGTCGGCCGGCACCAGCAGGTGCTCGATGGCGAGATCGTCGGGGATGCGAAGCGCGCCCCACACGCCGGCGGCGGTGAGGGCGAGGAAACCGGCGGCGACCCAGCCCCGCAGCGTGAGGACGCGCGTGAAGACTCGCTGCAGCCCGGGCGAGGCGGGCACACTCATGTCGAAGGGCGCTCCTGCCGACGGCGCGCACTGCCCGGCGCGCGCTGATGATAGCCTAAAGGCATGGCGACACTACCGGCGGCCGCGGCGATAACACTCGTCTTCTGCGCCCCGGGATACCCGGGCGAGACCGGGGACGCCCAGCCTTACCTCGACCAGTTCGCGCAGGTCGTGGCGGCGGCCGCCGGCTGGCCCAGGGGGAGCCTCACCGCCGTCTACGATCCGAGCGAATCCGGGGGTCTGGCGAGGCTCGAGAGCCCCGGGGCGGGGCTCGCGTTCGTGCCCTATCCCTTCTTCGTCGCGCACGCGGAGCAGCTGCAGCTCGCGCCGCTCGTCGCAGCCGATGTAGCCGGCACGGGTTCCCGCGAGCGCTGGCAGCTCATCGCGCGGCGCGGCCGCGTGCCGGGTCCGGCGTCGCTCGCCGGCTTCACCCTCGTCAGCACGGCCGGCTACGCCCGGGACTTCATTACGCGCGCCGCCCTGCCCTCGTGGCCGCTGCCGCGCGACGTCCGCATCGAGGCGAGCGGACAGGTGCTGAGTGCACTGCGACGCGCGGCCGCGGGCGAGCCGGTCGCGGTGCTCCTCGATCACACCGGGACGGCGGCGCTCGCGAGCCTGCCGTTTGCGGGCGAGCTCGAGGCAGTCGTGCAGTCTCCCGAGCTGCCGGTCGCCGTGCTCGCCGTGGTCCGTTCACGCGTGCCGGCAGCGCGCGCCCGGAGCCTGCGGGCGGCGCTCCTCGGCCTGGCGCACGGGCCGGACAACGCGGAGCTGCTGGCGTCGATGCGCCTCAAGGGCTTCGTGCCGGCCGAACTGCCCGGCCGCACGGCAGAGCCGTGAGGAAGCCCGCGATCGCAGCGGTCGCGCTGGCGCTCGGCGCGGCGGGCTGCGCGGCGCCGGCGCCGCGGCCGCAGCCGGCGGGTGCGCCAGCCTCGATCGAGCAGCGGGTGCAGGTGATCATCGAAGATGCGCGCGGCAGCGAGCGCCATGCCGATGCGGCGGCGCGCGGCGCGCTGGCCGAGGATGCGGGCCGCCAGGCCGAGGCGTGTCTTGCAATGGAGCCAGAAAGCCCTGCCTGTCGCTACGGTCACGCCCTTGCGCTCGGACTCGAGGCGCGCGCCCATCCGGCGCACGCCGGCGAGCTTCTCAAGCGGATGCTCGCCGATCTCGAGGCCGCGGACGCGGCCGACCCCGCCTATGACGAGGCGGGTCCCGCGCGCGTGCGGGCGCTGGTGCTGACCCGGGCGCCCGGTTGGCCGCTCGGGCCGGGAGATCCGGCGGCGGGGGTCAGCGCCGCACGGCGCGCGGTCAGCCTGCGGCCGCAATATCCCCCGAATCTGCTGGCACTCGCCGAGGCGCTGGCGAGGAGCGCGGACGAAGCGGGCGCGCGTGCGGCCTACCAGCACGCCCGCGACGAGGCGCTCGCACGGCCTGAGTCGGCCGATCGCGACGAGTGGCTGCGCGAGGCGGATCGCGGGCTGCGACGTTAGAATGCGCGGCGTTGCCGGTCCTCGAGGGGACAGCTCTGTGAGGCCATTGGCGTCGATTCCATTCCTCGTCGCGCTGCTCGCCGGCGCCTACCCGGCCTGCGCCCAGACGCGGGTCGATCCCAACTACCCGATTCACGACCGCGATCGCCCGGCGCCGCCGGCGGTCGATCCCGGCACGGCCAGCACGCAGGCCGAAGCGGGCCGTGCGCCGGCGGACGCGATCGTGCTCTTCGACGGACACGATCTGGCGCGCTGGCAGCAGAAGGACGGCAGCGCGCCGCAGTGGAAGCTCGGCAACGGCTACTTCGAGGTCGTGCCGGGAAGCGGCTACCTCTATACGCGCGCGGCCTTCGGCGACTGCCAGCTGCACGTCGAGTTCGCCGAGCCTGATCCTCCCAGGGGGGAAGACCAGAACCGCGGCAACAGCGGCGTCTTCCTCCAGGGCCTCTTCGAAGTGCAGGTACTCGACTCGTATCGGAGCCCGACCTATCCCGACGGCCAGGCGGCCGCCGTCTACGGCCAGTTCCCGCCGCTCGTCAACGCCTCACGCGGACCCGGCCTCTGGCAGAGCTACGACATCGTGTTCCACGGCCCGCGCCTCGACGCCGCGGGCCATCTCACCCGGCCCGCGCGTATGACCGTGCTCCACAACGGCGTGCTGGTGCAGGACGACGTCGAGCTCACGGGACCCACCGGCCACCACCAGCGTCCGCCCTACAGCGCGCAGCCGGAGAAACTGCCGCTGGCGCTGCAGGACCACGGCGATCCGGTCCGCTATCGCAACATCTGGATCCGCGAGCTGAAATGACCGTCAGCGGCCGGCCGCCGCCGGGGGCTGCGCGTAGCCGAGTGCCTTCAGCGCCTCGGCAATCTCCTCGAGCGCGCGCGGATCGTCGATCGTCGCCGGAGTCGTGTAATGCTGCGAGTCCGCGATCGCACGCATGGTCGAGCGCAGCACCTTGCCGGAGCGAGTCTTCGGCAGGCGCGCCACGATCGTGACGTGGCGGAATGCCGCCACCGGCCCGATCTCGCGTCGCACACGCTCGATGAGCTCCTGTTGCAGTTGCGCGGCCGGGCGCACGACTCCCGCCTTGAGCACCACGAGACCGAGCGGCAGTTGTCCCTTGAGCGCGTCGCCGACGCCGATGACGGCACACTCGGCGACGTCCGGATGGCCGGCGAGCACCTCCTCCATCCCGCCGGTCGACAGCCGATGCCCCGCCACGTTGATCACATCGTCGATGCGCGACATGATCCACACGTAGCCGTCGGCGTCGATGAAGCCCGCGTCGCCGGTCAGGTAGCAGCCCGGGTAGCGTTTCAGATAGCTGTCCACGTAGCCGGCATCGTTCTGCCAGAGCGTCGTCAGCGTGCCGGGCGGCAGCGGCAGGCGGATGACGATGTTGCCGATCTTTCCCGGCTCGACGGCGGCGCCGCTCTCATCGAGGATGCGCACGTCGTAGCCCGGTACCGCGACGCTCGCCGAGCCCGGCTTGACCGGCAGCGGCGTCAGGCCGCGGCAGTTGGCCGCTACCGGCCAGCCGGTCTCGGTCTGCCACCAGTGGTCGATTACCGGAACCCGCAGTTTCTCCTCGGCCCAGTGCACGGTGTCGGGATCGCAGCGCTCACCGGCGAGAAACAGGGTGCGCAGGCTCCCGAGATCGTAGCGCCCGATCAGCGCGCCGGCGGGATCTTCCTTCTTGATGGCGCGGAAGGCGGTCGGAGCCGTGAACAGCGCGTTGACGCGATGCTCCGCGACCACGCGCCAGAAGGCGCCGGCGTCCGGCGTACCGACCGGCTTGCCCTCGTAGAGCACGGTGGTGCAGCCGGCCAGCAGCGGCGCATACACGATGTACGAATGGCCGACCACCCAACCGACGTCGGATGCCGCCCAGAACACATCTCCCGGCTGCATGCCGTAGATCGCCTGCATGGACCAGGCGAGCGCGACCGCATGGCCGCCGTGGTCGCGCACCACGCCCTTCGGCTTGCCGGTGGTGCCCGAGGTGTAGAGGATGTAGAGCGGATCGGTCGCTGCCAGCGAAGCGCACGGCGCCGGCGGCCCATTCTCGAGCGCCGGCGACCACTCGAGATCGCGCCCGGCCGTGAGGGCGGCCGCCAGCTGCGGCCGCTGCAGCACGATGCAGCGTCCAACCTTGTGAGTCGCGAGCTCGAGCGCCTCGTCCAGCAGCGGCTTGTACGCGATCACGCGCTGCCCCTCGATGCCGCAGGAGGCCGAGATCACCATCACCGGACGTGCGTCGTCGATGCGCTTTGCAAGCTCGTGCGGCGCGAAGCCGCCGAACACCACCGAATGAACTGCACCGATGCGGGCGCAGGCGAGCATCGCCACCACGGCTTCGGGCACCATGGGCATGTAGATGACGACGCAGTCGCCGTGCGCCACGCCCTGGGCGCTGAGGGCGCCGGCGAACCGCGCCACGCGCTCGCGGAGCTCGCGGTAGCTGAGCCGCGCGACCGTGCCGGTGACCGGGCTGTCGTAAATGAGCGCCGGCTGCTCACCACGGCCCTGCTCGACGTGGGCGTCGAGCGCGTTGTAGCAGGTGTTGATGCGCCCGCCGGTGAACCAGCGGTACAGCGGCGCCCGGCTCGCGTCCAGCACCCGGTCCCAGCGCCGCTCCCAGCGCAGCGCCTCCGCCCGCTCGCCCCAGAAGCCTTCCGGATCCTCCAGCGAGCGCCGATAGGCCTCGCGGTAGGTCTGTGTGTTCATGAGCCACCGTTTCGCATAGCCCGGCCGCCGCTGACATCAGGACAAATACGCATCACCCGGGCCGACTACGGGATTCCGCCACGGGGCCCGTTCGGATAGATTACCCGTGTAAGGTATGGAGAGGTGTCAGCCCGTGGCCCACACCGTCCGCGACCAGCAGAAGCTCCTCAACCGCATCCGCCGCATCCGCGGCCAGGTGGAGGCCGTCGAGCGTACGCTCGAGGGCGACGCGGACTGCTCCGACGTCATGCATCTGCTCACCGCCGCGCGCGGCGCCATCAACAGTCTGCTCGCCGAGGTGCTCGAGGATCACGTGCGCGAGCACGTGCTCGGGCGAGTCTCGGCCGGAACGCGCACCGAAGCCGCCGACGAGCTGATCGACGTCATTCACGCCTACTTCAAGTGAGCGCCTCAGCGCTTCTGCCCGAGCAGGCTGAAGGCATGGGTCCAGTGGTCGTTGCGGAAGCCGTAGATCACCCACAACATCGCCAGGCCCTCGAGCAGGCGGCTCTCGACGATTCCGCCGACGTCGATCGGCGAGCGCCAGCCGAATCCCCGGATGAGCTCGGCCACGCGCGCCTTGGCGCCGGCATCGTTGCCGGCGATCAGCATGTCGGGCGTGCCGTCCGGCAGCCGCGGATGCACCATGTGCGTGGCGGTGACGATGTTGAATGCCTTGACGACGTGCGAGCGCGGCAGCAGCCGCTGCACGAGCTCCCCGCCCGAGTCGCTCGCGCCCAGCGCCATCGTCGGCATCTCGCCCGAGAAGTCGAGCGGATTGCTGGGATCGATGACGATCTTGCCGGCCAGATTGTCCGGTCCGGCGGTGAAAATGACCGCCTCCATCCCGCTCCAGGGAACCGCCAGCACCGCGATGCTGGCGGCGGCGGACGCCTCCGCGAAGGAAGCGGCGCGCGCTCCCGGGACGGCATCGAGCGCCGCCCGGGTCTTCTCGCCCTCCACCTCGCGGGTGCCGAAGATCACCTTGTAACCGAGCTCGGCGAAACCCTTCGCGAGCGCGGTGCCCACGCTGCCGTTGCCCAGGATGGCGACCGTACTTCCGGCTTGGCTTGCAGTACTCATCGGCGAGACCTCGGATGCGGACTGTGCCATGCCCCGGTTTGAGCCGCCACTGCCCGCACTCCTCAGCCGCGAACATCGCGCCTCGATGCGCGTCGTGCCGCCCCCGGCGCCGGCCGCTCCGTCAGCTGTAGCTCGGCGGTTGCAGCTCGCTGCCAACAGCCTCGCGCTTCCAACCCGGCGCGGGAGAGCGCCGGGTGATGCCGCGCCCGAGCCGGAGGTGGCGATTCCGGACTACCTCGCGCAGACCTACGCCTGGGCCTATCTGCGCCCGCGAGCCGCGCGGCTGCTCGACCACGAGGTCGTCGTCAACGCGATCCTGTGGGGCAACTACCGCCGTCTGGTGCAGGCCGCCTGTGCGCAGTTCCACCGGGGCGAGTGCGTGCTGCAGGCCGCCAGCGTCTACGGGAGCGAGCCCCTGAGGCTCGCCGATCACCTCGGTCCCGCCGGCCGGCTCACGGTCATCGATGTCTCGCGGCTTCAGGTCGAGCGGCTGCGAGCCAAGCTCGCCACGCGGGCGAACGCCAGTGTCAGGCTGGCGGATGCCACAGCGCCCGGCCGCGAGCGCTACGACGGCGTGTGCTGCTTCTTTCTCCTCCACGAGATGCCCGACGACTACAAGCGTCGCACCGTCGATGCGCTGCTCGCGCGGCTGCGGCCCGGCGGGCGGGCGGTGTTCGTCGACTACGCGGGACCGCGCTGGTTTCACCCGCTGCGCGGGTTGATGTGGCTCGTGAACCGCTGGCTCGAGCCGTACGCGGCGAGCCTGTGGCGCCATCCCATCCCGACCTTTGCCGATCGGCCCGGGCGGTTCGACTGGAGCGAGCGGCGGCTGTTCCTCGGGCTCTATCAGGTGGTGGTCGCCCGACGTCGATGAGCGGATAGATGGATGCTCGCACGCCACTGCTGATCTACGACGGCGACTGCGGGTTCTGCAACTACTGGGCGCGCTACTGGAATGCCCTGACGGGGGATGCGGTCGAATACCGGCCCTATCAGGAGGCGGCCGCGCAGCATCCGGCGATCCCGTTGGCCGACTTTCAGCGCGCGGTGCAGTACATCGGTCCGGACGGGCGCCGGGCGAGCGCCGCCGAGGCCAGCTTCCTCACCCTGAGCCACGCTCCAGGCTCAGGTATCTGGCTGCGCCTCTACCGGCACCTGCCGGGATTCGCGGCCGCCGCGGAGCGCGCCTATGCCTTCGTCGCGGCGCACCGGCCCGCCTTCTATCGGATCAGCCTGCTTCTGTGGGGCAAGGGTCACCGGCCACCCCGCTACGAGCTGGTCCGGTTTCTCTTCCTGCGGCTCTTCGGGCTGATCTATCTCGCGGCCTTCGTGTCCTTTGCGGTCCAGGCGCAGGGACTGATCGGCAGCCACGGGATCCTCCCGCTCGGCGAGCTCCTCGACGCGGTGCGCCACGCCGCAGGCTCCGAGCGCTTCTACCTCATGCCGATGGTGTTCTGGTGGAACTCGAGCGACGCTGCGATCCGGGCGGTGTGCTGGGGGGGAGCGGGCCTCGCGCTGCTCCTGACGCTGAATCTCCTGCCGCGCCTGAGTCTGCTGCTCCTTTATATCCTCTATCTCTCACTGCTCTACGCGGGCCAGGCCTTCATGACCTACCAGTGGGACACTTTCCTGCTGGAGACCGGCTTTCTCGCGCTGCTGCTCGGCTTCTCCGTCACTCCGGGCATCTGGCTGCTGCGCTGGCTGCTGTTCCGCTTCATGTTCATGTCGGGAGCGGTCAAGCTCCTCTCCGCAGACCCGAGCTGGTGGAACCTCTCGGCGCTCTCGTATCACTTCGTCACGCAGCCCCTGCCGACACCGCTCGCGTGGTACGCCGCGCATCTGCCCCCGGCATTTCTCGCCTTCGCAACCGCGGGCACTTTCGTGATCGAGCTCGGCCTGCCGTTCCTCATCTTCTGCCCGCGCCGGCCACGCTGCGCCGCGGCGGCCGGCATCCTGCTGCTGCAGTGCTGCATCCTGGTGACCGGCAACTACAACTGGTTCAACCTCCAGACGATGCTGCTGTGCCTGGTACTCTCGGACGACGCCGCCCTCGAGAGCCTCCTGCCGCGGCGCCTGGCGGCGCGGCTCGCGGCATGGGCGCCCCGCAGCCGCCCGCGCCGGGTGTTCGCCGCCGGCGCCGGCGCGCTGGCCGTACTGCTCGTCGTCTGCAGCCTCATCGAGATGGACGTGCGCTTCGGCGGCAGCCCGCCCGCGCCGCTGCGCGCGGTCGATGGCCTCATCGAGCCGCTGCACCTGGTGAGCTCCTACGGCCTGTTCGCCGTCATGACGACGCGGCGCCACGAGATCGTCATCGAGGGCTCGAACGATGGCCGCGAGTGGCGCGAATACGAATTCCGCTACAAGCCGGGCGACGTGACGCGCCGCCCGCCCTGGAACGTCCCGCATCAGCCACGGCTCGACTGGCAGATGTGGTTCGCCGCGCTCGAGGATCCGCGGCAGCTGCGGTGGTTCTGGCTGTTCCTCGAGAGACTGCTGCACAACGAGCCGGCGGTCATGGCGCTGCTCGCCGGCAATCCCTTCCCGGATAAGCCTCCCCTCTATATTCGCGCCAGCTTCTACGACTACACCTATACCGACGCCGCCGCCAGAGCTCGCGGCCGGTGGTGGGAGCGGCGTCTCCTCGGACTTTACTTTCCCGCGGTACGGCTCAGGGCGGACGAGCCGGCGCCTTGAGTCGCACCCGGAGCTTCAGTCTCGTGGCGAATCCCAAGGCACTGCCCTGCGACGAGCTCGCGATCCGCGCGCACCCGAGCGTGCCCGCGTGCGCGGCGGCCCGCTACTGGGTGCTCGCCGTGGCGGTCCTCGGGTCCACTCTCTCGTACGTCGATGAGTCCGTGGTCAACGTCGCGCTGCCCGCCATCGAGGCCGACCTGCGCACGACACTGCCGGCGATGCAATGGGTGATCAATGCCTACACGCTGTGCATGTCGGCCCTGCTGCTGATCGGCGGCGCCGCGGCGGACCGCTTCGGCAGGCGGCGCATGTTCGTCATCGGAGCCGGCGTGTTTGCCGCCGGCTCCCTCGGCTGCGGCCTGGCCGTGAGCGTCCCGATGCTGCTCGGCGCGCGGGCGGTCTCCGGGATCGGAGCGGCTCTGCTCGTCCCCTGCTCGCTCGCACTCATCAGTGCCGCCTTCGATGAGAAGGAACGCGGGGCCGCGATCGGCATCTGGTCGGGCGCGGCGGCCATCGCCGGCGGCGCGGCCCCGCTGCTCGGCGGCGGGCTGCTCGACCACTTCTCATGGCGGGTGATCTTCCTCGTCAACCCGCTGGTCGCGATCCCCACACTCTGGATCGCGGTGCGCCGCGTGCCCGAGAGCCGCGACCCGGACGCGCCACCCGGCGTCGACTGGCAGGGAAGTCTGCTCGCGTTCGCCGGCCTCGGGAGCCTCGTGTACGGGCTGATCGCTGCCGCGGAGCTCACCTGGAGCCACCCGGCGGTGATCGCCTCGCTCGTGGCGGGCACGGGATTGCTGGCGGTGTTCCTGGTCGCCGAGGCGCACAGCCGTGCCCCCATGATGCCGCTCGAGCTGTTCCGCTCGCCCACCTTCAGCGGCGTCAACCTGCTGACACTGCTGCTCTACGGCGGCCTCGGCGGCGGCTTCTTCTTTCTCCCCTTCCTCCTCATTCAGGCGCGCGGCGATTCGGCGACCGCCGCCGGCGCGGCGTATCTGCCGTTCACCGTGGTCGTGAGCCTGCTGTCGCGCTGGTCGGGAAGCCTCATCGACCGCTTCGGTGCGCGCTGGCCGCTCATCATCGGGCCGGCGATTGCCGCGGGCGGCTTTGCCCTGCTCGCGCTCAGCCGGGGTCCGTACTGGACCATCCTGGTGCCTATGGCCGTGCTCGGGCTCGGGATGGCCGTTACGATTGCGCCGCTCACCACCGCGGTGCTCAATGCGGTGCCCGCGCATCGCACCGGGGTCGCGTCCGGGATCAACAACGCCGTAGCCTCCGTCGGCAGCCTGCTCGTGATCGCGGTGCTCGGCAGCGTCGCCGTGGGCTCCATGTCCCGCTCGCTCGAGCTGCGCCTCGAGAGTGCGTCGCCGGCCTCGGCCGAGGTGCAGCGCGCCGTCGGCACGGCGCGCGGCGGATTCGTCATTCCGGCGCTGCCGGCGAGTCTGTCCGGGGAGGAGAAGCGCCAGGCGCACGCCATCATCGCCGCGTCGATCGAGGACACGGTGCGCCGGATACTGTGGATCGCAGCGGCCCTGGCGTCGATGAGCGTTCTGGCCGCCGCCTTCGCGATCCCGGGGAAGCGGCGGGCGGTGCGCGCGCCGCCGCCCGCGCCCTGACGTCAGGGCCGGAGCGGCTCGAGGATCGTCGTGATGGCGACGCCCTGCTTCAGCGTCAGAGTGACCGGCGTGCGCTCGGCGATGTCCGCGCAGCGTGCACGCTGCGCCTCGTCGAGGTCGCCCTCGAGCCGCAGCCGGCGCGTCATCGTGCGCTTCTCGCCCTCGTGCTGGAACAGCACGTCGACGTGCGCCGCCCGCAGCGGCCAGCCCTTGCGCCCGGCGTACATGCGCAGCGTAATCGCGGTGCACGCGGCGAGCGCCGCGCACAGGAGCTCGTGCGGCGCGGGGCCGCTGTCCAGGCCGCCGAGCGCCGCACCTTCGTCGGCGGTGAGCGCGTGATGCCCCGCCCTGAGTGCCGTCGTGTAGTTGGTGGTGCCGATGTCCGCCGTCGCGCGCGCCATGTCGTTTCTCCGTAGAGCGGAAGGCCGCTGCCTTCGAGCGGACTCGAGTCTGGCAGGCGACGCGCTAGAATGCGATTCCCGGAGGTGGCCGCATGCCCGAGCATCCCCTTCACGGCACGGATCTGGCCGTACCCGTCGACGCCAGCGATCACGTGCTCGGCCCCGAGCACGCGCCGGTCGTGGTGGTCGAATACGGCGATTTCGAGTGCCCGACCTGCAAGCAGGCCGCGCCGACCGTGCGGCTGCTGCTCGAGCGCTTCGCGAGCCGCGTGCGCATCGCCTTCCGCCATTATCCGCTCGAGCAGGCTCATCCCCACGCGCTGGCGGCGGCCGAGGCCGCCGAGAGTGCCGGCGAGCAGGGCAAGTTCTGGGAAATGCACGACCTGCTGTTCGCCCATCAGGATCATCTCGCGGCCAGACACCTCCACTCCTATGCCGAGCAGCTCGGGCTCGACATGGCGCGCTTCACCGCGGAGATGGACGATCACGTCTACATGCAGCGGATCCGTGAGCATCAGGACGGCGCACGGCGCAGCCACGTGCGCGGCACGCCCGGCTTCTTCGTCCAGGGGCGGATTCTGGATGTCTCGTTCGGACTCGGGCGGCTCTTCGACGCCGTCGGTGCGGCGCTACGGCGCTGACCGCACTCTGATCCAGGCGCACTCTAATCCATCGGTACCGCGATCGAGCTCGGCACGGCCGCGGCGGCCAGCGTCTCGCGCAGCGGCCGCGCCCGCTCCGGCAGTCCGGTGCGCCACCAGGGCGTGACGTCCAGGCCGTGGGCAGGCTCGACCGGCTCGCCGAGGCGCGGCATGAGGAGCCGCGCACCCGCCGCCGGTGCGAGCGTCAGCAGGGTTTCGGCCGGCTGGTCCCAGGGATGCATCGCCAGGGCGAACGTGCCCCAGTGAATCGGCAGCAATGCTTCGGCCCCGAGCAGGGCGTGCGCCTTGAGCGCGTTCTCGGGGCCGAGATGCATGTCGCCCCACGCGGGATGCCAGGCGCCGACTTCGAGCATGGCGAGGTCGAACGGCCCCAGCCGTGCGCGGATTTCCCCGTACTCGGTCGTGAGCCCGGTGTCGCCGCTGAAGAACAGCGCGTGCCGCGCGGAGCGCAGCACGAGCGAGGACCACAGCGTCGTGTTGCGCGTCTTGATCGTGCGCCCGGAGAAATGCTGAGAAGGCGCGGCGGTCACCGTCAGGTCGGCGTTCGGCAGCGCAAAGGACTCCCACCAGTCGAGCTCGACGATACGCTCGGCAGGCACGCCCCAGGCCTCGAGGTGCGCCCCGACGCCGAGCGAGGTCACGAACGGGACCGCGTGCTTTCGCAGCTTGCGGATGGTGGGATAGTCGAGATGGTCGTAATGATCGTGCGACACGACGACGAGGTCGAGCGGCGGTAGCGAGCGCAGCGCAACCGGCACCGGCTGAAAGCGTTTCGGCCCGACGAGCCGCGAGGGCGAGGCGCGCGGTCCCCACACCGGGTCGGTGAGCACGCGCAGCCCGTCGATCTCGATCAGCGCCGTCGAGTGGCCGAGCCACGTGACGCGCAGTCCGCTGCCCGCCGCCTTCGACCAGGTGTCGAGCGGATTCAGGGCAGGAAGCGGCGCGGGCGGCAGCCGGCGCTCGCCGCCGCACAGAAACTCGCGCAGGGTCGGCATCGCGGCATTCGCGTCGCGCAGCCCCGGCAGGATCGGGTGCAGGTTGCGGAACCGGTCCTGCGCCCAGCGTGGCGAGGCCCTGATGCGCTCGAGCCGGGCGCCCGCCGGCTTACGGCCGAGTGATTTCATGATGTGCATGATACCGGGTGCGTCAACCGTGTCGGGTGCGGGTATGCAGAGAGAGACGTATGAGCCCGTACCGTTCGTGCAGGACCGCTCTCTCCAAAGAGGGAAATTCCGGGCGGCCGCGGCCCGGCCTAGCGTCGTCGCGTGGCACCCTCCTCCCGGCCCGCGAGACTTCGAGCACCGGCCGTATGGCTCGCACTGGCCGCCGCCGCGATCGGCGCGGCACGCGCCGATGCCCAATCGCTCTGCGAGAGCTGCGAGGTGCAGATCGGGCTCGGGGCAACCTATCACTTCTGGGGCCCGACCGGGGGCGTGGTACTGCCGGTCACGCTGAGCTGGAGCGAGAGCCGTTACGAGCTCGGCTTCTTCCGCGTCACCACGCAGCAGCTGCTCGCCGACCACGCCTATCGCGAGGCTCGCCTGATGGCCGAGCCTTACTGGGGAATGTCGCTGTCACGGCGCTGGCGGCTCATCGAGCGCGGCCCGCTGAGCGGCTTCGTCGGCTTCGGGCTCGCGGCCAGGACCGAGTCCGACCAGTTGAGCGCGACGCGCCTCGACTTCGCCGAACAACTCGGGGTGCGCTTGCGCTTCCCCGGCGAGCGCGTCGTCGGCGAGCTGACGCTGCGACACTGGTCGAACGCCGGCATCCGGCTGCCGAATCACGGCCAGGACTTCGCGACGCTCACCTTCAGGCTGAACTCGCAGCTGGTCGGCGTCCCCCGGGCGGACCTGATCGCGGTCGGCCGGCCGTTCGATCCCGCGAGCGCCGCCCCCGGCTGGCGCCATGGCTGGGATGACGGGGGTCTGCCGTGATCACTCGGGCAGGGCTGAGCGCAACGGCGATCATTGCGATCCGCCGGGTATCAGGCATGAATCCGTTTCATGCCGGGATCGTACAGGGGCCGCGCCGAGACCACCGCCGGGTAGAGCTTGCCGGCGATCTCGACCTGCCACTTCCCGCTCGTGAGGTACGCCTCGTCGACCGTCACCTTCGGCTCGATCATCGCGAGCCCTACGGCGCCGCCGAGAGTGTGCCCATAGGATGCGGCGCGCACGTAGCCGACCGGCACGCCGTCCCGGCGCACGACCTCGGCGTGGAACATGAGAGGCTCGGGATCCTTTACCAGCACCTGCACCAGGCGGCGCTTGAGCGGGCCGGCGGCCTTCTGCGCCAGCACCGCCTCCCTGCCGATGAAGCCGTCCGGCTTCTTCAGGTCGATCGCAAAGCCCAGGCCCACCTCGTACGGCACGTCGGTGTTGTCGATGTCGTGGCCGTAGTCGCGGTAGCCCTTCTCCATGCGCAGGCTCCCGAGCGCCCTCAAGCCGGCGTGCGCGAGCCCGAGGTCGCGCCCGGCCGCGACCAGGCGCTCGTACACGTGCGTCGCCTGCTCGGCGGGAATGTACAGCTCGTAGCCGAGCTCGCCGAGATAGGTGATGCGGATGCACAGCACGCGCGCGAAGCCGATGTCGATCTCGCGCACGGTGCGGAACGGAAAAGCCGCGTTGGAGAGATCCGCGCTGGTGAGGCGCTGCAGCAGCTCCCGCGACCTCGGCCCCTGCACGTTGAGCTGACCGTAGGCCGACGTGACGTCGGTGACGAAGGCATGGGCGTCGTCGGGGATGTGGCGGCGCATCCAGGTCTCGGCGTGACGCACCATGGTGTCGGTCACGACCACGAAATAGCGCTCGTCGCCGAGCTTGCTGACGGTCAGGTCGGCCTCGAGCCTTCCGGTCTCGTTCAGCCACTGCGTATAGGTGATGATCCCGGCGGCGCCGTCGACGTTATTGGCGGAGATCAGGTTCAGGCAGCGCCCGGCATCGCGCCCCTGCACCAGGAATTTCCCCATGAACGACATATCCATGAGGATCACGTTCTCGCGCGCGGCGCGATGCTCCTCGCGCCAGCGCTCGAACCAGCCCGGCCGTCCCCACCCGAGGGGTCCCGGATCGGGGCTGGTGCCGGGCGCGCCGTACCAACCCGGGCTCTCCCAGCCGCTCACTTCGTTGAAATAAGCGCCCGCCGCCGCCAGCTGCGCGTGGAACGGGGACTTGCGCACGCCGCGCGCCGTGGCGAGCGACATGAACGGATAGTGACACTTGTAGACCATGCCGAGCGACTCGACGGTGCGCGCGCGCCGATACTCGGGATTGGTCTGCGTGACGTGCAGCCGGTCGATGTTGAAGCCGGTCACGTCGACGTCGGGATAGCCGGTGACGATCCAGTGTGCCAGCACTCTGCCGAGTCCGCCGCCCGTCAATACCCCGATGGAGTTGAGCCCGGCGGCCACGAAATAGCCGCGCAGCTCCGGAGCTTCTCCGACGATGGGGCGCAGGTCCGGGGTGAAACTCTCGGGACCGCAGAAGAAGCGCTTCATGCCGACCGCGGAGGTGATCGGCACGCGCGACATGGCGCGCTCGAGAAACGGCGTCATCCGCTCCCAGTCCGGCGGCAGCTCGCCGAAGGAGAAATCCTGGGGAATCCCCTCCACCTTCCACGGCGCGCACACCGGCTCGAACAGTCCCACCATCAGCCCGCCGCCCTCCTCGCGGTAGTAGCCGTAGCAGCCGGGATCCTCCAGCACCGGCATGCTGGGCGGCAGATCCCTGATGGGCTCGGTGATGAGGTAATAGTGCTCGGCGGCCTGGTTGGCGAGGGTGACGCCGGCGAGCTCGCCGAACTGCCGCGCCCACATGCCGGCGCAGTTGACGACGACGTCGGCCTGGATGTCGCCGAACGCGGTACGCACCCCGGTCACGTGACCGCGCGCCTTGAGAACCCCGGTCGCGGCGACGCCCTCGATGATCCGCACGCCACGCAGACGCGCGCCCCTGGCGAGCGCCATGGTGACGTCGACGGGATTGACCCGCCCGTCTTCCTTTACGTAGAAACCGGCCTCGATGTCGTCGATCCGTGCGAGCGGAAAGAGCTCGAGCACCTCGCGCGGCGAGAGCTCCTCGACGTCGACGCCGCAGTAGCGGTTGAAGGCCGCGACGCGCCGGTATTCCTCGAGCCGGTCCTGGTCGGAGGCGACCTCGATGAAACCGATCTGCGCGAGTCCGGTCGACTGCCCCGTCTCGGCCTCGAGGCGCCGGTAGAGGTCGCGCGAGTACTTGCGCATCTCGGTCGAGGTCTCGGAGGTCGAGCCGAAGGTCACCATGAGACCCGCGGCGTGCCAGGTGGTGCCCGAGGTCAGCCGGTCGCGCTCGAGCAGCACGACGTCCTTCCAGCCCATGGCCGCCAGATGGTAGGCGACCGAGGTGCCGATGATGCCGCCGCCGACGACGACCGCGCGCGCGTGG
>DASQIP010000075.1:0-2933 GCA_035631515.1 Steroidobacteraceae bacterium
CTGGCCGCGCGTGGCGGAGCTCATGAAATTCGGCGGGATCCGCATCGAGGACGATCTCGCCATCACCGCGTCCGGGTGCGAGAACCTGACTCGGGGCGCCTTCCTCGCCGCCGCGGCCGGACGGCCCTGAGCATGCGGCTACTGATTCATATAAGGATCAATATCTAGCGTTTTGCCAGTAGATCCCTTATCTCCTGCAACAATACCTCGGACTTCGTGGGCGGCGGCGGCGGTGCATTGGCTGCGGCGGGCGGCGGGCGCTTGAGCCTATTGATGCCCTTGATGACGACGAAGATCGAGAGGGCGATCACCAGAAACTCGAAGATGGTCTGCAGGAAGGAGCCGTACTTGAGGAGCACGGGCTTGCCTGCCGCGTTGGTTGCGATCTGGAAGGCGAGCTCACTGAAGTTGACGCTCCCGAGTACCGGCGACAGCAACGGCATGATCACATCGCCGACCAGCGAGGAGACGATCTTGCCGAAGGCCGCACCGATCACGACGCCGACCGCGAGGTCGAGCACGCTGCCCTTCATGGCAAATTCTTTGAATTCAGAAGCGAAACTCATGGCGGGCTCCTTCCAATCGAGTGCCGGTCGTAGCGCCGGCTGCCGGGTCAGGCGGGCGCCTTCTTCCTGCGGCTCGGCTTCTTCGGCTCTTCGGCCGGCTCGGCCGCAGCCTTTGCCTTCTTCTTCGGTTCAGCCTTTTCCTCAGTCCTGGCCGAGGCTTTCGCTGCGGCCTTGCCCTCGGTTTTGGCCTTTGCGCGCCGCGAAGCTTTCTTCGCCTCCTCGGCGGGCTGCTCGGCAGCGGCGGCCGCGGGGCCCTCGACGAGCTGCATGAGCGCCATCGGCGCCGAATCGCCCGGCCGCGGCACCATGCGCAGGATCCGCGTATAGCCGCCCGGGCGTGCCTTGAAACGCGGGCCCAAGTCGGCGAACAGCTTCTCCACCACCTCGGCGTCGCGCAGCCGCGCGAAGGCCAGGCGGCGGTTCGCCTCTTCATCGCTCTTGGCGAGCGTGATGAGCGGCTCGACCACCCGGCGCAGCTCCTTCGCCTTCGGCAGCGTGGTGCGAATGGTCTCGTGCCGCAGCAGCGAGACCGACATGTTGCGCATCAGCGCGTGGCGGTGCGAGCTGTTACGCGACAGCTGGCGGCCGGAGAGTTGGTGACGCATAAGGAACCTGTACTTTCAGCTCATCGCCCACCCTACCGCGCGGCGCCCGGGGGCGCCTCGCGGCGGGTGAGAGTCAACTTCAGATGATCTCGCTGCGGCCTTCCTCGTGCTTCAGGCCCACCGGCGGCCAGCCGTCGAGGCGCATGCCGAGCATCAGGCCGTGGCTCTGCAGCACTTCCTTGATCTCGGTGAGCGACTTCTTGCCGAGGTTCGGCGTGCGCAGCAGCTCCACCTCGGTCCGCTGCACCAGGTCGCCGATGTAGTGGATGTTCTCGGCCTTCAGGCAGTTGGCGCTGCGCACGGTGAGCTCGAGCTCATCGACCGGGCGCATCAGGATCGGGTCGAACTGCATCTCGGAGACCTTGGTGGCCGCCTCTTCCTCGCCCTGCAGGTCGATGAACACCGACAGCTGGTCCTTGAGGATGGCGCCGGCGCGGCGAATGGCCTCCTCCGCGTCGATCGTGCCGTTGGTCTCGATGTCGATCACCAGCTTGTCGAGATCGGTGCGCTGCTCGACGCGCGCCGCGTCCCCCGAGTAGGTGACGCGCCGCACCGGCGAGAAGGAGGCATCGAGCTGCAGGCGGCCGATCGGGCGCGTCTGCTCCTCGAAGGCGACGCGCGTCGCCGCCGGCCGGTAGCCGCGGCCGCGCTCGACCCGCAGCGTCATGGAAAGCTCGCCCGCCTTGGTGAGGTTGGCGATGGTGAGCTCCGGGTTCACGACCTCGATGTCGTGATCGGTCTGGATGTCCCCGGCAGTTACCGGGCCCGGGCCCTTCTTGTGCAGGCGCAGCTCGGCGCTCTCGCGCGCGTGCATCTTGAGCGCCACCGACTTCAAGTTGAGGAGAATGTCGACCACGTCCTCCTGCACACCCTCGATGCTGGTGTACTCGTGGAGAACGCCGTCGATCTCGACCTCGGTGATGGCCGCGCCCGGCATGGACGAGAGCAGCACGCGGCGCAGCGCGTTGCCGAGCGTATGGCCGAAGCCGCGCTCGAACGGCTCGATCACCACGCGCGCCTGGCGCGGGGCGATCGGCTGCACCTTCACCACCCGGGGTCTCAGGAACTCGCTTACAGAACCCTGCATTGCAGTTTCACCTTGCCGGCAGCACCGCCGGCGCAAACATGAAGAATTCGCTTACTTCGAATACAGCTCGACGACCAGGTTCTCGTTGATGTCGGGCAGGACGTCTTCCCGCCCCGGTGCCGACTTGAACACGCCGCGGAACTCGCCGGCGTTCACGTCCACCCAGTCCGGCAGCCCCACCTGCTGCGCGATGTTGAGCGCACTCTGGATACGGAGCTGCTTGCGCGACTTCTCGCGCACCTGGACGATATCGCCGGCCTTCACCTGGTAAGAGGCGATGGTCACCGGCCTCTCGTTCACGGTAATCGACTTGTGGCTCACGAGCTGCCGGGCCTCGGCGCGCGTCGCCGCGAAGCCCATGCGGTACACGACGTTGTCGAGGCGGCACTCGAGCAGGCGCAGCAGCGTCTCGCCGGTCGCACCCGTCCTGCGCGCCGCGGCCTTGTAGTAGTTGCTGAATTGCCGCTCGAGCACGCCGTACATGCGGCGCAGCTTCTGCTTCTCGCGCAGCTGCAGGCCGTAGTCGGAGAGCCGCTGGCGGCGCTCGCCCTTGATGCCGCCGGGCGGCACGGTGAGCTTGCACTTGTTCTCGAGCGGCTTGACGCCCGATTTCAGAAACAGGTCCGTGCCTTCGCGGCGAGCGAGCTTGCACTTCGGTCCGGTGTAACGCGCCAT
>DASQIP010000076.1:0-3789 GCA_035631515.1 Steroidobacteraceae bacterium
CGGCCGCGTGGTGGCGCGGGTCGAGTCGGCGAACCTGTGCCGGTGCGGCGGCAGCGCCAACAAGCCGTTTTGCGACGGGACCCACACGAAGATCGGGTTCCGCTCTTCCTGAGCGGCGGCCAGGAACCATCCAGTTTGGCCGGCGGCCTCGACCCGCGGGCGTCAGGGCGCGTTCGTGACCGTTCTCGTCACCGTGCGGGAGACGAAGTCGGAGCTGCCGTAATTGCCGCGCTGCGCCGTGGCGCTGAGCGCGTAGGCCTGGTAGAAGTTCAAGCCGATCTGATGCACGGAGACCGTACAAGTCACGGTCACGGCGAACCCTGCCATGCCGACCGCGGTGGGATTGAGCGTGGTGCTGGCCGGGCACGAGGCGGCCTTGAGAGCTCGGTTGGCTCCGTACTCGATGCCGCTTGCGGCGGCTGCCTGCGCGCGCACGATCAGCAGGTCAGAGCTCGCGGCGTGCTGTTGACTCGCGCCGATTCGAATCGCAAAGCCCGCGAGCGCCGCCAGCACCAGAATGACGAACACCGCCACTACCAGCGAAAAGCCGCGCGCCGCCCGCGGCCCGGCGCCCGCGAGCAGTCCTCTCCTCCGCGCGCCGCTTCTGCAACGCCTCACGGGAGGTACTCCGTCGCGACCTCTTGAAAGACCGGCAGCGTCTCGCCAGCGTTCGACAGTGTGACGTTAAGCACGACCAGCTGCCCAAAATTGCCCGAGAGCGGTGCCGGCACCACCGTGACGGCGCAGGCCGTCACGTGCTCGGCGAGGAGCGAGCGCGTCGCTCCGGCCGCCATCAGCTGCGCGTCGGTCGCGACCGCGCCCTGTGCGGCGGCGATCGCATAGTTCCAGTAGCGCCGCACCGTTTGCGTGTTGATGTCGCAGAGATAAGAGACCGGACCGGTGACCAGAAATACGCTGTGCGTGGGCGAGGGGGTCGTGAAGTCGAATCCCGCTCCGGCAAAATGGATCTGCTCCTCGGCGGTCGCGGCGTTCGGCGTCACCGTGAACGGCGGTGGCAGCGCCGTCATGACGCCGCCGAAGCCGTAAGCGCCCGGAGCGCCCTGATTGCCGACCGCGAGATAGTTGCCGTTCGCCGACACGAACTGATCGAGAGTGTAGAAGTCGGTATCCGGCTGCCCGGTCGCGAGCTCTTCCAGAGCCTCCTGGGCGGGAGGCAGATAGGACTTGTCGCCCGTCCCGTAGTAGCGGGCGACGCCCGCGGTGGCGAGCATCTCCAGCGCCACCACGCCACCGCCGCCGGTCTGCCGGATACTGTTGGGAAGCGCGCTCTGCACGTCACTCGCGAGGCTGCGAACGATCCGGTCCGCGGAGTCCACCAGATCGGCCCGGCGGGATTGCGCGAAATACGCCTCGACCGGGGTGCCGAGGAACAACACCATGAACACCGCCACCACCGCGGCGACCGTGATCACGACCGCCAGCTCGAGCAGCGTAAAGCCGCGTGCGCGCGCCGAGCCACTCATGGATACAGCGTCCGATATCCGCTCAGCACCACGGTGACGCCGCTCGGATGGCTTACGGTTACGTCCACCTCGCGCAGCTGAGCCGCCGGCACGCCGCCGAGCACCCCCGCCCCGACACGGATGCTGACGGTGTACTGCGCAAGCGCGGGCACCGCCGCCCCGGTCTGATCGTGGACTCCGACGTCCGTCAGCCCGGCGTAGTCGTCCACCACATCCAGCGTGGCCCGTGTGGTCTGTCCGTCGGCGGCTCCGAAGGGCTTCTGCAGCACTTCATTGAGATAAGCCGCAGCGATGGCCGTCGCCTGCTCACTCACCATGGTGTTGGCGCTGTTGGCGGCGACGGCGGACATCGCCGCGAGCATGCCGCCGACGGCGATCGCGAGCACCGTGATCGACACGACGAGCTCGATGAGCGTGAACCCGCCGTGCCGGCGAGCCACAGGCGCGAGCCCACCGTGAGTCACTGCACGCTCACGAAGCCACTCAGCGGGTCGACCGTCAGCGTGTACGGGCCGACCGTGAGTGTGGGCGGCGGCGCGTTGACGACCTGCCCCGAGCTTCCGAAGATGATCGTCCCGCCGGCGGTGACATTGGCGTCCGACGGGGGGCCGCCCTGCAGTTGCGTGCCGTCCACGCGCACCACCGGCAGCGTGTAGGCGCCGAGCAGGGCGCAGGTATTGCCGGGCGCCGCCGGGCGCTGCATGGCGCTGTACCCGGCGAGGGTAACGCTCACCGAGACGTTGCAGCCGCTCGCGACCGCGACACCCTGCGCATAGCGCAGCGCGGCCGCGAGCTCGTCGCTATAGCCGCGCTGGTCGAATGGCTGGCGATCGAAGAGTCGCGCCCCGCCCATCCCGACCAGCACGCCGAGAATGAGCAGGCAGGCGAGCAGCTCGATAAGCGTGAAGCCGGCCAGGGTGTCGGGGGTCCGAACCCTGCGCGCGCCGCCCACGGCCGCTGCCCGTGCCTGCCTCAGGAATCAACAGCCTCCCACCACCTGTGGGGCCCCGCCGCCGAGGTTGGCCGGCACGGTTGCGATCGTGGGATCGCCATTGGCGGGCGCCGCGGTGTAGGTGACCCCGCAATTGGCGGGCGTGGTGGCTCCGTTGAGGGTGAACGTCCCAGCGGCGTTGGTGAAAGCGCCGGCGAGATTGTTGACCGTCACGGTGCCCGGAGCGAGCAGCAGACCGACGGTGGCCGCATCCGGGTAGCCGTTCACGAAGTTGATATTCTGCCCGTCGATGACCACCGGGTTGGCGGGATTGCCGCGGGCAAGATAGACGCTATGCGCCATGGTGGCGGTGCTGCGCAGCGTGCCCGCCAGAGAATTTACTGACGCGATGCGCGCCTGGGTGTCGATTCCCATGAATCGCGGCACGGCGAACGCTGCCAGGATTCCGAGGACGATAATGACGACTACGAGCTCGATGAGTGTAAAGCCGTGTTGGCTGGACCGGTGCATGATCAGACTCCTGAAATGGCACTAAGGCTCGGCCGAGCATAATCGGGAGCCGCCGCCGATGAGGCCGTAACTGCCGGAAACGTGAGGAGCATTCGCTGAGTCATGTCAGTTCGTGAACTTGATCACGCTGCCGCGGAGCGCCGGACGTGCAGGTGGCCGCACCGTCAGTGGCCCGAGCCGACCTTGGCGATCATGTCCCACATGGGCAGGAACACACCGAGGGCGAGAATCAGTACCATGAAGCCGACAAAAATGATGAGGATCGGCTCGATTGCCGCGCTCAGGTTCTTCAGGGTGTAGTTGACCTCGCGCTCGTAGAACCCGGCGACTTCATCGAGCAGCTCGGGCAGTGCGCCGGTCTCCTCGCCCACGCCGATCATCTGCAGCACCAGGGGTGGAAACATGCCCGCCACCGTCGCCGCCCGGGCGAGCGGCTCGCCGCGCTCGACGGCATCGCGCAGCCGATGGATGACCTCTGTCATGTAGTCGTTGCCGGTGCTGCGGGCCAGCGTGGCGAGTGTCTGCAGCATCGGCATGCCGGCGCTCAACGACACCGACAGCGTGCGCGTGACTCGCGCCAGGATCGATTGGTGCAGCAGAGTGCCGACGACCGGGATGCGTAGCTTCAGCCGGTGCCAGAGTGCGCGGCCGCGCTCGATGTGCAGCAGCCGATTCACGCCCAGCACCCCGAGCGCCCCGGCCACGATGCACTGCTGCCAGTTGTGTCGGGCAAAGTCTGATGCGCCGATGATTACCCGCGTCGGCCAGGGAATCTGGTCGCCGAGCATGCGAAAGAGCGGTGCGAACTTCGGGATCACGAACATCGTGAGCACGGTGATCGCT
>DASQIP010000077.1:0-19802 GCA_035631515.1 Steroidobacteraceae bacterium
ACGGCTGCCGGCCGTGGTGCTGCCGCATGGCGGGCCGTACGCACGCGATCACTGGGGCTACGATCCGCTCGTGCAGGTGATCGCCAGCCGCGGTTACGCGGTGCTGCAGCTGAACTTCCGCGGCTCGACGGGCTACGGCGAGCAGTGGCGCGACGCCGGCCACCAGGCCTGGGGCACGATCATGCACGAGGACATCACCGCCGGGGCGCACTGGCTCATCGAGCGGGGGATCGCCGATCCCGCGCGCCTCGGGATCGTGGGCTGGAGCTATGGCGGCTACGCGGCGCTCACCGGCGTAGAGAAGGAGCCGGAGCTCTACCGGTGCGCGGTCAGCATCGCGGGAGTGTCCGACATGTCGCAGATGGCGCTCGACGACGAGCGCTTCTACGGCGGCAAGGATTCCGCACGCGACGCCATGGGCACCGACCCGGCCGCGCTGCGCGCGGAGTCGCCGCTACAGCACGTCGAGCGCATCCGGGTGCCTGTGCTGCTGGTGCACGGCGAGGATGACTACACCGTGCTCGCCGAGCAGAGCAAGGTCATGGACCGGGCCCTGTCGAAGCAGGGCCTGCGCCACGAGCTGGTCCTCATCAAGCACGGCGAGCACAGCCTGGTGCGTCCCGAGATGCGGCTGATACTGTATCGGAAGGTTACGGAGTTCCTGCGCGCCAACCTGGGTCCGGGCCAGAGCCGTGAGGCCGGTACCGGGCCCGTCAGCGGCGCAGCAGCCACGCAATGACCGAGACGATCACGCTCGCGAGCAGCATGGTCGTCAACGGAAAGAAAAAGGTGAACTTGGGGCGGCTGATGACGAGGTCGCCCGGCAGGCGGAACAGGGGCAGGCGCCTGAGCCCCAACGCCGCGGCGCCACTCAAAGTGTCAGCTCCCACGTCTGACCAACCAGGTCTTTCCCGAAAGAGTGGTGGCGCTCCTCCTTGCACAGTTTGAAACCAGCAGCCTCGTAAATGCGCCGCGCAGATACCAGCACACTGTTGGTCCACAAGGTCAGGGTTCGATAACCACGCGCGCGCGCGCCGGCGATGCACTCCTCGACCAGCCTGCGGCCCAAACCCATGCCGCGCGCCGACGGCTCCACATACAGCAACCGCAGTTTCGCCACGCCAGTCGTGGCGGGCATGAGAAACACCGACCCCACTACGGTCGCCGAGCTCTCCGCAATCCAGGCAGCGGATTTCTTCTCATCGAAGTCCCTGACAAATCCCGCCAGGATCTCCGCGACCAGTGCTTCGTAGCCGATATCCCATCCGTATTCCTGCGCATACAGTGACGCCTGGCGATGGGTGATCCAGCCGATATCGCCGATCTGCAGTGCACGCAGCGTATAGCTGCCGGGTGTGGGGGGCGCGCGCTCGAGCAGCCCCTGCGCAGCGCGCAGCGCAGAGACGAGTGTGGTCCGCTCCGGCTCCGAGAGCGGCGCGAGCATTTCCGTCACCTGCTGCGCCGCGGATCGATCGAGCGGCTCAAAGGCGCCGAGTCCCTTCGCCGTAAGAGTGAGGTTCCGCTGTCGGGCATCCGTCCGCGACACGGTGCGCCTGACTAACCGCTGCTTCTCGAACCCGGCCAGGATGCGGCTCAGGTAGGCCACATCGAGCTGCAATTCTGCGGCGATTTCGGCCGCCGTCACGTTGCGGTTGCGGGCGAGCTCATACAGGACGCGCACTTCGGTCAGGGTCCACCTGGAGCTGAGATACCCCCTGTCCAGCAGGCCGAGTTGCCGGGTATAGAAGCGATTGAAGTGCCGTACGGACTCAATCTGCTGCCGCTCGACGCTCGTCCGCCTGGCTGCATTCCGCTGCTTTACAGCCGCAGTTCTCATCACTCCCGATACTGGCGCATATACTTGACGCAGTCAAGTAATCGCCGGATGCCGTCACGTTGCTGACGGCGGCTGGTGCGTGCCAGTGGTTCCGTCTTGTCCGAGAGTTGCCGCGGGCGCATCCTAGCGGCACACCCCACGGCCCTAGGGTGAGGAATCGACGGGAGATACCCATGAAGTATCGGACAGCTGTTCTGGCGCTGGTTCTGTTCCTCGGCGTCGTTGTGACGTCGGCCAACGCGGCGGAGAGCAAGGCCGTGCAAACCATGGCCGCAATACTGCTGCATCTTCAGCATTTCCCCACTGATGCCGACAAGCAGTCGCTGCAGCAGATCGCGCAGGACAAGTCATCGACCAGGGATGAGCGCACGGTGGCTCAGTCTCTGATGGACGTGCAGCATACGGTCGCGGCGGCCGACCGACCGAAACTCGAGGCGATCGTAAGCGACGGCCATGCGGCCAGCTCGGTCAAGACACTGGCGTCGATCATACTCAATCTGAAACACATGCCCTCTGAAGGCGACAAGGAAAAATTGAAAGCCCTGGGCATGTAAGAAGACCCGCAACGGCTATGCGGGCATTGCGTCGCCGGCGCGCGGCGCGAATGCTCTGCGATCGACGCCTGAATTGCGCTCCACGCCGGCTCGCATCGAGAGCGGCGACGGATCAGGGTGTGTGTCATGCAATCGCTGCGCGGGATCGTTCTGCAGTGCATCGTGCTCGGACTGCTGCCGGTCTCGGGCGCATCGGCCGCGGATAGCGTGCGCAGCATGCGTGCCGTCGTGTATCTGGACGGCAAGTTCCGGATTCAACCGGTTCCCATACCCGAGCCCCAGTCCGGGCAGGTCCGGATCAGGGTGCGGGCCGCGTCGGTGAACCCCGCGGATTGGAAGCAGGCCGCCGGCGTGGCGCCCGGGACCCGTCTCATTCCCGGCCGGGATCTCTCCGGTGTGATCGACGCGGCCGGGGATGCCGCCGGCCCGTGGAAGATCGGGCAGGCGGTGATCGCCATCGCAACCGGCGGCTCGTATGCGGACTATGCGCTCGCTGCCGTGAATGCCGTCGCCGCCAAGCCTCGGCGGCTGTCGTTCGGGGAGGCTGCCGGGATTCCGGTCGCCGGAGAGACGGCGTGGCGCGCGCTGGTGACGATCGCCGCGGTACAGCCGCGGGAACGGGTGCTGATTCACGGCGGCGCGGGTGGCGTCGGCTCCTTCGCGGTGCAGATTGCGAGGGCGCGGGACGCGCACGTCATCGCCACCGCCTCGCCGAACCACGACGAGCTGCTGCGCTCTCTCGGTGCCGATGAAATCATCGACTATCACCGCGTGCGGTTCGAGGAGACGCTGAAGGACATCGACATAGTGCTGAATACCGTGGACGCCGAGACCGGCGCCCGCTCGCTGGGCGTGCTGCGACCGGGCGGCATCCTGGTTTCGGTCGCGGGGGCGGCACCGGCCGCGCAATGCGCGGCGGCGAAGGTCCGCTGCGCCGTCACCGGACGCGCGACCGGCGAGATGCTCGCCCCGCTGAGCGAGCTCGCCGACCAGGGGAAGCTGCGCGTCCACATCGACCGGGAATTTCCGCTGAGCGAGGCGGCCGAGGCGCTGGAGCTCAGCCGCCAGGGGCACACGGGCGGTAAGCTCGTCCTGGAAGTCAGCCGCTAGAGTAGAGCTGTCCACCCTCCGTGCTGCAGAGCAAGGTGAGCAACCCGCCTTCACGCTTGCCGATCTAGGTAGAAGCTCTGATTGAGCCCGTACCCCCGAGTGCTAAAAGGGGCAAAAGGCTGACCCGGCCGTCGCCGTTGCGGAGGGGTCATGAGCAGACGGCTCAAGCTGGCTGGCGTTATCTTCATTGGCGTCTTCCTCGCCGCTCAACTGATTCGTCCCGAGCGCGCGAACCGCGCGACTGACGCCAGCCATTCGATTCAGGCGCAGGCCGGCACGCCGAACGGATTGGCTGCGGTTCTGCAGCGCTCATGCCGCGACTGTCACACGAACGCGACCGTCTGGCCCTGGTATACACAAATCGCCCCGGTGTCCTGGCTGATGGCAGCCGCCGTAACGAGAGGGCGCAACGCGCTCAACTTCTCCGAGTGGACGGCGTATTCGCAGGAGCAACGGCGAGCGCTGCTGGCTCTCTCATGCGCGGACGCGGCGAACGGCAAGATGCCGGATGGTTACGCGCTGCTGCATCCCGAGACACGGCTCTCGGCGCAGGACATCGAGACGATCTGCGCAGCGACGCGCTAGGCCGAAGCGAGCGAGGTCAATCTATGAGCACTACGACTCTTGAAACGAAGGTGCGCGACTTCCTGGCCCAGAAGCGGATCGCAGTGGCGGGTGTGTCGCGCAACAACAGTCACCACCCGGCCGGCAATCTGATCTACCGCCGGCTGAAGAGGACCGGGCACCAGGTATTCGCGGTGAATCCTCACATGCAGAGCTTCGAGGGGGATCGCTGTTACCCGAACCTGCAATCGATTCCAGGCGGGGTCGAGGCCGTGGTCGTGATCACGCGACCCGAGACTACGGAGGAGGTAGTGCACGACTGCGCCGCTGCCGGGGTGCGGCACGTGTGGATGCACGAGTCGATGGCGAAGGGGTCGAGCGTCTCTGCGCAGGGTGTCGAGTATTGCCGCCAGCATGATATCAGCGTGATCGCGGGAGCCTGTCCGATGATGTTCGGGCCCGACGCCGACTTCGGTCACACGTGCATGCGGTGGATACTCGGGCTCAGGGGGCGGCTGCCCGCATGAGACGCCGCCAGATCGCCTGGATCCTCATCTTCATCGTCGAGGTGGCGTACATCGCCTGGGGTGCGGCGGCCGCCATATCGCCGGACCACCTGCCCGGCCCCGGCGGCAAGGCGATCATGCCCGCGGGATACGAGGGATACTCGGGCGGATCCTGGTTGCAGCTCACAGGCGCCGCGCCGCTGAGCGCGGGATACATGACGGTGCTGTACCGGATGTACGGCATCTACTGTGCCCTGTTCGGACTTCTGGGGGGCGCCATCACGGTCACGGCGTTTCGTCGCGGTGAGCATTGGGCCTGGTGGGTGCTGCTGCTGGGCAACACGACAGCCTTGGTGTCGGCGATGACTTACGACAGGACGGTGAACGCCATCGGGCCCTTCGAGCTGACCGAATATCTCGGCCTGGCGTTGGTCTGGGGAGCACTCATCCTCACGGCTCCCCGGCGCATTGCCTCTCCCAGGCAGAACTAGCCGCTGCTCGCAATCCGCACACGGTGGGAGTGATAGGGCAGCGCCTCGAGCACCTCGCCCTCGCGCAGCCGCTGCTGTACGTCGCGCCAGAACTTCGCGGTGAGGATCTCGGCGTGCACGCGCAGCAGCGCCGCGCGCTCGTCTTCGCCGAAGGCGAGGAAGCGCATGAAGGTCTCGGGGAAGACGTCGTTCTCGGCGACGTAGAACCATGCCTCGCCGCGCATTTCGTCCTCGGGGTTCTGCGCCTGGGGCAGATCGCGGAAGTTGCAGTCGGTCACCCGGCATAGCTCGTCGTAGTCGTAGAAGATCACGCGCCCGTGGCGCGTGACGCCGAAGTTCTTCAGCAGCAGGTCGCCGGGAAAGATATTGGTGCAGGCCAGGTCGCGGATGCACTGGCCGTAGTCGAGCGCGGCGCGCACCGCGGCCTCGTGGCCGGCGTCGCGCAGATACAGGTTGAGCGGCGTCATGCGCCGCTCGACGTACATGTGGTCGAACACCAGATCGGCGCCGTCCCGGTGCACGCTGTGCGCGGCCTCGCGCTCGAGCTCCTCGAGCAGCGCGGGCGCGAAGCGTGCCCTGGGGAAGCGCAGGCGGCGGAACTCCTGTGCGTCCACCAGCCGCCCCGCGCGGTCGTGGATGAAGACCATCTGGTACTTCGCGATCACCTCCTCGCGCAGCACCGTCTTCGGTGGAGGAAAGCGGTCGCGGATCACCTTGAAGACGACGTCGAAGGAGGGGAGCGTGAAGCACACCATGACCAGCCCGCGCTCGCCGGCGGCGTGCGTGAACAGGTCGTCGGTGCGCTCGAGGTGGCGCACGAGCTCCCGGTAGCGCTCGGTCTTGCCCTGCCGTGCGCGCCCGAGCACCGTAAACAGCTCGCTCACGGGCTTGCGCGGCAGGATCGAGCGCAGGAACAGCACCGCCTCGGCGACGCGCTCGAGGTCGACGTGAAAGTAGGAGCGCGTGTAGCTGAAGACGATGCTGACGTCGTCCTCGGCGAGCATCACGGCATCGACCAGCATGCCGCTGTCGGTGTTCTTGAGCGCGATCACCAGCGGCACCAGCAGCCCGGGCCCGGCGATGCGGCCGATGATGTAGGCCCGCGACACCTGGTAGAACACCGGGCGGATCACCTCGACCTTCTCGACCGTGCGCCGCTCCTCTTTGGCGTCGAGGTAGGCGTGCACTTCCGCGGCGACGTGCGCAATGCTCTTGTCGAGGTCGCGCCACGGCGAGCGGAAGCGCACGTCCCCGAGCAGGTCCTCGAACAGCAGCGGCAACGAGCCGTGGTTCACGTAGGTGTTGGAGCCGACGCTCGTATGGATGCCGGCCAGCGGATCGAGATCGGTTGCGACGAATTCGATGTCGGGGGCGACCCCGACGGTGCCGAACAGGCGGCGCGTGACCGAGCTGAAGAAGGTCTTGGTGAACTCCGGGTCGGGAAGCTCGGTGATGAGCGTGGCGAACTCGGCCCGGATCCGCTGCCAGCGCTCGCGATCGAGCGCCTCGGCGCCGAGCGCGTCGCGCAGCTCCGCGACCGTCCGGTTCACGAAGCGGTCATAGAGCTCGATGCGCTCGACGGCGTCGCGCTGGCTGCCCTTCCAGTCGCGGCCGTCGAAGCGCAGCGGGGCGCGGCGCGTGATGGCGCGGAACTCGGCGTTGTAGCTGGCGAAGGCTGCGACGAGGTGGCGGGCGCAATCCATTGAGCGGCGCTTCAGTCGAAGTCGGTGGGCAGGGAGCGGTCGAGCTGGTGGCGGTAGAGCCGCTCGATCTGCGGCGCGATTACACGCCCCGTGGAGAGCTCGGGCAGCGCGCGCACCGGAAAGAATGCCACGGCGTCGGTCTCGACGCTCGTGGCGGGGCCGCCGCCGGTGAGCTCGCAGAGGAAGAAGAGCTTGTAGATATGGTGCACCCCCGGGGGGTGCGGGTGGCGGTTCTTGTCGACCAGAGCCGCGAGCTTCACGGCGCGGGCGCGGTAGCCGGACTCCTCGAAGATCTCGCGCGCTACCGCGGCCGAGGGCGCATCGTTCACGTCGACCCAGCCTCCGGGGAGCGTCCAGCGCCCGTCGGCCCGCTCGCGCACCAGCAATACCTCATCGCCGCGGAATACGCCGCCGCGCACGTCGACCTTGGGGGTCGCGTAACCGTGCTCCGCCTCCCAGAAGGCGCGCACCGTGGCGAGCGGTGCTTGAAGCTCGGTGGCGAGCATCGTCGCGGTGAGCTCCACGAGCTCCTGGTAGCGGGCGCGGTCGAACGGGTCGCGGCTGAAGGTGAGCCCGTTCTGCGCGATCGCCTGCACCTTGCGCGCCCACTCGAGGATGGCCGCCAGGCGCTCCCGGGCGCTCACGGCGACCGCCGGCCGGCGCGCCGCCGCGGCCAGTCGGCGCGCAGCGCCTTGCGCACCACCAGCTTTAGTCCCGACCAGGTCTCATCCACCGCGCAGACCTTGACGTCCACCAGCCCGAGCGGCAGCGCGAGCTCTCGCACCCGATCCTCGGTGAGCTCGCTCGCGAGCCCGGAGGACTTCTTCGGCCAGCTCACCCACAGCACGGCATCGGCGCGCATGCCCGCGCAGGCGGCGTGCAACGCGCGCTCGAGCTCGACGCGCCGCCTCGCAAAGACGTGAATGAGATCGGCGCCGGCGCCGGGGCTGCGCACGACGCGCACGCCCGCGGGGAGCGGTGCCACCAGCGCCGCGTAGTTCGGCGGCGCCCGCCGCAGGCACAGGCGGCAGCCCGGCCCGATACCGAGCTTGAGCGCGAGCGGCGTGCCCGAGTAGCCGCCTGCCGCGGCGGTGGCGGCCGGGCGGCGCGCACCGCGCATGCCGGTGGGGCGCGGGCTCAGAGATTGCGAATCAGCGCGTCGGCGAACGCGCTGGTCGCGACTTCCCTGGCCCCGTCCATGAGGCGCGCGAAGTCGTAGGTCACCGTCTTCTGGCCGATGGTGCGGTCCATCGCGGCGACGATCGCATCGGCCGCCTCGAGCCAGCCCAGGTAGCGGAACATCATCTCGCCGGACAGGATCACCGAGCCCGGGTTCACCTTGTCGAGGTTTGCGTACTTGGGCGCGGTGCCGTGCGTCGCCTCGAACACCGCGTGCCCGGTGAGGTAGTTGATGTTGCCTCCCGGGGCGATGCCGATGCCGCCGACCTGGGCGGCGAGCGCGTCCGAGAGGTAGTCGCCGTTGAGGTTCAGCGTGGCGATGACGTCGAATTCCTCCGGGCGCGTCAACACCTGCTGCAGCGTGATGTCGCAGATCGCATCCTTGACGAGGATGCGGCCGCTCTTGCGGGCTGCGTCCATCTCGGCGTTGGCGTCCTTCTCGCCCTTCGCCGCCTTGGTGCGCTCCCACTGCTCCCAGGTGTAGGTGGCGCCGCCGAACTCGCGCTCGGCGAGCTGGTAGCCCCAGTTACGGAACGCGCCTTCGGTGAACTTCTGGATATTGCCCTTGTGCACCAGGGTGATGCTCTTGCGCCTGTTGGCGATCGCGTACTCGATCGCCGCGCGGATCAGCCGCTCGGAGCCTTGTTTCGAAACCGCCTTGATGCCGATTCCGGAGCTCTCCGGGAAGCGGATCTTGGCGTAGGCCTTGGGGAAGGTCTGGCGGAACAGCTCGAGGAATTTCTGGTTGTCGGCGGTCCCCAGCTCGAATTCGATGCCCGCGTAGATGTCCTCGGTGTTCTCGCGGAAGATCACCATGTCGACCTTCTCGGGATGCTTCACCGGCGAGGGCACTCCCTTGAACCAGCGCACCGGGCGCAGGCACACGTAGAGATCGAGCATCTGCCGCAGCGCCACGTTGAGCGAGCGGATCCCGCCACCGACCGGGGTGGTGAGCGGCCCCTTGATCGACACCAGATACTCGCGGCACGCCGCCACCGTCTCGTCCGGCAGCCAGGTGTTGAAGAGGCGATTGGCCTTCTCGCCCGCGTACACCTCCATCCAGTGGACGCGGCGCTTGCCGCCGTAGGCCCTGGCCACCGCCGCATCCATGACGCGCACACTGGCGCGCCAGATATCCGGTCCCGTGCCGTCGCCTTCGATGAAGGGGATGACCGGATTGTCGGGGACGGCGAGCTTGCCGTTACGGATCGTGATCTTCGCACCACCGGCGGGCGGGGTGATCCTGGGGCTTGGGGCCGTGGACATGGGCTTCCTCTCCGCTGGGACGGCAGGTCCCGCCGGGCGCGTCATGCTAGCACAGCCCTCGGGGAGTGCCGACCGAGTGGGCGAGTGCCGGCCGAGTGCCGGGCAAGGCGGGCGTGTGAGACACTGACCTGAGGGGCTGCGCCTCGGGGGGTCGGCGGAGAGCATGTCCAACGCTATAAATAAGAGTAGCGCCGCCGCCGGGTGGGCCGCGGTCCTGCGGCAGATGTGTGCGGTGCGGCCCATCGACCCGGCGCCGGCCGGCAAGGCGCGCCTGCGGCAGGTACTGAGCGCGCGGGCGCTGGTTGCGATCGGCCTCGGCTCGACCATCGGCTCGGGAATCTTCGTGCTCACGGGTACCGTGGCCGCTAATCACACCGGTCCGGCAATCACCCTGTCGCTGCTGATCGCGGCCGTCGGCGGCGGGCTCGCGGCGCTGTGCTATTCGGAGTTCGCCACCTTCCTGCCGGTGCCCGGCAGCGCCTACAGCTACACCTACGCGACGCTCGGCGAGGCGCTCGCCTGGTTCATCGGCTGGAACCTGCTGCTCGAGTACGCGATCTCGGCCTCCGCGGTGGCGGTGAGCTGGTCCGCCTACGTGGTGAGCCTGCTCAACGACGCGCACATTCACCTGCCGGCAGCGCTGGTGAACGCGCCGCTCGCTCTCGATGCCCACGATCACGTGGTGAGCACCGGCGCCCTGGTCAACGTGCCGGCGGTGCTGATCATCGCCGCGATGACGGCGCTCCTCTACGTCGGCGTGCGCGGTTCGGCCGGCGCCAACTCGTTCATGGTGACCCTCAAGGTGGTCGTCATCGTCATCGTCGTGATCGCCGGCCTGAAATACGTCGAGCCCGGGAACTGGACCCCTTACATTCCACCCAACACGGGCGAGCGCGGGCACTTCGGCTGGAGCGGCGTGATGCAAGGCGCGGCGATCATCTTTTTTTCCTACGTCGGCTTCGATGCGGCGTCGACCACCGCGCTCGAGGCGCGCAACCCGCAGCGCGACCTGCCCCTCGGCATCATCGGCACCCTGGTGATTTCCGCCGTGCTCTATGTGGCGATGGCCAGCGTTCTGACCGGGATGGTCCCGTATCAGAAGCTCGACTCGGATGCTCCGGTGGCCCTGGCGCTCGATGCCCACCCGCAGCTCTCCTGGCTCTCGTGGATTCTGAAGATCGGAGTGATCGCGGGCATGACGTCGGTCATCCTGACGTCGCTCCTCGGACAGCCGCGCATTCTGCTCTCGATGGCCGATGACGGTCTGCTGCCGCCCGTCATGAGCCGCTGTCACCCGCGCTTCAAGACCCCCCACGTATCCACGGTCATCACCGGGGTATTCGCCGCGGCGATCGCGGCCGTGTTTCCGCTCGATCTGCTCGCCGACCTGATCTCCATGGGCATCCTGCTCGCCTTCGCCGTGGTATGCGCCGGGGTGCTGGTGCTGCGCCGGACGCGGCCGGATGCGCCGCGTCCGTTCCGCGTGCCCTGGGCGCCCGTCACCTGCGTGGCGGGCGTGCTGTGGTGTCTCGGAATGACCTACTACCTTTCCGCGGCGACCTGGGGGCGTCTCGTGATCTGGACTGCGGTCGGCATGTCGATCTACGCCTTCTACGGATTCAGACACAGCCGCCTGCGCCGATGACGCGCACAGTGGCGAGCACGCCGGCCAGGGACGGCTTCGCAATGCCGGCCGAGTTCGCGCCGCATGCAGGCTGCTGGCTGCTGTGGCCGGAGCGACCGGACAACTGGCGGGAGGCGGCGCGGCCGGCACAACTCGCCTTTGCGCAGGTGGCGGCCGCGATCGCACGCTTCGAGCCGGTCACGGTCGGGGTGTCGACGCCGCACTACGCGGCGGCGCGCGCGCTGCTGCCGCAGGCGGTGCGCCTGGTCGAGATGGCGCACGACGATGCCTGGATGCGCGACGTGGGTCCGACCTGCGTGCTCGACCGGCGCGGCACCGTGCGCGGCGTCGACTGGCGCTTCAACGCCTGGGGCGGCCTCGAGGGCGGCCTGTATTTTCCCTGGGATCAGGACGAGCAGGTGGCGCACAAGGTGCTCGAGATCGAGCGCTTCGACCGCTATCGGGCGCCACTCGTAATGGAAGGCGGCGCGCTGCACGTCGACGGGGAGGGCACCGCGCTGGTCACCGAGGAGTGCCTGCTCAATCCCAATCGCAATCCGCAGCTCGGGCGGGCCGGGATCGGGGCCCGGCTGCGCGACTACCTCGGCGTAACCGAAGTCATCTGGCTCGGCAAGGGCGTGGTGGACGACGAGACCGGCGGCCATATCGACAATCTCGCCTGCTTCGTGCGCCCGGGCGTCGTGTGCCTCACGTGGCCGGACGACCGGCGCGATCCCCAGCACGCGATCTCCCTCGATGCCTGGGAGCGGCTCAACGGCGCGCGCGATGCCCGTGGCCGGCGGCTCAAGGTGGTGCGGCTGCCCAGCCCGCCGCCGCTCACGATGAGCGCGCAGGAAGCGGCCGGGGTGCTGCGCCACAAGGGTACCCGCCCGCGCGTCGCGGGCCAGCGCCTCGCCGCGAGCTACGTAAACTTCTATATCGCCAACGGCGGCATCGTCATACCGCTCCTCGATGCGCGCACCGACCGGCGGGCCGCGGCGGGCCTGAAGCGCCTGTTTCCGGGGCGGCGCGTGGTCGGCGTTCCGGCGCGCGAGATCCTCCTCGGCGGCGGCAACATCCATTGCATCACGCAGCAGATTCCGCTCGGCAAGGCCGCAGGTCGCGAAAGGCGCGCCGCCGGCGCCCGCAAGCGAAAGTGACGTCCGCCGAAATCGGCGGCGGGCGATCTCGGCGCGTGAGATCAAAGCAGCTTCTGCGCGGCCTCCAGCCACTCGCGCTGCGCGCGGCGGTAGTGCCGGGGCGCGATGCGCGCCCGCTCGAGGAGCTCGCGCGCCACGCGCTGCGCCTCGGTGTGCTGACCCTGCGCCTCGAGCAGCTGCGCATAGCGCACCGCAGCCTCGGCGCCCGGATAGGAGGGGGCGAGCGCCCGGTATTCCTCCAGGGCCTTCCCCACCTCGCCCTCCGCCGCGAGCGAACGGGCATAGAGCAGATGGCCGTCGGGCGAGCGGAAGTCCGGGTTGTGCCGGATCAGCTCATCGAGCGTCGTGCGTGCGGCGCGCGCGTCGCCCTTGGCGAACTGGGCCTGCGCGAGGCCGAGCATGAGATTGGGGTCGTGCTCGTAGAGTCCGCTGAGCGCCTGGGTGTACTGGGCGATCGCCTCGTCGTAGCGCCGGTGGCGGGCGAGCTCCTCGGCGTAACGCTGGCGGCTCGCGACATTGCCGGCGACGCGCGCCTCGTCCTCGTAACGGCGCAGGGCCGCACCCGGGTCCATCGCGCGGCGCAGGCCGCGCGCCGTGCGCCGCGCCGTGCGGCTGCGGAACAGCTCCGGCAGCACCTCGGCCGCGAGGTAGACCAGCGCACCGATTCCGAACGGCAGCAGCAGCAGCACCCAGATCCACAGGAAATTCCGCCCCGTCCTGATGACGTGAACGATGAGCACCCCCTGAACGATGTACATGAGGATCAACAACAGCATGCCAGTCTCCGCTAGTGCGCCGCCGGGGCCGGCGCCGCACCGGCGCGCACCGCCGCCGCGCCCGGCGGCAGCGCGAAGGCCACCACGTAGTCTCCGCGCGGCGTGCCGAGCGGGCCGTGGCCGCCGGCAGTGATGACGACGTACTGCTGCTCGTCCTTGCCGGCACGGTAGGTCATCGGGGTCGCCTGGCCGCCGGCGGGCAGCTTGTATTTCCACAGCTCGCGACCGGTCTCGATGTCGAAGGCGCGGAAGTAGCTGTCCATCGCCGCCCCGACGAACACCAGATCGCCGGCGGTGGCGATCGGGCCGCCCATGCCGGGCATGCCGAAGTCGCGCACCAGCGGCCACGGCGTAAAGCCTGCGGTGGACCCGAGCGGCACTTGCCAGACGATGCGCGGGGCGTTCAGGTCGACGCTCACCAGCGTACCCCAGGGTGGCGGCGTGCACGGCAGTCCCCACGGCGAGAGCAGCGGCTCGCGCCGCAGCGCGTAGGGAGTACCCGCCTGGCGGGCGAATTCGGCGTGGGGGTAGAGCCCGGAGCGCTGCTGCGTCTCGAGGTCCGCGGGCGGGATCAGCGTCACCTCCATCGGCAGATCGTTCACGGCGGCGATTACGCGCCCGCGTTGCTCGTCGAAGACCACGCCGCCCCAGTTCACGCCTCCCGCGTAACCGGGAAACTCCAGCGTGCCGTGCGTGTCCGGCGGCGTGAAGACCCCCTCGTTACGCAGCGCGGCGAGCTTCTCGCGGCACTTGCCCCGGTCCCAGAAGGTGACGCCCCAGGCATCTGCCGGGTCGACGCGCCGCTGCGGCACGAGCGCCGGCAGCGCCGAGAACGGCTGGGTCGGCCAGGCCTGCTCGCCCGGTACGAAGCTGCGCGGCACTGACCGTTCGGTGACCGGGAAGAGTGGCGCGCCGTTGGTGCGGTCGAAGACGTACAGCATGCCGGTCTTGGTGGCCTCGATCACGGCCGGCACCGGGACGCCCTGTACCGCGAGATCCCCGAGCACCGGCTGCGCGGCGAGGTCATAGTCCCACAGATCGTGGTGCACGAGCTGCTGATGCCACACGAGCCTGCCGGTGCGCGCATCGAGGGCGAGCAGCGAGTCGGCGAAGCGGTTGCTCCCTAAGCGCGTGCCGCCATAGAAGTCGGGACTTGCCGAGCCGGTCGGCACCAGCACCAGCGCGTGCTCCTCGTCCACCGACATCACTCCCCAGGCATTGCCGGCGCCGGTGCCGGCGGCCTGGGCGGCGTTCCATTCCGCGGCCGCCGGATGCGCCGGAGAGTCGGGCAGCGGATCGAAAGACCAGAGGAGGGCACCCGTCAGCGCGTCGTAGCCGCGGATCACGCCGCGCTCGACGTCCGCGGCGCGGTTGTCGCCGATCGCGGAACCGACGATGACCACGTTGGCGTAGATCGCGGGCGGCGAGGTCACGAGATACGCGGGGCGGTCGCGGATCCGGATGCCGCGAGTCAGGTCGACCTGCCCGTCGCTGCCGAAATCCGCGCACGGTCGGCCCGTGTCGGCATCGATCGCGAGGAGGCGTGCGTCGACCGTTCCGGTGAATATGCGCCGGGCGCACGGCCCGGGGCGGCGCGGGTCGGTGCTCACCCAGACACTCACGCCGCGCGCGGTGAACTCCGCATAGCGGCGCGTGCGCTCGACGCGCGGGTCGAAGCGCCACAGCTCGCGCCCGGTCGCCGGATCGAGCGCGATCAGGATGTTGGTACCCGTCTCGAGGTACAGCCGCCCGAAGGCGAGCACCGGCGTCGCCTCGAAGGTCAGGCGCCGCGCCTGGGCGCTGCCCGCGCCGAGCTCGCCGGTGCGGTAGGTCCAGGCCACGGCGAGGCGCTTGACGTTGCCGCGGTTGATCTGGTCGAGGGTCGAGAAGCGCTGGCCGAACATGTCCCCGCCGTAGTAACCCCAGTCGCTCGCCTCGGGAGTCTGCGCCGGCGCGCCCGCGGCCGCGCCGAGCGCGAGCGCGGCGAGCGAGACTGCGGCGGCACGTGCGCTGCGGGCGGAGTGAGTCATGGCGCCATTATCCGCGAGGGTGGCGCAGCAGCGCGAGCCAGAGCGCGGCGCGCGGCGCATGCTGGTATTCTCCCCGCCGTGAGTTCACCACGGGCGGTCATGTCCCGTTTCGGGGCATTGAGGTTGCTGTTCGCAGTTCAGTGCCTCGCGTTCGCGGCACCCGCCCCGGCCGCCGACGACCCGCCCGCTGCGGCGCAGCCGGGGAGCGCGCGTCCGCGGGTCGGCCTGGTGCTCTCCGGCGGCGGCGCGCGTGGCGCCGCGCACGTCGGCGTACTCAAGGTCCTCGAGCAGCTGCACGTGCCGGTCGACGCGATCGCGGGCACCAGCATGGGGGCCGTGGTGGGCGGCCTGTACGCGAGCGGTCTCACGGCGCGCGACATCGAGAAGATCATGACCTCGCTCAACTGGCAGGCCGCGTTTCGTGACCGGCCGCCGCGCGAGGACCTCACGCTGCGCCGCAAGCAGGAGGACGAGAATTTCCTTGTCAAGTTCCCGCTCGGCGTGCGCGGTCACAGGATCGTGCTCCCCAAGGGGCTCATCGAGGGGCAGGGCCTCTCGCAGATGCTGCGGCGGCTGACGCTGCCGGTGGCGCGCATCACCGACTTTGACGATCTTCCCACGCGCTTTCGCGCCGTGGCTACCGACCTCGAGAGCGGCGAGCCGGCGGTCCTGGCGGCGGGGGACCTGACGAGCGCGATGCGCGCGAGCATGTCGGCGCCCGGCATCTTCGCCCCGGTCGAGCGCCAGGGGCGGATGCTGGTCGACGGCGGCATCGCCGACAACGTTCCGGTGGACGTAGCGCGTGCGATGGGAGTGGACCTGGTGATCGTGGTCGACGTCGGCTCGCCGCTGCAGCAGCGCAGCCAGCTCACCGACATCACGGCCATCTCCAACCAGATGCTCGCCATACTCCTGCGGCGCAATGCCGAGCAGCAGCTGGCGACGCTCACTCCACGGGACATTCTGATCTCGCCGGCGCTCGGAGACGCCTCGTCGTTCGACTTCGGCGCGGTGGCGCGCTACATCAGCGTCGGCGAGGCCGCGGCGCGTACGGCCGCCGGGCGGCTCGCGCCGCTCGGGGTGAGCGACGCCGAGATGCAACGCTACCAGCAGCGGCGCGAAGCGCTGCGCCTGCCGCCGCCCGTGATCCGCTTCGTGCAGGCAGACGGCTCGGAGGAGTACTCGAAGTCGCTCGACCGGCTGTTCAGGGACATGGCCGGCCAGCCCCTCGATCCGGGAGCGGTCGCGCGGCGGGTCACGGCGCTCTACGGCCTCGGCGGGCTCGACACCCTCGACTACCGCGTGGTCGGTCACGAGGATTACTACGGCCTCGCGCTCGATGCGCGTCCGAGCTCGCAGGGCCCGAATTACCTGCGCTTCGGCCTGAGTCTCCAGGACGACTTCGAGGGCCATGCCACCTACGATGCCGCGGTGCGCTTCGTCATGTCGGATATCACCCGCAACGCCGGCGAGTGGGTCACGGACCTGCAGGGAGGCACCACCTCGCTCGCCTCCACCGAGCTCTTCCTGCCGCTCGCGCAGTTCTCCGGCTGGTTCGTGATGCCGCACGTCTCGGACCTGGCGCGCGAGCTGTACATCCTCAATGGCCAGAGCCTCGAAGCGCAGTACCGGGTGCACACGTTCCAGTACGGCTCGGACTTCGGCTACCAGTTCGGCAACTGGGGGGAGGCGCGCATCGGCGCGCAGCGCGAGCAGGGACACTACGTGCTCGAGATCGGCAATCCGACCGACCCGAATCTGCCGGTGCAGAGCCTGACGCGGTTCGATCTGATCAACTACTTCGCGCGCTTCACCTACGACCGGCTCGACGACATCAACTTCCCGCACAGCGGCCAGCAGGCGACGCTGCAGTGGAGCGCCAATCGCGACGCGACGCTCGGGCAGCATTCCGACCAGGTGACGATGAGTTACCTCGCCGCCTACTCCTTCGGGCGCGACACTTTCTCGCTCTCCGCCGCCGGCGGCACGACGCTGCAGGCGAACGTCACCGAGCTCAACCTGCAGTTTCCGCTCGGGGGCTTCCTGAATCTCTCGGGCCTGCGCGCGAACTCCCTGCTCGGGCCCAACTTCGGCATCGCCCGCGTCCTCTACTACCGGCAGATCGGCCGCGGCGGCCCAGGTTACTTCGACGTGCCGACCTACCTCGGCGCCTCGCTCGAGGCGGGCAACGTCTGGCAGAGCCGCAGCGCCGCGAGCTTCGGCAACACGCACAAGGACGCCAGCGTGTTTCTCGGCATGGATACGCTGCTCGGACCGCTCTACATCGCCACCGGCTTCGATCAGCACGGTAGCCAGGCCTTCTACCTGTTCCTCGGCCGCACCTTCTAAGATCGGGCGAGGGCCGACGGACCCTCGCGCCCGTAGAAGGCGTGGTAGCCGTCCCAGAGCGGCAGCCACTGCGCGAAGTCCGCCGCCGCTACCGGGCGAATGATCGGCTCGGCGGATCCGGCGGTCATGCGTCGCCGGTCGGGACGATCGCGGCAGTCTCGGCCATGAGGATCACGGCGCGCTCGGGCGCCCGCGTGCGGTGGACCACGCCCTTCGGCACGACGAAGCCCTGCCGCGGCTCGAGCTCGATCGACCGGCCCTCGAGGTCGATGATGAACCGCCCCTCGAGCACGAAGAAGAACTCGTCATCCTGGTCATGCTTGTGCCAGTGGTATTCGCCCGGCTCGAACACGCCGAGGCGAATCACCGAGTCGTTCACTTTGCAGAGAGTCTGGTTGTACCAGGGGTGCCGTACACCCGCGACCAGGCCCGGCACGTCGACTACGCTCAGGGGAGCGAACTTGATGTCGAGGTGCGTCTCGTAGGGATAAGTTGCCGGATCCTTGTTCTCGGGGCTGGGCATGGCCATCTTCCTTCGCTCCGGGGCGACGCTGCGCGCCTCGCAAGCTAACAACCGCGGGACGGCTGGGGCAGCTACGGAGGCAGCGGTTTCGCCCGCGCTGTCCGCGGCGCGACCGGTACAGGCGCGCGCCGCACCGGCGCCGGTGGACGTTCTACAGCCCGCGGCTCTCGGCGAGCTTCTCGATCTTCTTGAATACCAGGGCGGGCTTGTCGCCGGCGCGTGAGTACTCGTGCCGCCGACTCATCTCCGCCAGCGCGGCGTCGCGCTCGGCCGGCGTCGGGTACCAGTGCAGGCGCTGCCACTCGGGACCCAGGAGCTTACGGAAGGGGTCCCCCGGCGGCAGGCTCACACGGATCCCGTAGGGGCGCAGCCTCTCGATCGGCGGCATGGTCAGGTTCTGCGGCTGGCTGATGCCCATTGAGGAAGAGCTTAGCATGGGCCCTGAGGGTCTTGAGTCACTGCGGCGATGTCCCCAAACTGCGCGGGAGTACCAAAGGAGGCTCTCATGGCCCTGGCACGCAAGAGATCGGACATGCCCGGCAAGAGCGAGGCTTTGCCCGGCCGCAGCACGCCCTTGAAGGTCCGCGAGGTGCATTTCGTCAACGGTCACCGCACCGTACCGCCGTTCCCCGCCGGGATGCGCGAGGCGATGTTCGCGCTCGGCTGCTTCTGGGGCGCGGAGCGGCTCTTCTGGGAGCTTGCGGGCGTGTACACGACGGCCGTGGGCTATGCCGGCGGCTTTACCCCCAATCCCACCTACGAAGAGGTCTGCACCGGGGAAACCGGGCACGCCGAGGTTGTGCGGGTGATCTACGACCCGAAAAAGATCGGATACGAGCAGCTCCTCAAGGCGTTCTGGGAGTCGCACGATCCCACCCAGGGCATGCGCCAGGGCAACGACATCGGCACGCAATACCGCTCGGCGATCTACGCGCTGGACGGGGAGCAGCGCAAGGCCGCGGAGGAGTCGAAGCGTATCTACCAGGCTGGCCTCACCGCGGCGGCGCGCGGAACCATCACCACCGAGATTCGCGAGGCGCCCGAGTTCTTCTACGCCGAGGACTATCACCAGCAATATCTCGCGAAGAATCCCGACGGCTACTGCGGGATTGGAGGGTGTGGAGTGCCCTTCAAAGTCGCGGAGTTACACGTGGGGGAGAAGGCGTAGTCGACGGTACAGCGAGGGTTCCGGTAGGAAGTCAGCCGGTTAGTGGTGTCCTGATCAAGATCCCGCGTGTTTCCGGATCAACAAGCAGTGGCGGATCTGTTTCAGGTGGCGTGACGGTCACGGCTTTGACGTCGAGATCGTCGACTATCATTAGGGTAGGTTGGAGTTATGGCAGCGCGAAAGATCAAGCTCGCTCATCCGGGCAAGATTCTCCGGCAGGAGTTCATGGAGCCAGTCGGTCTGAGTGCTTATGCGCTCGCTAAGTCTCTCGGCGTGCCACTGCCCCGAGTAAATGACATTGTGCGCGAGAAGCGCTCGATCTCGCCGGAAATGGCGGTGCTACTGTCGGCTTATTTCGGTACTTCTGATGGCTACTGGATCAACTTGCAGGCCCACTTTGATCTGGAGATGGCCAAAGATAAGGTCGGCAAGCAGGCAGCCCAAATCAACCCTCATCCTCATGGTGCGAACGGCACGCTGCGGCGTGAGAACCCGGCCGTTTGGACAAAACTAAGAGCGGAGTCCGTCAGAACGGTAGAAGCGGACAATCGGGGCTTTCGTGATCGTCGCGGTACGACCCACTTGAACGGACGGACTGCCCGCCGGCATGGAAATGTTCCGCGCCCGTTCCGGCCGAGGAATGAGCGGAAATCAACCCAGACCTTGCTGTCCGCCAGGAGTCCGATCGGCGGCGCAATTCAAGGGTGCAAATCATGAATGAGTTGTTGAGTCTTAACAGAAACCGAAATGTCATTGCGACGTTACTGGCCGCGAGCGCCTTGGCATTTTGTACGGTCGCAATGGCCTACACCGGCGAAGAGCTTGCCAAGGACGCAAAGATTGATATTCAGGCTGCACGCGACATCGCACTGAAAGTGCGTCCAGGCAAGATAACCGATGAAGAACTCGAGAAGGAAACGGGCGGCAGCGGCTTGCGCTATTCCTTCGACATCAAAGTTGGC
>DASQIP010000078.1:0-13114 GCA_035631515.1 Steroidobacteraceae bacterium
CGGCGCCAACCTCACCCTGCGCGAGCAGCTGAGCGCCGCCGCCCGCGCGCACGGGGCGCGCGTGTACTATCCGCGCATCGAGTTCTGCACCGACAATGCGGCGATGATCGCGGTGGCCGGGCTCGCGCGCCTCAAGGCCGGACAGCACGGGGGCCTCGCCATCGAGGCGCGCGCACAATGGCCGCTCGCGTCGCTGCCGCAGCTGGCGGCCTGACGCCAACCCGCAACCAAGACCGACACTGCGCGCGACCTGCCATGACACAGCGCTCCGGCGACCGGATCTTCCTCCACGGCCTGACCGCCGATTGCATCATCGGCTTCATCGACTGGGAACGGCGCGTCCGCCAGACGGTCGTGGTGGATCTCGAGATGCCGGTCGACTGCCGGCACGCCTCGCTCAGCGATGAGGTTGCCGACACGCTCGACTACAAGAAAGTGGCCAAGCGCGCCCTCGAGTTCATAGGCGGCTCGGAGTTCAGGCTGGTGGAGACCCTGGCGCACCGGCTGGCGCTGCTCATCCTCGAGGAATTCGGGGTCGAGTGGGTACGGATCTCGCTCAACAAGCCGGGCGCCATCCGCAACTCGCGCGACGTCGGCGTGGTGATCGAGCGTACGCGCGCCGACCTGCCGCGCTGAGGGATTATCCGTGCCGGAGGTCTATGTCGCGGCGGGCAGCAACGTCGAGCCGGAGCGCCACATGGGCCAGGCGGTCGCGGAGCTCGAGCGCGCCTTTCCCGGCGTGCGCTTCTCCTCCTGGTACCGGAACCGCGCGGTCGGCTTCGACGGCGCGGACTTCATCAACCTGGTCGCGGGCTTCGCCACCGCGCTGCCGGTGCATGCGGTCCTCGAGCGGCTGCACGCGATCGAGACACGCTGCGGGCGCCCCCGCGCCGCGCCGCGCTGGGCGCCGCGCTCCATGGACCTCGACGTGCTGCTCTACGGCGGCCTGGTGTGCGAGGAGCCCGGGCTGAAGCTTCCGCGCCCGGACCTGGTGAAACGGGCCTACATGCTCGGTCCGCTCGCCGAGCTCGCCCCCGGGGTCATGCACCCGACCGCGGGACTCACCGTGGGCGAGCTGTGGCACCGGTTCGACCGGGACGCCCACCCGCTCGAGCAGCTGGCGCGCACTTAGCTCCGGAATCTGAGCCGTGTCACCAGCCGATGCTGCGCCCGCCGTCGACCGCGAGGACCTGGCCGGTGACGTACGGCGCCTCCGACGCGAAGTAGAGGCACGCGCGTGCCACGTCGACCGCGGAGCCGGGACGCTTCAACGCCGTGCGCGCGAGGATCTTCGCCTTGAGCGCCGCATCCATCCCGTCCTCCGGCCACATGACGGGGCCGGGCGCGACGGCGTTCACGCGCACGTGCGGGCCGAGCTCGCGCGCCAGCGACAGGGTCAGCATGATGACGCCGGCCTTGGCGAGGCTGTAGACGGGGTAGCGGCGCAGCGGCCGCATGCCGTGGATATCGGCGAGATTAATAATGAGTCCGTCGCGCTCGTGGAGCGCGCCCGCCGCAGCCTGCGCGAGGAACAGCGGCGCCTTGAGGTTCGTGCCGACGAGATCGTCCCAATCGATGGGCGTGATGTCGCCGATCGGAGTGGGGTAAAAGGTCGAGGCATTGTTCACGAGGATGTCGAGCGCTCCGAAGGCCTGCACCGCGGCGGCGATGAGCCCCGAGTGCTGCGTCACGTCGAGCAGGTCGCATTCGGCGAGCGCCGCAGAGCCGGGGCGCGCCGCGTTGAGCTCGGCGGCGAGCCGCGCCGCATCCTCGGCGGAGCTGCGGTAATGAATCACGACGTTGGCGCCGGCCCCGTGCAGCACGCGCACGATCGTCGCGCCGACGCGCCGCGCCGCGCCGGTGACCAGCGCCGTCCGGCCGGCGAGCACCCTGCTCGGCGCCGGCAGTGTCTCGGGCGGCTCGGGATCAGCTCGTGCCATGGGCGCCGATTATGACCCCATCGGCCGCGCGCTCAATGCTTCCCGCTCTCAGCGCCGACGAGCGGCGCCACAGCGAGGCGGTTGCCGCGCTGATCCGCGCCGAGCTCACCCGCGGCGGCGGCTGGCTGTCCTTCGAGCGCTTCATGGAGCTCGCGCTCTATGCGCCGGGACTCGGCTACTACAGCGCCGGCAGCTGGAAGCTCGGCAGCGGCGGGGATTTCGTCACCGCCCCCGAGGTCTCGGAGCTCTTCGGCCGTTGCGTCGCGGCGCAGTGCGCGCAGGTGCTGCGCGCCACCGGCGGGGAGATCCTCGAGCTCGGCGCCGGCACCGGAGCGCTCGCGGCCACGATCCTCGCCGCGCTCGATGCCGAGGGTGTCCTGCCGGAGCGTTATGCGATCCTCGAAGTGTCGGGCGATCTTGCCGCCCGCCAGCGTGAGCGCCTCGGGAGCCTCGCGCCGCGCCTGCGCACGCGCCTCGCATGGCTCGAAGAACTGCCGCCGACACCGCTCGCCGGAGTGATACTCGCCAACGAGGTGGCGGATGCGCTGCCGGTGCGGCGCTTCACCCTGCGCGGCGGCGCGGTGCACGAGCTCGGCGTCGCACTCGCGCCCGGTGGCGCGCTGCAGGCGGCCGAGGGGCCGCCCGACGCGGCGCTGGCCGAGGCCTGTGCGGCTATGTTCGGCACGCCGCCGTGCTCACTCCCCGACGGTTACACATCGGAAGTCAACCTGCGGGTCGGGCCCTGGATCGCCTCCCTCGGCGCATGCCTCGCGCGGGGGATCGTGCTGCTCTTCGACTACGGCCTGCCGCGCTCTCACTACTACCACCCGCAACGCGTCGCGGGGACGCTGCGCTGCCACTTCCGTCAGCGCGCCCACGACGAGCCGCTGCTCAATCCGGGAATGCAGGACATTACGGCCTGGGTCGACTTCACGCGCGTCGCCGAGGCTGCCTCGCTCGCCGGCCTCGAGGTGTCGGGCTTCGCCACCCAGGCGGCGTTTCTGCTCGGTCTCGGGCTCGAGCGGGCGGTGGCCGCCGCCCCCGACGCCGTGAGCCGGGCGCGCCTCGCCGGCGAGGCGCGCCGCCTCGTCATGCCGGAGGAGATGGGCGAAGCCTTCAAGGTCATGGCGCTCACGCGCGGCTGCGAGGCGCCGCTCGCGGGCTTTGCGCTTCAGGATCTGCGCCGCCAGCTGTGATCCACCCCGCAGGGCGCGAGCAGGGCGGCGCGGCGTGCGGGCCCCGCGGACGCCCGGCGGTTAAGATGGCGCCCCCGATCCGACGAGGAAGTCCGCCCGCGTGTCCGACACCCTCAATACCGTGATCCTCGGGATCATCGAAGGCATCACCGAATTTCTGCCGATTTCGAGCACCGGGCATCTGCTGATTGCCGAACGCTGGCTCGGGGAGCGCTCCGAGCTCTTCAACGTCTCGATCCAGGCGGGCGCCATCCTCGCGATCGTGCTGATCTACTGGCGCCGCCTGATCGATCTGCTGACGCACTTCAACCAGCCGTCGCAGCGCGACTACCTCGCAAAGCTGATCGTCGCCTTCCTCATCACCGCGGCCGGCGGCTTCATCGCGACGCGCCTCGGGTGGAAGCTGCCCGAATCGGTGCTGCCGATCGCGCTCGCCACGCTCATCGGCGGCCTGCTGATCCTCGTCATCGAGGCCTACGTCGCGCGCCGCCCGCAGAGCGCGGCGGTCACCTGGAACGTCGCCGTCTGGGTCGGCCTCTGTCAGATCCTCGCGGCCGTGTTTCCCGGCACGTCGCGCTCGGCGTCGACGATCTTCGCGGCCATGCTCGCCGGGCTCACGCTGCGGCCCGCGGCCACCGAATTCGCCTTCCTCGTGGGGATTCCCACCATGTTCGCCGCCACCGGGTACGAGCTCCTGAAGGTTCGCGGGCAGGCGGGCAGCGAGGACTGGAACGCGGTCGCGGTCGGCTTCGCGGTCTCCCTGGTGGTGGCGTTCATCGCGGTGAAGTGGCTGCTGCGCTACGTGCAGTCGCACCGCTTCACCGTGTTTGCGTGGTACCGCATCGCGCTCGGATCGGCGCTGCTCGTGCTGGTGGCGACCGGAGCCCTGCGCTAGGCAAGCGCGGCTCGCGCCGCTCAGGCCGGCGGCAGAGCCGCCTTGACCGCGCTCACGGCCGCGAGCCGCCGTCGCCTCATCTCGGCGCCGATGGCAGGACCCTTGAGGCCGCGCCGCTCGGCCTCCGGGATCGTCACGGCCGCCGCCGCGGCGAGCGCCGCCCCGAGATAGGCCGCCTGCGGGTACGGCTGCGACTCGCGCCCGGCGCGGCCGCGGGCGTCCGCCTCGCACGCCGCGAGCAGCTCCGCGAAGCGCTCGGGACGGCGGAACGCGTCGCACTCCTGCAGCACCTTCAGCACGGTCTCCGGGCGCAGCTCGAGCGCGCGGTGCACCAGCGTGTGCTCGCGCGCGGCGAGGATCGCGAGCTCGCGGTGCGTGCCCGGGACCCGCAGGCGATCGGCCACCGCCTCGACCAGCGGCACGCCGGCTTCCTCGTGGCCGTGATGCTTCGGCCAGCGCTCGCGCGGCGTGCGCGCCTTGCCGAGATCGTGCATGAGCACCGCGAAACGCACGGCGGTGGAGGCGCGGCTGCGCGCCGCGCAGGCGAGCGCGAGCATGACGTGCACGCCGGTGTCGATTTCCGGGTGCCATTGGGGCGGCTGCGGCACGCCGTAGAGCGCGTCGATCTCGGGGTAGATGACCCTGAGCGCGCCGCATTCGCGCAGCGCCGCGAAGAACACCTCCGGGCGGTCCTCGGCGAGCGCGCGCTCGGTCTCCTGCCATACCCGCTCGGGGGTGAGGGCGCTCACCTCGCCGGAGGCGGTCATGCGGCGCATGAGCTCCATGGTCTCCGCTGCGATGCGAAAGCCCCGGCCGGCGAAGCGCGCCGCGAAGCGCGCCGCGCGCAGCACGCGCACCGGGTCCTCGGCGAAGGCGTCCGACACGTGGCGCAACACCTGCGCCGCGAGGTCGGCGCGGCCGCCGTAGGGGTCGATCAGCTCGCCCGTGTCGCTCTCGGCCATGGCGTTGATGGTGAGGTCGCGGCGCCTCAAGTCCTCCTCCAGCGTCACTTCCGGGGAGAACTGCGTGGTGAAGCCGTGGTAGCCGGGTGCCACCTTGCGCTCGAGCCGCGCCAGCGCGTACTCCTCGTGGGTGGTGGGATGGAGGAACACCGGGAACTCGCGTCCCACGGGCACATAGCCCTGGGCTTCGAGCTCTTCGGGACGAGCGCCGACCACCACCCAGTCGCGCTCGCGCGCCGCGAGTCCGAGCAGGCGGTCCCGGACTGCGCCACCGACCAAGTAGACTCGCATGGTGTCCATGTTAACCGAGACCCCGGGCGGCAGCCTGTTGCCGCGGCGCGCGCCCGGCGCCCGCAGCGTAATGGGAGCGGCGCGTGCCTTGCTCGCGGGCGCGCTGTGCCCGCTGCTCGGCGGCTGTTATCTCGTGCAGGCGGCCGGCGGCGAGTTCCGGCTGCTGCAGGCGCGCGTTCCCATCGCGGCACTGATCGACGATCCCCGCACTCAGCCCGCGCTGCGCGCGCGCCTCGGCGAGCTGCGCGCGGCGCGCGATTTCGCCTCCCGCGAGCTCGGACTCCCCGACAACGCCAGCTACCGCAGCTACGCTGACATCGGCCGCCCCTTCGTCGTGTGGAATGTGGTGGCGGCGCCGCAACTCTCGCTGCAGCCGAAGCGCTGGTGCTTCCCGGTGGCCGGCTGCGTCGCCTATCGCGGCTACTTCCACGAGCAGCGCGCGCGCGATATGGCACTCGGGCTCGAGGCGCGCGGCTTCGACGTCGTGGTCGAGGGCGTGCCGGCCTATTCGACGCTCGGCAGGTTCGCCGATCCGGTGATCTCGAGCATGCTGCGCTACGACGACGACGAGCTCGCCGCGACGGTCTTTCACGAGCTCGCGCATCAGCTGATCTACGTGCGCAACGATTCGGAGTTCAACGAGGCGTTCGCGACCACGGTCGAGGAGGTCGGGCTCGCCCGCTGGCTCGAGTACCAGGGGGCGGCGGAGCGCATCGGCCGCTTCCGCACCGCGCAGGAGCAGGAGGCGGCGTTGCTCGCGCTGCTTCAGTCCGCGCGCGCGCGGCTCGGCGCGCTGTACACATCGGCAGCGCCCCCCGGGGAGCTGCGGGCCGGCAAGCGGCAGATCCTCGGCGAGCTGGCCGCGGACATCGGCGCGCTCGAGCGGCGCCAGGGCGTGCACTATCCGGTGTACGACCAGTGGATCGCGGCCGGGCTCAACAATGCGCAGCTCGCGGCGGTAGCGACTTACTACCAGTGCGTGCCGGGATTCGAACGGCTGCTGGCCGCCGGGAATGGCGACCTGGCGCGCTTCTACGGCGCGGTGCGCGCCCTGGCGAAAGAGCCGCGTGCCGCGCGCCATGCGCAGCTGTGCGGGGCGCAGCCGGCGGCAGCCGGCGCCGCGGACTAACGCTCCGCGGTCCGGCGCAGCAGCGCGAGCTGCGACTCGGTGTCGTCGTCGCCGAGGTAAGTGGGCAGCACCGCCAGCAGGTGCTGCGGCCGGATTCCGAGCCGGGCACAGCCGTCCTCCTGGCACACGCAATCGACGGTCAGCGAGCGGAAGTTGTCGAGCGAGAAGGGCTTGCCGGGCAGCATCCCCATCACGAGTCCCTGGATGCGTGCCGCCACGTCGGGCAGCGGCACGATGTGGCAGGGGAGGCGGGCGACGCGCGCGCTCGCGCGCACGATGTCCCGCAGCGTCATGACCTCGGGCCCGCACAGCTGATAGACCTGGCCGAAGCTGGCGCGCGCGCCGAGCGCGCGCCGGAAGGCCTCCGCCACGTCGACCACGTGGATGGGCGCGAAGCGGGCGCCGGCGCGCGCCAGCGGCAGGAACCCGGCGGTGAGACGCAGCAGCCGCGCGAAGCGGTTGGTGAGCGAGTCCCCGGCACCGAAGATCACCGACGGGCGGAAAACCGTGACCGCCGGCTGCCTCTGCGAGCCGGCCGGCGGCGCGGCGCGCAGCTGCGCCTCGCCCGCGGCCTTGGTGCGCAGGTACTGGCTCGGCGCGCGCTCGTCGGCCCCGAGGGCGCTCATGTGCAGCACCTGGCGTACCCCGGCGCCGCGCGCCGCCGCGATGATCCTGGCCGGCAGCTCGGCGTGCACCGCCTGAAAGCTCGCCGCCCGCCTCGGGTTGAGAATGCCGACCAGGTTGATCACGGCGTCGCAGTCGGCGAACAGCTGACTGAGCGCCGCGGGCGAGTGCACGTCGGCCACGAACAGCTCGATGGTCTCGAGCACCCGCAGACGCTCGGCCCGTGCCAGGTTGCGGGTCGGCACCCGCACCCAGTGGCCGTCGAGGGCCAGGCGGGCAACGAGCTCGGTGCCCACGAAGCCGGTCCCGCCGAGCACGCAGATATTCACGGTACCTCCTTCAGTGCCGGCACGGCGGCTATCACCGCCGTCACCCGCATGGGCTTGCCGTCGCGCACCAGCCCGATGTCCATGCGGTCGCCGACGCGCAGCAGCCCGATCGCATTGCGCAGCTCGCTGTTGGATTTGACCGGCTGGCCGTTCACCGAGGTGATGACGTCCCCGACGCGCAGCCCGGCCTTGTCGGCCGGCGAGCCTTCGACGACCTGCGACACCAGCGCGCCGACCGCATCGGCGAGCCCGAGCGAATGGGCGATGTCGGGGGTGACGGTGTACATGGAGACCCCGAGCTGGCCGCGCTTGACCGCGCCGTATTTGATCAGCTGGTCCATGACGGTGCGCGCCATGTTGACCGGAATGGCGAAACCGATGCCGATGTTGGCGCCGTTGCTGGAGATGATCTCGGTATTGATGCCGATCAGCTCGCCGCGCAGATTCACCAGCGCGCCGCCCGAGTTGCCGGGATTGATCGAAGCGTCGGTCTGGATGAAGTCCTCGTAGCCGTCGGGATTGATGCCGGTGCGCGACAGGCCGCTCACGATTCCGGAGGTCACGGTGTGCTGCAGGCCGAAGGGATTGCCGATGGCGACGACGAAGTCGCCGACCTCGAGGTGCGAGGAATCGCCGAGCGGCATCTGCGCGAGCCCCTCGGCGCTCACCCGGAGCACGGCGACGTCCGAGGGCTGATCGCTGCCGACCACCTCGGCCTTGAGGTCGCGCCCGTCCTGCAATGTCACCGTGATCTCGTTGGCGTTCTGGATGACGTGCGCGTTGGTGACGATGTAGCCCTGGCGCGCGTCGAAGATGACGCCCGAGCCGGCGCTGCGGAACAGGTGCTCGCGCGGCGCCCGGCCGCGCGGCATCTCGAAGAAACGGCGGAAGAAGGGATCCTGCAGCAGCGGGCTCTGCCCGCCGCTGTCGCGCACGGTGCCGCGCGTGGCGACGTTGACCACCGCGGGCGAGACCTTGCGGATCATGGGCGCGAGCGTCGGCAGCGGCGTATCGCCGACCGCCGGCGGAACGCCGGCCGTGACCGGCGGGACGAGCGCGCCGAGCAGGAGTCCGAGGGCGAGAAGAGCGGCTCTCATGCGGAGGGGAATTCTAGCCCGCGCCGTGCTGCGCACGCTCGAGCCGCCTGGAAAACTCACGACCGGCGGCGCCGGGCGGCGCCGCCGGGTGAGCTGTGCGGAGGCTTGGCTCAGGCGGCCTGGACTTCGATGCGCCGCGGCTGGGCCTGCGGACGCTTCGGAATGCTCACCTCGAGCACACCGTTCACGTGCGTCGCCTTGATGGCCTGGGCGTCGGCACTCTCGGGAAGGGTGAAGCGTCGCAGGAAGGTGCCGCTCGCGCGCTCGACGCGCTCGTAGCCCTCGCCCGCAGCCTTCTTCTCGGAGCCGCGCTGGCCGCGGATCGTGAGCACGCCCTCGTCGGCCGTGATCTCGATGTCCTTGCCCTCGACACCCGGCAGGTCGGCCGTGACCACGAAGCGCTCATTCTCTTCGCGGACGTCGACGCGCGGGATCCAGCTGATGCTCGCGGCATCGGTGTCGCCGAAGGCCTGATCGAGCTGACGCTGCAAACGCCCGAAGACCGCCCACGGCTCGTAACGAACGATAGTCATTGAAATGCCTCCTCTTGGAACTGAAGTTGGAAAAAACCGCTGCGCAAACTGCGCATGGGTCCGGATGTGCGGTTGGCCGATCGGGGTTTCAAGGGTCGCGCCACGGCCTTCGCGAGCGGGCGGCGGCGGGCGGCGGCGGGCGGAGGCGAGCGGAGGCGAGTGGAGGCAGAGCCGCGAAGCGGCCGGGACGGCTCCGCTCATATGGATGCGTCCGCACGTCTGCCTGTGGGCAAGTCTGTGCAAAACCTGTGCTCGACCTGAGCACAATATATTGGGGTCGGGGGTTGACTCCCCAAGGCCCGCGATGCGTCAGAAATTATCGTGCACTTTACTGCGGAGAATGCTGTAACAATATGAAATTACTATATAAAAATAACAAGACAAAATATGGTTTTGAATCTTGACGCACCCGGGCACGCTCATTAGGCTTTTGACCCCGACACAAGATCTTGTGTTCGCAGATCAGAGCGACGAGGGTCACGCAGTCGGGGGGGAGGGTTCAGGGCCCTGACCTGTTCCACTGAAGTCGAGAACAGTCAGGTACCGGCAGGCTCGCGGTTCCTTTGAGCGCCGCAACGAGCGTCTGGCTGGGTTTTCCCTGTAATCCGTTGGACTAGGCGACTAAATAGAGAGAGCGCCGCGGATTCCATGAACACCGTAGTGAAGATCGATCCCAAGGACATCGATGCGATTCCGTTCCAGGAAGCGTCGCTCGATATCTGGGACAAGAAGTATCGGCTGACCGCCAAGGATGGCACGCCCATCGACAAGACGATGGACGACACCTATAAGCGCGTCGCGCGCGCGCTCGCCGATGTCGAGAACCCCGAGGTGCGCGAGCACTGGTACGAGCGTTTTCTGTGGGCGCTGCGCCGCGGCGCGATTCCCGCGGGGCGCGTGACTTCCAACGCCGGCGCGCTCGAGCACAAGCCCGCGACCTCCACCATCAACTGCACGGTGTCGGGGACGATCCGCGACTCGATGGACGACATCCTGAAGAAGGTGCACGAGGCGGGGCTGACGTTGAAGGCGGGATGCGTCGCTCCGGGTACCTGGGTGCGCACCGAGCGCGGGCTGGTTACCGCGGATGTGGCAGTGGCCGAACGGCATCGCGAGATCCTGTGCTACGACCGCGACGAGCACCGCTTCGAGATGCGGCGGATCCTCAACCATCTGACGACGCACGTGCCGCGCGAGCAGAACATCCGCATCCATTCAAATGGTGCGACGCTGACTACCTCGGTCAAGCATCCGGTGCTGGTGCACCGCGAGGGGCAGTTCGCGTATGTGCGCGCCGATGAGGTACGCAGCACCGATGCTCTGGTGCACCACACGTTCCCCTGGGAAGCGGACCAGAAGCGCTGGCGCGAGGCCTGGTTCGCCGGCGCACATCTCGGAGATGGCTCGGCCTACTACAAGAAGTGCACCTACAAGTCGACCCAGTCTGCGTGGGCGCGTCGAATGAGCGAGTTCGGCAGCCGCGTGATCTTCAAGATCCGGGCGTCCGAGCGCGAGGTCGTCGAGCGCTACGCAGAATTCTTCGCGCAGTTCGCCGGCTCGCGAGCCCGAGTGATGGCCGCGACGACCGCCCGCGGCACCCCAGTCTGGGACTTCACGGTGGCCAGTTTTGAGGCAAGTCGCGCCATCGACTTTATCGATGGTCAGATCGGGCCGAAGTCCGCGAGGCTGCGCATGCCCCGCTGGATCACGGCGGAGCCAGAACGCTTCTTCCTGCCGTTCCTCGCCGGATTGATCGACACCGACGGCTGCGTCTCCACCGAGAGAGGCGCCGCGTCGATCAGCATGCAGAGCGCCCGATTTGCTGCGGAACTGCAGTCGGTGCTCAACCTGTTCGGCGTGCATGCCAGTATCACGTTGACCAAGCCCCGCACGCACGAGCTTGACGGCGTCATGATTCGCGGCTCGGGCGGCGCCATGCTCAAGATCTGCGACTCGAGCTTCCTCGCCGCCGTGGCAGGCTATATGGCCGACAGCGGCAAGCGCACGCGCATTCTGGAGTACGCGACCACGGCCGGTCAGTACGATGACTTTCAGATGCTGCCAGCGCTGCAGCAGGCGCTGCTGCGCGAAGACGCCGGGTTGCCGCACAAGGAGAGGCAGCATCTCGGGTTCTATCACGGCTACCCGCAGCGCGAGCGCATCAGTCGAGTGTGGCTGGATCGATGGGAAGCGCGGTTTCCCTCGCTCAAACAGCTGATCACGATCACCAAACGCCTGCGTCCGGTCGACGCTATCGAGCGCAACCTGCCGCTAGCGGAGACTTTCTTCGACTTCAGCGTGGAAAAACACAACAACTATCTGGCCGGCGAACGTGGCCTGATGGTCATCCACAACTGTGGGATCGGCTACGAGTTCTCGACGCTGCGTCCCCGCGGCGCGTATGTATCGGGCGCCGGCGCCTATACCTCAGGTCCGCTCTCGTTCATGGATATCTTCGACAAGATGTGTTTCACCATCTCCTCCGCCGGTGGCCGCCGCGGCGCGCAGATGGGCACTTTCGACGTCGGGCACCCGGATGTCCTGGAGTTCATCCGCGCCAAGCGCGAGAACGGCCGGCTGCGGCAGTTCAACCTGTCGCTGCTGATCACCGACGAGTTCATTCACGCGGTGCGCGAGGATCGCGAGTGGAAGCTCGCCTTCCCGCTGTTGACCAAGGAGTACGAGTCGGACAAGCCCGATCTCAACGACGCGACCAGGTTCCTGTGGCGCGAGTGGCCGGTACACGACGGTTATGTCGTAAACGACGAAGGACTCGTCGCCTGCAGGATCTACAAGACAGTGCCGGCGCGGCGCGTGTGGGATGTGATCATGTCCTCCACTTACGACTTCGCCGAGCCGGGTTTCGTACTTATTGACCGCTCGAATGAGATGAACAACAACTGGTGGTGCGAGAACATCCGCGCTACCAACCCTTGCGGCGAACAGAATCTCCCGCCGTACGGCTCGTGCCTGCTCGGCTCGGTGAACCTGACGCGCTTCGTGCGCCATCCGTTCACCGATTTCGCCGAGTTCGACTGGAACGAGTACCGCGAGGTCGTGAAGGTCTTCACGCGCATGCTCGACAACGTGGTGGAAGTCAACGGCCTGCCGCTCGAGAAGCAGCGCGAGGAGATCCTGCGCAAGCGCCGTCACGGCATGGGCTTCCTCGGGCTCGGCAGCACCATGACGCTGCTGCGCCTGAAATACGGCTCGCCCGAGGCGGTGCAGTTCACCGAGGACGTGTCGCGCGAGATGGCGGTCGCCGGCTGGGAGGCGGCGCTCGAGCTCGCCCGCGAGAAGGGTCCGGCGCCGATCATGAACGAGGAGTTCACGGTCACCAGGGAGATGCTGCGCAAGCGCCCGGAGATGGCGCGCGACGGCTGGCGGCCGGGCGCGAAGATCGCCGGGCGGCTGCTGCACGCCCGCTACAGCCGTTACATGCAGCGCGTCGCCGAGGTGGCGCCGCGCCTGGTGCACGAGCTGGCCGAGGTCGGCGCGCGCTTCACCCACCACAGCTCGATCGCGCCCACCGGCACCATCTCGCTGTCGCTCGCCAACAATGCCTCGAACGGCATCGAGCCGTCGTTCGCGCACCACTACTTCCGCAACGTCATTCGCGAGGGAAAGAAGTCCAAGGAGAAGATCGACGTTTACTCGTTCGAGTTGCTCGCCTTCCGCGAGCTCGTCAATCCCAACGCCGCGCCGGGGGGCACGACCGATGCTGAGAGACTACCCGACTATTTCATCGCCTCCGAAGACATCTCCCCCAAGGAACATGTCGAAGTGCAGGCTGCGGCCCAGAAGTGGGTCGATTCATCGATTTCTAAGACGGCGAACGTGCCTACGAATTTCCCCTACGAGAGATTCAAGGACATCTATCTGTATGCACACGAGCAGGGACTCAAGGGCTGCACCACCTTCCGCTTCAACCCCGAGGCGTTCCAGGGCGTGCTGGTGAAGGAGCAGGACCTCAAGAACACGACTTACCGATTCACACTCGACGATGGCTCGGTCATCGAAGCACGCGGGGATGAGGAGATCGAGTACGACGGCGAGATGCACACGACGGCGAATCTCTACGATAGCTTGAAAGAGGGTTATTTCGGCAGGTACTGAGG
>DASQIP010000079.1:0-18276 GCA_035631515.1 Steroidobacteraceae bacterium
GAAGCCCTGCTCGGCGTAACCCTCCTCCTCCGCGCCCGCGCCGGCGCGGTGGCGTGCGCGGCCCGCGCGCGCGCCGCCCCCGCCGAACTCGAATCCGCTGCCCCAGTCCGGCGGCGGCCGGAATTGCTGCCCGGACTTCCACTCGCTCCCGAGCTGATCGTACGCGGCGCGCTTCTCGGGATCCTTGAGCACCTCGTACGCCTCCTGTACTTCCTTGAAGCGCTCCTCGGCGTTCTTCTCCTTGCTGACGTCGGGGTGGAACTTGCGCGCGAGCCGCCGGTACGCCGTCTTCACCGCATCGGCGGTCGCGGTCCGCCCGACGCCCAGAATCTTGTAGTAGTCGCGGTATTCCATGAGCGGTTCTATGGAGCCGGGCGGCCCGCCTCTCAACGCTCCTCAGATTCTATCCGGGGAAAAAAAAGCGCCGCGAGCGGGGGAAGTCGCATCGCGGCGCGCAGGAGCGAACACGGGGAAGTTGTTCGCAACGTCAGGCCACGGACGCATCAGGGGAGCGTCCGACGAACCTCGCGGTGATCATCCGATTCACCGCACCCCGATAGGAGCAAAGGCTGTGCCAAAGATGTAAATCCATAGAAAACATGAGCTTATGCCGCAGAATGGCCCGGTCGCCAGGTGACGGGAATTGTCACTTCGGGGCGAAGCGCAGCAGAGATCGTCAGTGGGGGATCACCGGCACGCAGGGCTGCGACTGCGCCTTGAGCGTTGCGCAGATTGCGCGCGCCTGCGCTTCGCCTCCCGCCCGGGCCTGGAGGCGGTACAGCTGACCCGACGAGGTGCCTGCGCGAACCACCTGCGGAGTGAGGCCCGCGAGCTGCGCCCCGAAGCGGAGCTTGAGCCGCTGCCATTCGCGGTTGGCGCTGCCCGGCGTACCAAAGGCACCGAGCTGCACGGCGTACCCCGTGCCGGCCGGCGCTACCGCCGCAGACCCGGCGGCCGCCGGGGCCGTAGTCGCGGGCGCGGGCGCGGCTGCCGTGGCGCCCGGCGAGGGTACTGCCAATGCTCCGGCGGGGACCGTCGGAGAAGCGCTGGCGAGACGCAGCAGCTTTACCCCGGCCGGACGGGAAGCGGTCTGGCCCGGTACCTCCTGCTCCATGCGCGCGATCGATCCGAGCGCGGAGCTCTCGAGCCGAATCCGCGCCTCCTGCGACCAGCGGCCGTCGGGATGGGCCGCGAGAAATCCCTGGTACGCATCGGCCGTACCAAGCTTGGCCGCCTGCTGCCAGTCGCGATCCTCGGCGAAATCCCCCACCCGCTCGCGTGCCTTGCCGGCAAGCTCACTGTTCGGGTGCTGCTCGAGGAAGTTCTTGTAGGCCTCGCTGGTGCCGGCGGCCTCGGCGGCGCGCCAGTCCTGCTGCTCGGCGCTGCACCCCGCAATTGTGAGCAGCGCCGCGGCCAGCACCGCCTTCGCTGCTCGGAATGTGATCGTGGTCGGCATTCTCGTCCCCCCGCGGCTCGTATTATGAACCCGCAGCTTCTTCCCGGGGGCATTCGCGATGGGTGAGGACACGCAACGGCGCAGACTGCTCGACCAGCTCGGCGAATCGCCGACCTTCGTCGCGCCCGGCAGCCGCGTCGCCGGCGACCTCGAGACCTTAGGCCCCCTGGTGGTCTGCGGCACGGTGCGGGGCGACGGCCGCGTGGGCGGGGCGCTCAGCATGGCGGCCGGCTCCGAGTGGCACGGCGAAGTGCATGCACGGGCCGCGGTGATCGCCGGACGCGTGAGCGGGAGGCTCGTCGTCGAGGAGAAGCTCGAGGTCGGCGCCACGGCGGTGATCCAGGCCGACGTCATCGCCCGCACGATCGCGATCGCGCGCGGCGCGGTGATCGAGGGCACCGTGACCGTTACCAGCGGCCAGCCGGTGCTGCGCTTCGAAGAGCGACGCCGCGCCTGATCTGCCGGCCGAAAAGGCCTGCGGCCCCGCCGCTTACGCGGGGTCGAGCTGCTCGAGCACGAGGCGCTCCGCGAAGGTGAGGCCCGCGAGCGAATCGAGGAAGCCGCAGTGGCCGCCGTAGCGCGTGACCGTCACCGTAAGCGCGGCGGGCCGCGCGAGCCGCGCGAGTCCCCCCGCCGGAATCATCGGATCATCGAGCGAAGTCAGGATGTGCGCGGGCACCGCGAGTGAGGCCAGCCGCTCGCCGGTGATCGAGTAGCCATTGAGGTAATCCTCGAGCGTTGCGAACTCGGAGTGGCGGCGCACCAGCTCCGCCGTCATCGCGCGCAGGCCGCCGCGCACGGCCGCGAAGTCGTAGCTGTCGGGCCAGGCAGCCTGTTTCTTGCGCAGCGAGCGCCACCACTTGCGCACGAAGTATCCCTGGTACCCCGGCATCGCCGTCTCGAGCGCGATGAGCGTGTCCGCCGGCTCGAGCACCGGCGATATGGCGATGACCCGCGCGAGGTCGAGGGACGACTCGCGGGCGCGGGCCGCGACGCGCAGCAGGAAATTGCCGCCGAGCGAGAAACCGACCGCGCTGAGGGCCTGGCCCGGAAAATGCCCCTGCAGCGCCTGTACCGCGCCGATCACCTCCGGCAGCCGGCAGGAATGGAACAGCTCGCGGTTCAGGTGATGGGTCTCGCCATGGTCGCGCAGGTTCAGCCGCACCACCTCGAAGCCGCGCTCGAACAGCAGCTGCGCGAGCGACAGCACGTAGATCGACGCGGCGCTCCCCTCCCAGCCGTGCAGCACCAGCACCGGCCGGCCGCTGCTGCGCAGGGGGCTCGAGACGAAGCACTGCAGCCGCACGCCCGCGCCGCATTCGAGCAGCAGCTCGCGCTCGGCGCCGACGAGCGGTGCCGCCTGGCGCACGATGCGGCCGCGTCGCACGAAGCTGGTCGCGAGGATCGACTGCACGTGGGGATTGCGCAGCCACAGCGGCGGGCGGAATTCCTCGTTCACGGGATAAGGGGCGGGACACTCAGGCCGGTACGCGCACGGCAGTCGGCGCGCCGCGCAGGCTCCGGTACAACTCGGCGAGCCGCGCCGCCATGGCGGAGGAGGACCAGCTGCGCGCGTACCCGCGCCCGCGCTGCGCGAGCTCCCCGTGCAGCTCACGATCCTCGAGCACCCGCACCACCGCGGCGGCGAACGCGTCCTGCTCCTCCGGAACCACGAGCGCGCCGCTCCCCGGCACCAGGATCGAGCGCGTACCGAGCTCGGCGGTCGAGACCACGGGCGCCCCCTGCGCCATCGCCTCGAGCAGCACCAGCCCCTGCGTCTCGGTGCGCGAGGCGAACACGAACACGTCCGCGGCCGCGTAGCAGTCGAGCAGCGCCGTGTCGCGCTCGAGATAGCCGGCGAAGTGCACCCGGCGCGCGAGGCCGAGGCTCGCCACCTGCGCCTGCAGCGCCGCGCGCGCCGGCCCCTCGCCGGCGATCACCAGCACCGCCTGCGGCACGCGCTCGAGGACGCGCCCGAACATCCGCACCAGAAAGCCGATGTTCTTCTCGTGCGCCACGCGCCCGATATAAGTGACGAGGCGCGCATCCGCCGCCAGCCCCGCGGCCGCACGGAAGGCGCGCGCGTCGCCGGCGCGGAAGCGGTCGGCCGGCAGCCCGGTGGGCAGCACGTGAATCGGCGTCGTGACCCCGTAGTCCATGAGCACCGCGCGCATCGGCTCCGATGGTGCGATGAGCGAGCGCACGTCGTCGCACTGCGAGCGGGTGAAGCTGCGGGCGAGCCAGCGTCCGGCACCGCGCGGCAGCACCGGCAGGTAGTGATGCAGGTACTCCTCGAAGAACGTGTGGTAGGTCGCGACCGCCGGGATGCCGGCGCGGCGCGCGAAACGCACGCCGGCGTAGTGGGCGATGAAGGGGGTGTGGATGTGCACCAGGTCGAAGCCCGCCGGCCGCAGCTCATCGAGCGCGCGCGTGAGCGCGCCCCAGCGCATGCGGCGGTCCTCCGGGTCGCGCGGCACCCGCGCCGACGGCACGCGCAGCACCCCCGGTTCCTCGGCCGGCGCGGGCGCCGCCGGATAGCGCGGCGCGACGAGCTGCGTATCGACGCCGTGCGCGGCCAGGTCCTGGCGGAAAGTGCGGATGGAGGTGGAGACGCCGTTGACGCGCGGGAAGTAGACGTCCGAGATGAAAAGGACGCGCAAGCCGCTACTGCCGTGCGCGCTGCAAGCGCGCCGCCGTGGGGAAGATCATCCTCGCGATTCTAAGCCAGGGACGTGCCGAGTTCCGCGAGCGCGGCGCCGATCGCCGCCCCCGCGAGCACGTCGGACGGGTAGTGCAGGCCGAGCACCACGCGCGAGGCGGCGATCAGGGCGGCGAGCGGCACCAGCACCCAGCCGAGCTCGGGGAAGTGCGCGGTGGCCTGCCAGGCGAAGGACACGGCGTGCAGCGTGTGCCCGGACGGAAAGCTGTAGCGGTCGAGCGGCGCGCCCTTGAGGTCGATCGAGGCGTGGGTGATGAAGGGACGCTCGCGCACGAACACGCGCTTCAGCAGCGCGTAGAGCGTGAGTCCCGCGAGGCCGGTGAGCGCCATCACGATCGCCGGGCGCAGCGCGCTCGCGCCGTAGAGGATCGGCAGCAGCACGATCAGGAGGTACCACACGACCCCGTCGCCCAGGCGGCTCGCGATCCGGAACACATAGCGCGGAGCGGCAAATGCAGCGCCGCGATTGAGCGTGCGGGTGAGGCCATATTCGGCCGCGTCGATGCGAGCCATGAAGGTGTTGAGGCCGGGCGCTTTCATACGCGATACAGCCTCGCGCTGCAGCGCGACAAGGACGTGACAGCGACATGAAAGTTTTGTTGCTACAAAGGCTTATTGCCCGTTTTGTGTGCGCCGTCTCACGTATACCGGAGCCCGGTGCGATGGGGCTCCAGGGACCCTCAGCCGCGGGCTCCCCCGGGTCCGCCGGTCCGGCCGCCGAGGCTCGCGAGCAGCGCCGCCGCGAAGCGCCCGGCCGAGCCCGCAGCGTGGGCGAGAAAGAACGACGGCTCGGTGAGCTCGAGCTCGAGCAGCCGCGGTGCCCCGGCCGCATCGCGCAGCAGATCGACCCGCGCGTACAGGAGCCTCGCGAACGGCGCCGCGGCGAGAATGCGCTCGGCCGCCGCGAGCTCATCCGCGCCCGGCGAGCGTGGCACGATCTCCTCGGGCGCGAACAGGCCGGCCGTCGACGGCGCGCCCGCCGGCAGCAGCGCGCCCTTGCGGATCGCGTGACTGAAGCGGCCGTCGATGTACATGAGGGCGGTCTCACCGCTCGTGTCGACGCTCTCGAGATAGGGTTGCAGCATCACGCTGCGCCGCGCGGCAAGCAGTGGCGCGATATGCGCGAGAATCCCGGCGCGGTCGGCGCGCGCGTGCCGCCGCGCATCGCGCGCACCGGCCCCCACCGCCGGCTTCACCACCAGCTCGCGGCAGGCATTCGCGGCCAGGAACTCATCGAGCGTCCGCGCGGCGTCCTGCCCAGGCTCGGCATACCAGGTGCCTACCACGGGCGCGCCCGCGCGCGCGAGCTCGCCGAGATAATGCTTGTCGGTGTTCCAGCGCAGCACCGGCAGCGGATTGACGAGAGTGGTGAGGCGGGCGACTCGCTCCGCCCAGGCGAGAAACTCCGGGAGCCGCTCGGCATAGTCCCACGCCGAGCGCGGCACCACGAGATCGAAGCGCGCCCAATCGATCTGCGGATCGTCCCAGTCGACGATCTGCGCGCCCGCGCCCGCGGCCGCGAGCGCCGCGGTGAGCGGTGGCATGTCCTCGTCGAGACCGCGCGCGGCACGCGCGGTCACCAGTGCCACCGTGGGTCTCAATCGCGGATTCCGGTGCCGCGGTCGAGCAGCGTGACCGCGCTGGCGAACAGCGCCACCGCCGCGAGCACCATCAGCGCGAAGGCGACGCCGAGGTTGACGTCGGAAGTGCCGAGGAAGCCGTAACGGAACGCACCGACCATGTGCAGGATCGGGTTCACGTACGACACCTGGCGCGCCCATTCGGGCAGCAGCGTGATGGAATAGAACACGCCGCCGAAATAGGTGAGCGGCGTCAGCACGAAGGTCGGGATCCAGTTCACCTGCTCGAAGTTCTTGGCGAACAGCGCGTTGAGAAATCCGCCGAGCGAGAAGATCAGCGAGGTGAGGAACACGGCGGCCAGGATCACCAACAGGTGGTGCACGTGCAGGTGCGCGAAGAACAGCGACACGAGCGTGACCGCCACGCCGACCAGCATCCCGCGCACCACGCCGCCGCAGGCATAGCCGGCGACGATCACCCAGTTCGGCAGCGGCGAGACCAGCATCTCCTCGACGTGCTTGCCGAACTTCGCGCCGAAGAAGGACGCCACCACGTTGCCGTAGGAGTTGGTGATCACCTGCATCATGATGAGGCCTGGCGCGATGTACTGGCGGTAGTCGAAGCCGTCCATGGTGCCGACGCGCCGGCCGACCACGTTGCCGAAGATCACGAAGTAGAGCGTGGCGCTCACCACCGCCGGCACGATCGTCTGCCCCCAGATGCGGATGATGCGGCCGTACTCGCGGATCACGATGGTCTTGAAACCGATCCAGCGCACCACGCTCATGCGGGTCGGCGCGGCGGCGGCCGGCAAGGCCACGGTGCTCATCGGGGCGCTCCCGCTGCGGCGTCGGCCGCGGCGGGAGCCGCGATGCGGGCCGCCGCCGGCCCGTGCTGCGCCTGCGGGTCGTCGGCACCGCGCCCCTCGACCAGGGCCATGAAGATCTCCTCGAGGCGGTTCACCTTGTTGCGCATCGAGAGCACCTCGATGCCGAGCGCCGACAGCCGCGTGAAGATGTCGTTCAGGTTCTCGTCCTTCGAGACTTCGACCTCGAGCGTGTGATCGTCGACCAGCGACGCGTCGTAGCCGTCGAGCGGCGGGGCGCTCGCGAGCGGGTCGCGCACATTGAGCACGAAGGTCTGCACGTGCAGCCGGCGCAGCAGGCTCGACATGCGGTCGCGCTCGACGATGCGGCCGCCGTTGATGATGGCGATGTTGCGGCACAGCGCCTCGGCTTCCTCCAGATAGTGCGTCGTGAGGATGATGGTGGTGCCGCGGTCGTTGATCTCGCGCAGGAAATCCCACATCGAGCGGCGGATCTCGATGTCGACCCCGGCGGTCGGCTCGTCGAGGATCAGCAGGCGCGGCTCGTGCATCAGCGCGCGCGCGATCATGAGGCGGCGCTTCATGCCGCCGGACAGAGCGCGCGAGATGCCGCCGCGCTTGTCCCACAGCTGCAGCTGCTTCAGATACTTCTCGGCGCGCTGCCGCGCGACCGGGCGGGGAATGCCGTAGAAGCCCGCCTGGTTCACCACGATGGTGAACGGCGTCTCCCACATGTTGAAGTTGATCTCCTGCGGCACGACTCCGATGCAGGACTTGGCCGCCTCGAGCTCGCGGTCGATGTCGTGGCCGAAGACGCACGCCTCGCCCGCGGTCTTGTTGACGAGCGAGGTGATGATGCCGATGAGCGTCGTCTTGCCGGCGCCGTTCGGCCCGAGGAGCGCGAAGAAATCCCCCTGCTCGACGTCGAGGTCGATGCCCTTGAGGGCCTGGACGCCGTTCCGGTAGGTCTTGGTGAGTCCGCGGACGGAAAGAGCATTCATGAGTCAGGGCAGGATCGGGCGTGGCGCGCCGGGGCGCAAGTAAGCACTGGCCGCACGGCCCTTCGGTCGCAAACAGCGAGTCTCCGGGCGGAGATGCGTGCGCAACAATGCCTCCGGCGGGGTATTGACCGGCAAACCTCCGCCCCCGACCCACGGCCGCTGCCGTTTAAGTCCTTGATTATGCGAAGTACCTGGCCAGGTACTCGTCGAAGGTTCCCCGGTCGCTCTCCTCGATGCGCCGCTGGGCGGCGAGCGACTCCTGCGCCTCCTGCCCGAGCTCCTGCAGGCGCTCCTCGTTCGGCGGGTACAGCTCGAGGAAGTACGCCTTGTGCGTCTCCGACATGCGCAGCGCCAGGTCGAAGAACGACTGCCCGGAGGCGAGCTCGCTCATGAGGCGCGCGGACGGGGTGAGCGCGACGTCGGCGACCTTGGCGGCCTGGGTGGCGAGCGCCTGCCCGTAGGGCCGGGCGGCATCGCCCCGGTCGAGGATCTCGCAGAGGCCCGCCATCGAGTCGAGGAGCTCCCGCGCCCACTCGCGCATCGGCACCTTGCGGCCGTCGCGCTCGAGCGTGAGCCCGGGCTCGCGCCCGTGGCGCGCCACTGCCAGATGGTTCGCATCGAGCGCCGCCTGCTCGCTCGCGCCGATGGGCGGACTCTCCTTGAGCAGGCACAGCGCGAGGAACGCCTCGAGGAAGCGCAGCTTGTTCTGGTTCACTCCCACGGGGTCGAAGGCGCTGACATCGAGAGCGCGTACCTCGACGTACTCGACGCCCGCGCGCTGCAGGGCCTTGGTGGGCCGCTCGCCGGAGCGCGCCACGCGCTTCGGCCGGATGAAGCTGTAGTACTCGTTCTCGATCTGCAGGATGTTGGCATTCAGCTGCCGCCACTCGCCGTTCACCTTGACGCCGAGCGCCTCGTAGGCCGGGTGCGGCGTGGTGATCGCGCGCTGCAGGTCGCGCACGTACTCGCCGAGGTCGTTCACCGACACGGTGAGCCCCGCCTGGGTGCGGTTGCGGTACCCCACGTCGCTCATGCGCAGGCTGGTGGCGCAGGGCTCGTAGGCCGTCCCCAGGCCGAACTCCTGGAGCTTCAGGTCGCGTCCGCGCAGGAACGACTTGCACACCACGGGCGAGATGCCGAAGAGATAGAGCACCAGCCAGCCGTGGCGGCGGTAGTTGCGCAGCAGGTCGAAGTAGCTCGCGGAGACGAAGCCGCTTCCCGGCGCGCGCTCGCCGCGCAGCGCCGCGTACGCCTCCCAGAACGGCAACGGGAAGGAGTAGTTGAAATGCACGCCCGAGATCGCCTGCATCATGCGGCCGTAGCGCAGCCCGAGGCCGTTGCGATACACGGTCTTCATGCGCCCGACGTGCGAGCTGCCGTATTGGGCGAGCGGGATGTCGGCATCGCCGTCGATCGAGCACGGCATGCTGGTCGCCCACAGCAGCTCGTCGCCGAGATGGCGGTAGACAAACTGGTGCAGGTCCAGCAGGTACTGCAGCAACTCCCAGGTGTGCGTGAAGGCGGGCGTGACCAGCTCGATCAGCGACTCGGAGAAGTCGGTGGTGATGTGCTCGCTGGTGAGCGCCGAGCCGAGCGCCGCCGGGTGCGGCGTGTGCGCGAGCCGTCCCTCCGGCGTGACCCGCAGCGACTCCTTCTCGACGCCTTTGCGGCCGCCCTGCAGGATCTGCGGCTCGCCGCTGTTGACGAGGGAAGCCAGACGTCGCTCGAAGACGCGATCGATGGAGGCGCTGCTCATGGGACCTGTGCCTTCGAGGCCGCTACCAGCGCAGGCGGCCCGTCAGCACCTCGTACAACATCGTGAAGTCGCCGCGCAGGCTGTAGAGCGGATGCGTGAAGGTCGCCGGCGTGTTCTTCTCGAAGAAGTAGTGCCCCACCCACGCGAACGCGTAGCCGGCGACCGGCGCCGCCCAGAGCAGCGCCAGGCGCCCGGTGAGGAGCGCTCCGGCGGCGAGCGCCAGGGCGAGCAGCGTGCCGCTCACGTGCAGGCGGCGCGACGTGCGGTTGGCGTGCTCGCCGAGATAGAACGGATAGAACTCGCGAAAGCTCGCGTAGCGCGATCCGCCGGGTTCTGCGCTGCTCACCATGCCGTAATTCCAAGCCGCGGTTGTTGTTTGCGCGTCCTTTGAGGCATCTTGCCGCCTGCCGGGCGGTCGGCGCAAATGCCGCACGGGAGACACCATGATCGGCATCATCGGCGGAACGGGTCTTTACGCCATGCGCGGCTTCGGCGGGCAGCGCGCGCAGCAGGTGCCGACACCGTTCGGCGCGCCTTCGGCCCCGCTGATGCTCGGCACGCTCGGCGGACGCGAGGTCGCCTTTCTCGCGCGCCACGGCGAGGATCATCGGCTGCTGCCCGGCGAGATCAACTTTCGCGCCAACATCTGGGCGCTGAAGAGCGTCGGCGTGCGCACCGTGATCGCGGTGTCGGCGGTCGGGAGCCTGCGCGAGGATATCCGCCCCGGCGATCTGACGCTGCCGTCCCAGTTCCTCGACTTCACCCGCGGCACGCGCGCCGCGAGCTTCTTCGGCGGCGGAGTCGTGGCGCACGTCTCGAGCGCGCGCCCGGTGTGCGCGAGCACCGCGGCACTGATCGCGCGCCTCGCCCGCTCGCTCGGGCACACCGTACACGAGGGACGGACCTACGCCTGCGTCGAGGGACCGCGCCTCGGCACGCGCGCCGAGAGCCGGTTCCTGCGCGGCGCCGGCGGCGACGTGGTCGGCATGACCAACGTGCCGGAGGTGTTCCTCGCTCTCGAGGCGCAGCTCGGCTACTGCAGCATCGCGCTCGCCACCGACTACGACGCCTGGCTCGACGATCCGGCGCAGCACGTCTCGGCCGCACAGATACTCGCCCTGTTCCGCGACAACCTCGAGCGCGTGCAGCAGCTGCTGGCGGCCGTGGCGGCGGAGTACTCGGAGGACGAGTCGCGGCCCTGCCGCCACTCCCTGCGCGGCGCGCTGGTGACGCCGCCCGGGCAGCTGAGCGCGGAGCAGCGCGCTCTGGTGGACTTCCTACAGGTCTGAAACCGGTCAGCCGCGTCCGCTGGGCTTCACGGTCCGCGCTTCACGGTCCGCGCTCCACGATCGCGGTGACTCCCATCCCGCCCGCGGTGCACACCGACATGAGGCCGCGCTTCGCGGCGGCGTTGCCGGCGAGGATCTTGGCGAGCGTCGCGAGGATGCGCGTGCCGGTCGCGGCGAAGGGATGGCCGAGTGCGACGCTGCCACCCTTCACGTTGAGCCGGCTGCGATCGACGCTACCCAGAGCCCCCGGCAGCCCGAGCGCGTCGCGGCAGTACTCCGGTGTCTCCCACGCCTTGAGGGTGCAGAGCACCTGCGCGGCGAACGCCTCGTGGATCTCGTAATAGTCGAAGTCCTGCAGCCTGAGATTCGCATCGCGCAGCATGGCGGGCACGGCGTAGGCCGGCGCCATCAGCAGGCCCTCCTTGCCGCTCACGTAGTCGACCGCCCAGACCTTGCCGTAGGCGAGATAGGCGAGCACCGGGAGGTTGCGCTTCGCGGCCCACTCCGGCGTCGCGAGCAGCACGGCGCTCGCGCCGTCGGTGAGCGGCGTCGAGTTGCCGGCGGTGAGCGTGCCGTCGGCAGCGAAGCTCGGCTTGAGCTTGCCGAGCTTCTCGACGCTGGTGTCGGCGCGCACGTTACCGTCGGACTTCAGTCCCAGGAACGGCACCACCAGGTCGTCGTAGAAGCCCTCGCGCCACGCGGCCGCGGCCTTGATATGGCTGTCGAACGCCAGCTGGTCCTGCTCGGCGCGCGTCACCTGCCAGCGCTTCGCCATCAGCTCGCAGCTCTGGCCCATCGACAGTCCCGTGCGCGGCTCGAGCACCGCCGGCAGCACCGGCCGGAAATGCCGCGGCCGCAGGCCGAGGAAAGGCTTGAGGCGCTGCCAGGCGCTGCGGCCGCGGTAGCTCGCGAGCAGCAGCTGCTGATAGGAGCGCGGATAGACGATCGGCGCGTCGCTGATCGAGTCGGTACCGCCGGCGATACCGGCGTCGATCTGGCCGAGGGCGATCTTGTTGCCGATGGCGATCGCCGCCTCGAGGCTGGTACCGCAGGCGCGCTGCAGGTCGAGCCCCGGCGTCTGGGGATCGAGCCCCACCGACAGCACCGACTCGCGCGTGAGGTTGTAGTCCTTCGAGTGCTTGATCACCGCGCCCGCGGCCACGTCGCCGAGGCGCTCACCCTGGAGCTTGAAGCGCTCGACTACCGCACGGAATGCGGCCGTGAGCATCTCCTGATTGCTGGCCGTCGCATAGACCGTATACGAACGGGCGAACGGAATGCGCACGCCGCCGACGATCGCGACGCGCCTGGCTGCTTGACCGACGAGCATGACACCCCCCCGGAGCGCGGCAGGTTAGAATGCCATGGTCCACCAGGCGTTGCCATCGGATCCCATGGGCGAGCTCACCACCATCATGGCCCGCGACGGTCACGAGTTTCAGGCGTGGCTCACGGCGCCCTCCGGCCGCCCGCGCGGCGCCACCGTGGTGATCCAGGAGATCTTCGGCGTCAATGGCCACATCCGCTCCGTGACCGACAGCTTCGCCGCCGCCGGCTACACCGCGATCGCGCCCTCGCTGTTCGACCGCGTGCGGCGCGGGATCGAGCTCGGCTACACGCCGGCGGACATGCAGGAGGGCGCGGGTTACCGCAAGCAGATCAACCCCGAGACCGCGCTCAAGGACATCGCGGCCGCCGTGGCGGTGGTGAGGCACTCGGGCCGCACGGGGATCGTCGGCTACTGCTGGGGCGGAACGCTCGCCTATCTGGCGGCCTGCGAGCTGCCGCTCGCGGCCGCGGTGGTCTACTACGGCCGGGTCGGGGACTGTCTCGAGCGCAAGCCGCGCTGCCCGGTGCTCTATCACTACGGGAGCGAGGACCGGAGCATCCCGCCGAGCGAGGTCGAACGGCTCCGCGCGGCGCAGCCGGCCGCCGCGGTCCACGTCTACGAGGGCGCCGGCCACGGTTTCAACTGCGACCAGCGTGACAGCTACGACGCCGCGGCGGCGGCGCTGGCGCGCACGCGCACACTCGACTTCCTCGCGCGCTACCTCGCCGGTACGGAACCGGCGGCGGCCGGGCGCGCCTAACCCGACGCAGGACTGCCATGAAGCTTCGCGACCCCGATCTGCTGCGTACCCGCGCCTTCGTCGCCGGAAAGTGGGTGGATGCCCCGGGCGGCGCCACCCACCAGGTGCTGAACCCCGCCACGCGCGAGGCCCTGGGCACGGTCCCCGACATGGGCGAGGCGGATGCCCGGCGCGCCATCGAGGCCGCGGCCGCCGCCTTCCCGGCGTGGGCGGCGCAGACGGCGCGCGAGCGTGCCGCGATCCTCAGGCGCTGGTACGAGCTCATCATGGCGAACCAGGACGATCTCGCCACGCTCATGACCGCCGAGCAGGGTAAGCCGCTCGCCGAGTCGAAGGGCGAGATCGCCTACGCAGCCTCCTTCATCGAGTGGTTCGCGGAAGAAGGCAAGCGGCTCTATGGCGACGTGATCCCCGGCCACCAGGTCGACAAGCGCATCCTGGTGCTGCGCCAGCCGGTGGGCGTGGTGGCGTGCATCACGCCGTGGAATTTCCCGGCGGCGATGATCACCCGCAAGGTGGGCCCGGCGCTCGCGGCCGGCTGTACGGTGGTGGTGAAGCCCGCGAGCCAGACGCCGTATTCGGCGCTGGCGCTCGCAGCGCTCGCGGCGCGCGCCGGGTTGCCGGCGGGAGCCCTCAACGTCATAACCGGGGATGCGGCCGCCATCGGCGGAGAGATGACCTCGAACCCGATCGTGCGCAAGGTGAGCTTCACCGGCTCGACCGCCATCGGCAAGAAGCTGATGGCGCAGTGCTCGGGCACGGTCAAGAAGCTCTCGCTCGAGCTCGGCGGCAACGCGCCGTTCATCGTGTTCGAGGATGCGGACCTCGACGCCGCGGTCGCCGGCGCGATCGCCAGCAAGTACCGCAATACCGGCCAGACCTGCGTGTGCGCCAACCGCCTGCTGGTGCACGCGCCGGTGTACGAGGAGTTCACGCGCAAGCTCGTGCACGCGGTCGGGCAGCTGCGGGTGGGCGATGGACTGAAGGGTCCCACCGAGCAGGGGCCGCTCATCGATGTGAAGGCGCTCGCCAAGGTGGAAGAGCACATCGCCGACGCCGTGTCGAAGGGCGCCCGCGTCGTCACCGGCGGCAAGCGCCACGCGCTCGGCGGCACCTTCTTCCAGCCGACCGTGCTCACGGACGTGACCGCCGAGATGCAGGTGGCGCGCGAGGAGACCTTCGGCCCCGTGGCGCCGCTGTTCCGCTTCGCGACCGAGGCCGACGCCGTGCGCATGGCGAACGACACCGAGTTCGGCCTCGCGGCCTACTTCTACACGCGCGATCTCGCGCGCTCGTGGCGCGTTGCGGAAGCGCTCGAGTACGGCATCGTGGGCCTCAATACCGGCATCATCTCCACCGAAGTCGCCCCGTTCGGCGGCGTCAAGGAATCCGGCGTCGGCCGCGAAGGCTCGCGCTACGGCATCCTCGACTACACCGAGATCAAGTACCTGTGCGTCGGCCTGAGCTAGCCGGGCGCCGGCGGCGGCACGCGGCATCGGCCTGATGCGCTACGTGAGCTCACCGGACTTCCAGCACGACGGCGCCGAGCGCATCGGCATCCTGCTGGTCAACTCCGGTACCCCGGAGAGCCCCACCGCGCGCGCGGTGCGCCGCTACCTGCGGCGCTTCCTCACCGATCCGCGCGTGGTGGAGCTGCCGCGCGCCCTGTGGCTGCCGATCCTGTACGGACTGGTGCTGCCGCTGCGCCCGGCGCGCGTCGCCGCCAAGTACCGCAGTATCTGGACCGAGGGCGGCTCGCCGCTGCGCCACCTGTCCGAGCGGCTGCGCGAGGCACTCGCTGCCACGCTGGCCCGCAAGGTGCTGGCGCCGCTCTCGGTCGAGCTCGGCATGCTCTACAGCGAGCCCACCGTGCCGGCGGCGCTCGGCCGGCTGCGCGCCTCGGGTGCGCAGCGCATCCTGGTGGTGCCGCTCTACCCGCAGTACTGCGGGGCCACGACCGGCGCGGTCTACGATCAGGTGAGCGAGGAGCTGCGCCGCTGGCGCTGGCTGCCCGAGCTGCGCTTCGTAGCCGAGTACCACGATCATCCCGGCTACATCGAGGCGCTGCGCGCGAGCGTCGCCGAGCACTGGAGCCGCGCCGGGCGCGGCGCGCACCTGCTGATGTCGTTCCACGGCATTCCCGAGCGCTACTTCTCCGCGGGCGACCCCTACTTCTGCAAGTGCCAGAAGACCGCGCGGCTGCTCGCGGACGAGCTGATGCTGCGCGACAGCGAGTGGAGCGTCGCCTTCCAGTCGCGCTTCGGGCCGAGCGGCTGGCTCAAGCCCTATACGCGCGAGGTGCTCGAGGGTCTGCCGGCGCGCGGCGTGCGCAGCGTTACGGTCGTGTGTCCGGGCTTCGCGGTCGACTGCCTGGAGACGCTCGAGGAGATCGCCATCGAGAACCGCGCGTGGTTCATGCGCGCCGGCGGCGAGCGCTTCGAGTACGTGCCGGCGCTCAACGCGCTTCCCGCGCACGCGCAGGCCCTGAGCGATCTCATCGTCGAGCACTGTCAGGGCTGGATACATCTCGAGCACGGGCGGCTGCCGAGCGCGGCGCGCGGCGCCTCCGCCTGAGGACCTGCGCCCGATGGCGCACGCACCGCTCCCTCCCCCCGGGCGCTTTCACGAGCTCAGCCTCGCGACCGACGACATCCGCGGCTCGGTGGAGTTCTACGAGCGTCTCGGGTTCTCCCAGACCGCAACGACCGACACCTACGCCCATCCCTACGGCGTGCTGACCGACGGCTCGCTCTACATCGGCCTGCACCAGAGGCGCGCCGCCTCGCCCACCCTGACTTTCGTGCGGCCCGGCGTCGCCGCGAGCCTCGCCGAGTTCGCAGCGCTCGGGATCGAGCTCACGCTGTGCCGCACCGGCGAGGAGGTGTTCAACGAGATCGGCTTCGAGGGCCCGCACGGGGAGGCCGTGCGGGTGATCGAGGCGCGCACCTATTCGCCGGCCGGGCGCGTGCCCGGCGAGGTCTCCCGCTGCGGCGCTTTCGCGGAAGTCTCGCTGCCGGCGGCGGACTTTGCCGCCGCCCGCGCCTTCTGGGAGCCGCTCGGCTTCGTCGCCACCGGTGAAGCGGAGGCTCCCTACGTGCATCTGCCGCTCACCAGCGACCATCTCGAGCTCGCATTCCACCGCCCGCGCACCCACGCAGGCCCGCTGCTGGTATTTCGCGCGGCGGACATGCCGCAGCGTATCGAGGCGCTGCGTACCCAGGGTGTGGCGGAGGAAGCGCTGCCGCGCGGCCTGGCCCGCGACGCCAATGCGCTCCTCGCGAGTCCCGAGGGAACGCTGCTGCTGCTGCTCGCGGACGGCGGGTAGCGCCGAAGCGAGTGGCGGGCGCGCCGGCAGGGGCCCCGCCGGCCGGCCTGGCGGCGCGCAGCCGCCCCGGCTGCGCGCATAATTCCGCTCCCGAGAGCCAAGCAATAAGAAAAGGTACGCCATGCGCCGTTTTGTCCTGCCCGCACTGCTGGTGCTGCTCAGCCTGCCCGCGCTGTTCGCCGCGCCGCCCGCGCTCGGCGACCCTGGCATGTGGACTTTTCACGACTTCCCGAGCGCGCTGGTGAGCAAGCAGCACGGGGTCGACGTCGACCAGGCCTGGCTCGACCGGGTGCGCACCTCGGTCGTCCGCCTCTCGAACTGTACCGCCTCGTTCGTGTCCCCCGACGGCCTGATCCTGACCAACCATCACTGCTCGGAGTCCTGCCTCGACGAGCATTCGAGCGCCGAGCAACAGCTGCTGAAGAACGGCTTCCTCGCGCGCACGCGCGACCGGGAGCTGCGCTGCGGCACCCAGGTCGCCGACGTGCTCGTCGGGATGGAGAACGTCACCGCCCAGGTCGATGCGGCGCTGCGCGGCCTCGATGACAAGGCCGCCAACGACACCCGCAAGAAGACCCTGACGCAGCTCGAGCAGGCGTGCGAGGACGGCAGCCGGCACGCCGCCGCCGGTGCGCTCAAGTGCGAGAGCGTGACGCTCTATCAGGGCGGGCAATACTGGCTCTACAAGTATCACCGCTACGACGACGTACGGCTGGTGTTCGCGCCCGAGCGCGCCATCGCGGCCTTCGGCGGCGACCCCGACAATTTCCAGTTCCCGCGCTGGTGCCTCGACATGTCGGTGCTGCGCGCCTACGGCCCGGACGGCAAGCCCGCCCACACTCCGGGCTTCCTCACGCTCAGGCCCGAGGGTCCCGAGGCCGGCGAAGTCGTTTTCGTGGCGGGACATCCGGGAAACACCGATCGCCTCTTCACCGTGGCCCAGCTTCTCTATCTGCGCGACGTGTACCTGCCGCGCTGGCTGCTGCGCGCCTCGGAGGCGCGCGGACGGATGATCCAGTTCGGCAAGACCGGCCCGGAGGCGAGCCGTATCGTGGAGGACCCGCTCAACGGACTCGAGAACTCCATCAAGGTGCGCCGCGGGCAGCTCGAGGCGCTGCTCGACGACCGCCTGCTCGCCGCCAAGCGCGCCGAGGAGGCGGCGCTGCGCGCCAGAGTGGCGAACGACCCGCAGCTCGCCGCCGCCACCGGCGACCCGTGGGCGGAAATCGCCCGGGCCGAAGCCGCCGAGCGCGAGCTCGACCTCCCCTATACCTGGATCGAGCTCGGTTCCGGTTTCAACAGCGCGCTCTTCAGGTACGCGCGCACCCTGGTGCGCGGCGCCGCCGAGCGCGCCAAGCCCAACACCGAGCGGCTGCGCGAGTACCGCGACGCGGCCCTGCCGCGCGTCGCGCAGCGCCTCGCAGCCCCGGTGCCGGTCTACCCGCAGCTCGAGAAGCTCACGCTGTCCTTCTCCCTCGAGCGCATGCGCGAGTGGCTGGGACCCGATGCGCCCATCGTGCGCCAGCTGCTCTCCCGGGAGTCGCCCGACGCGCTGGCCGCGCGGCTGGTCGACGGCTCGAAGCTCGCCGACCCGGCGCTGCGCAAAGAGCTCTGGCAGGGCGGGCAGGCGGCGGTCGACGCCGCCCACGACCCGATGATCGAGCTGGCGCGCGCCGTCGACGGGGAAGCGCGCGCGGTGCGCAAGCGCTACGAGGACCAGGTGGAGGCGCCGGTCGATGCGGCCGCGGAGAAGATCGCGCGGGCGCGCTTCAAGGTGTTCGGGACGAGCGAGCCGCCGGATGCAACCTTCACGCTGCGGCTCACGTTCGGGACCGTGCAGGGATGGAAGGAGAACGGCTCGGAAGTCGAACCGTTCACCCGCCTGTCGCGCCTGTTCGAGCGCGCCACCGGCGTCGAGCCGTTCAGGATCCCCGACGGCTGGCTCGCGGTGAAGAGTGAGCTCGTCCCCGCGACCCGCTTCGACCTCTCGAGCAACACCGACATCATCGGCGGCAACTCGGGCAGTCCCATGATCGATGCGCACGGGCGCGTCGTCGGCCTCATCTTCGACGGCAACATCCACTCGATCTCGGGCGACTACTGGTACGACGCCGAGCTCAACCGCGCCGTGGCGGTCGATCCGGCGATCATTTTCGAGGCGCTGCGCAAGGTCTACAAGGCGAAGGAGCTGCTGGCGGAGATGGGGACGAAGTAGCGCGCGGCGACGGAGCCT
>DASQIP010000080.1:0-13185 GCA_035631515.1 Steroidobacteraceae bacterium
CTCGCCGGCATGGTCAATCACTGCAACGACAACCGTCCCGACCACATCATCACCATCGAGGACCCGATCGAGTTCGTACACGAGTCCAAGCGCTGCCTGGTCAACCAGCGCGAGGTGCACCGCGACACGCTCGGCTTCAGCGAGGCGCTGCGCTCGGCGCTGCGCGAGGACCCGGACGTCATCCTGGTCGGCGAAATGCGTGACCTCGAGACCATCCGCCTGGCGCTCACCGCGGCCGAGACCGGCCACCTGGTGTTCGGCACGCTGCATACCAGCTCCGCCGCCAAGACCATCGACCGCATCGTCGACGTCTTCCCCGGCGAGGAGAAGGACATGGTGCGCTCGATGCTGTCGGAATCGCTGCGTGCGGTCGTTTCGCAGACGCTGCTGAAGAAGAGCGGCGGCGGCCGGATCGCGGCCCACGAGATCATGATCGGCACGCCGGCGATCCGTAACCTCATCCGCGAGGGCAAGATCGCGCAGATGTACTCGGCCATCCAGACCGGCGGCGCCCAGGGCATGCAGACCCTCGACCAGTGCCTGACCGACCTCGTGACCAAGGGCCAGGTCAGCAAGGAAGAGGCGCGCTACAAGGCTCAGAACAAGGACGCGCTGTAGGCGGCGGCGGACGGAGGAGCGGCTGACATATGGATCGCGACCAGGCCATCAAGCTGATGCAGGACCTGCTGCGGCGGGTCACCGAGAAGAAGGCTTCCGACCTCTTCATCACCGCGGGTTTCCCGCCGGCGATCAAGATCGACGGCGAGATCCGCCCGCAGTCGGAGCGCGCGCTGACCGCCGAGCAATCGGCCACCCTGGTGCGCGCCATCATGAACGACCGCCAGACCAAGGAATTCGACGCCACCAAGGAGTGCAACTTCGCGATCGCGCCGCCCGGCATCGGGCGCTTCCGCGTCAGCGCCTTCGTACAGCAGGCGGCCGTCGGCTGCGTCATCCGCCTGATCAACGCCAAGATCCCGACCTTCGAGGAGCTCGACCTGCCGCCGATCCTCAAGGAGGTCGTGCTCTCCAAGCGCGGGCTGGTGATCATCGTGGGCGGCACCGGCTCGGGTAAGTCCACCACGCTCGCCGCCATGGTCGGCTACCGCAACGAGAAGACCCGCGGCCACATCGTCACCATCGAGGATCCGGTCGAGTACGTGCACACCCACAAGGGCTGCGTCATCACGCACCGCGAAGTGGGGGTCGACACCGAGTCGTGGCACAACGCGCTCAAGAACACCCTGCGTCAGGCCCCGGACGTGATCCTGATCGGCGAGATCCGCGACCGCGAGACCATGGAGTACGGCATCCAGTTCTCCGAGACCGGCCATCTGGTGCTCGCCACCCTGCACGCCAACAGCGCCAACCAGGCGCTCGACCGCATCATCAACTTCTTCCCGGACGAGCGGCGCGATCAGCTGCTCATGGACCTGTCGCTCAATATCCGCGCCATGGTGTCGCAGCGGCTCATTCCGCGCGAAGCCGGGGTCGGGCGCATTGCGGCGATGGAGATCATGCTGAACTCGCCGCTGATCCAGGATCTGATCTTCAAGGGCGAAGTGGCCAAGATCAAGGACGTGATGGCGCGCTCCACCCGGCTCGGCATGAAGACCTTCGACCAGGCGCTGTTCGAGCTGTACGAGACCGGGTTCATCTCCTACGAGGACGCGCTGCGCAACGCCGACTCGAAGAACGAGCTGCGGCTGCGCATCAAGCTCGAGGGCAAGCGCGAGATGAAGACCGTCGACGACGGCGCGGCGCTGCAGGTCGTCGAGGAAGATCACGGGCGTAGCCTCTGATGGCGGCCAAGGAAGCCAAGGCGCAGCCCCTGGAGAGCGCCACGGGGGCGCAGGCGGCGCTCACGGGCGCCGAGGCCCTGGCGGCGGTCACGGCCAGCGCCGGCCACCCGACGCTCAATACCAAGCCGCTCTTCAAGCTGATGGTGGAGAAGAAGGCCTCCGACCTGTTCTTCACTCCCAACGCGCCGATCAAGATCAAGATCGAGGGTCAGATCCTGCCGGTCAACCGCCAGGTGCTGACTCCCGAGACGGTGAGGCAGACGGCCTTCGCCCTCATGTCCCCGGAGCAGCGCGAATACTTCACGAACGAGTTCGAGCTCGACTTCGCGGTATCCGAGCCCGGCCTCGGGCGCTTCCGCGTCAACGTCTTCATGCAGCGCGGCTACCCGGCGATGGTGATGCGTTACATCACCGCCGACATGCCGCGGCTCGATGCACTCGGGCTTCCCGAGGTGTGCTCCGACCTGGTGCTGCTCAAGCGCGGCATGATCCTCATGGTGGGCGCCACCGGCTCCGGCAAGTCGACCACGCTCGCGGCGATGATCAATCACCGCAACGAGAACTCCTCGGACCACATCGTCACCATCGAGGACCCGATCGAGTTCCTGCACACCAACAAGCGCTCGATCGTCAATCAGCGCGAGGTCGGGCTCGATACCAAGTCGTACGCGCGCGCGCTGCGCGGCGTGGTGCGCGCCGCTCCCGACGTGATCCTGATCGGCGAGATCCGCGACCGCGAGAGCATGGAGGCGGCCATCAATCTCGCCGGCACCGGCCACCTGGTGCTCGCTACCATGCACGCCAACAACTGCGCCGAGTCGCTCGACCGCATCATCAACATGTTCCCGCGCGAGCAGCACAACCAGATCTTCCTCGACCTGTCGCAGTACCTGCGCGCCATCATGGCGCAGCGCCTCGTCATGGGCGTCGACAACAAGCGGCTCGCCGCGCTCGAGGTGATGCTCAACACCCCGCACATCCAGACGCTGGTCAAGAAGGGCGACGTGGTCGGGATCAAGGAAGCGATCCACGCGAGCGGCGAGCGCGGCATCCAGAGCTTCGACCTCGCGCTCTTCAATCTCTACCGCGCCGGGCGCGTGCCGCTCGAAGAGGCGCTCGCCAACGCCGACTCGCGCGCCAACCTCGAGGCGAAGATCAACTTCGGCTGACGGTCAGCGCTGCGCCGCGGCCGGCGCCGCGGCCGCTCGGGCGCCCCGGCCTCAGAACACCGCGTAGGCGTCGAACACCGGCCCGTCGACGCAGACACGCTTCATCGCCGGACCCTCGGGAGTGCGCACCGCTACCGTGCAGCCGGCGCAGCCACCCACCGCGCACGCCATGAACTCCTCGAGCGATACCTGGCAGGGCACTCGAAAGCGGCGTGCCAGTTGCGCGGTCGCTTCCAGCATCGGCGTCGGCCCGCAGGCGAAGATCTCGACTTGGCCGAGCTCGCCGGGACCCAGGGACCCGAGCCAGGCGTCGGCGAGCTGCGTGACGAAGCCCGGGAAGCATCCCGGGAAGTCCGAGCGGCTCGCGAGCCGGCTCGGCACGCCCCACTCATCGAGCAGCGGCATGGCGGCGATCGCGCCATCCGGGATGCCGGGAACGATGAGGCTCGAGGGGCGGGTGCGGAACGGAAACGGGATCTCCGAGCCCATGAGCACCAGCGGCTTCCAGGCGACCGCGGCGCCGCTCGCGCCAGCCGCCTCGTGCAGCCGCTCGGCGAGGAACACCACCGGCGGAATGCCGACGCCGCCGCCGATGAGCAGCGCACGCGGCCGCTCGGGATGCGGCTGGAAGGGGCGGCCGATCGGTCCGAGCACGCTCAGGGTGTCGCCCGCCTTGCGCGCGGCGAGCGCGTGCAGACCCCTCCCGACCACCTTGTAGAGCATCTCGATCCAGCCGGCGCGCGCGTCGGCCCGCATGATCGACAGCGGCCGGCGCATCGGGATTGCGGCATCGCAGGTCAGGTGCGCGAAGCTGCCGGGCTCGGCGCGCGCGGCACAGCGCGGCGCCGCGACGCGCAGCACGAACTGCTCGGCGTCGTAGGCCAGCTGCGAAACGACGCGCGCCTGCTCGAGGAAGATGCTGCCCCGGTGAGCCTGGCTCATGGGCGCGTGCCCGTGCGCCGCGAATCGCCCGGCCGGGATGGCTCGCTCATGCGCCGCCCCGCGCGCCCAGCACCTCGGCCAGCACCGCCATGCGCACCGCGACGCCGTTGCGCACCTGGTCGCGGATCACGGATTGCGCGCCGTCGGCCACCTCGGAGGCGATCTCGATGCCGCGGTTCATCGGCTGCGGGTGCATCACGATCGCGCCGGGGCGTGCGAGCGCGAGCCGCTCGGGGGTGAGCCCCCAGGCGGCGAAATATTTCTCGCCGTCCGGCACGTCGGCAGCGCCGAAGCGCTCCTTCTGGATGCGCAGCATCATGATGACGTCGACCCCCTCGAGACCCCTGGCGATCGACCTGAAGCGCGTGCAGTCCTCGAACTCGTCCGCCGCGGGCATGAGCGCCGCCGGGGCGACGAGGCGCAGATCCGTCACACCGAGCGCGCGCAGCGCGTGCCACGCCGAGCGGGCGACGCGCGAATGGCGGATGTCGCCGACGATCGCCACCGCGAGGCCGGCGAAGCGCTGCTTGCGCTGATAGATGGTGAGCGCGTCCAGCAGGCCCTGGGTCGGATGGGCGACGTGCGCCTCGCCCGCCGACAGCACGCTCACGTGCGGCGCCACGTGGTCGGCCACGAGCCCGGGAACGCCCGCCTCGGCGTCGCGGATCACGAGCGCATCGACGTGCAGCGACTGCAGCGTGTAGACCGTGTCGAGCATGCTCTCGCCCTTGACGCGCGAGGACAGTTGCACCTCGAGGTTGACGACCTCGGCGCCGAGGCGCTTGGCGGCGAGCTCGAAGCTGACGCGGGTGCGGGTCGAGGGCTCGGTGAAGAGATTGGCGACCGTGAGGCCGGCGAGCGCCTGCGAGCGCGGCGGCATCTCGCCGAGCGGGCGGACGAAGGTCTGCGCGCGGTCGAGCAGCCGTTCGATCTGCGCCCGCGACAGCGTCGCGAGCGTCAGCAGGTGGCGGAGCGACCCATCGGGCCGCAGCTGTTCGGTCATCGCTTCCCCTCGCCCGCGAAGTAGCGCCCCAGAATCACCGCGGCGGCGGCGCTGTCGACGTCGGCGCGGCGCACGCGCCGCCGGCGCTCACCGCTCGCGCGCCGCGCGCTGAGCTCAGCGCCCGCCTCGAGGGAGGAGAAGCGCTCATCGACCAGGTGTACGGGCAGTGCGAAGCGCCGTTCGAGCTCGGCGGCGAAGCGGCGCGCCGCGTTGGCGAGCGCCCCCTCGCCGCCGTCGGCATTATACGGGGCGCCGACCACCAGCTCGGCCGGCGCGAGGGCGCGTACCTCGCGCTCGATCGCGTTCCAGTCGGGGCCCGAGCGGCCCGACCGGGCCGCGGGCCGCGGCGCGGTGCTGCCCGTCAGCGTGTCGCCGGAAGCGATGCCGATACGTTTGAGTCCGAAATCGAAGGCGAGGACGGTTCTGGCCGCCGTCATGCCCGCTGCGGTCGGCGGGCGGCGTATCCCGGTGCGCGCTCAGGCATGACCCGCCTCGGGACTCAGGCGGTCGACGTCGATGCCCATCAGCCGCCAGGCTCCCGCCCAGCGCTCCTCGAAGGGCAGCTCGAACACCACGCGGGCGTCCACCGGCATCGAGGCCCAGGCATTCTCCTTCAGCTCGCGCTCGAGCTGGCCGGACTCCCAGCCGGCGTAGCCGAGCGCGATGAAGGCGTCCGAGGGGCCTTCGCCGCGCGCCATGGCGGCGAGCACGTCGCGCGAGGTCGTCACCTGGATGGTGTCGGAGACCTTGTGCGTATGATCCCACTGACCGCCGGGGCGGTGCAGCACGAAGCCGCGATCGGTGTGCACCGGACCGCCGCGCAACACCGGCATCTCGCCGATGTGCTCGTTGGTAGGCTCGAGCTTCATCTGCGTGAGCACGTCCGAGAGCTTCATCGGCAGCGGCTTGTTGAGCACGATGCCGAGCGCACCCTTGTCCGTGTGCTCGCAGATGAGCGCCACGGTCTGCGCGAAGTTCGGGTCGTTGAGCTGCGGCATGGCAATCAGGAGGTGATTGGTCAGGCTGCCGATGGCGCCGTCGGCGAACACCGGGGGATTGCTGCGGGGCTCGCTCCCTGAGCCGCCCTCGGGAGGAGTCGCGCCGCCGCTCGCTGCGTGCTTGCGGACCATGTGCCAAGTATGGGCACGGCCGCCCCCAGTCTCAAGGAACCGATATGCTGCCCCGCTGTGCGCGCCCGCCTACAAACTGCCATTCGTAGGCAAAACGCAACACGCTGTGCTCGGCAGCCAGCTCGGGCGGGAAGGGATCGAAGGGGGCCGCCAGCTTCAGGATCGCGAGCGCCGCCTGATCGAGCTCGGGGTTGCCGCTCGAACGGCGGATGACGGCGCGATCGAGCGTGCCGTTGGCGTTGATGCCCACCTCGAGCACCGGGCTCGCGTCCCCGAGGGCGCTGCGGGCGGCGGCCGGGAAGTTGAGCGTGCCGATACGCTCGACCTTGCGCCGCCAGGCATCGAGGTAGGGTGCGAGGGAGGCGGCGCGGGTGTCGGCCGTGACCCACAGCTCGTCGCGTTTCGGCCCCGTGAGCTCCGCCGGCCCCGGCTCTTCTGCCGGTGCCGGCTGCGCGGCCCGCGGCTGGTCGATGAGCAGCGGCCGGTCGCGCTGCGAGCCTGTCGTGCCGAGGTCGGCGAGATAGCGCACGTCGGTGACCCAGGCGCTCGTCGTGAGGACGCGCTCGGTGTCGGCGCCCTTCATGTCACCGCGGGGCGCGAGCGAATCGCCGTGTGCCGAGCCGGGGTGCTTCAGCACCGGCAGCGCGGTCGGCGGGCTGCGGGGCGCGACGTCCTCGCGCGTGTTGCCGGAGCCGAGCTGGGTGCGCTGCGCGAGGTAGCTGGCGGATGCGTTGGCGGCCGCCTCGGGCAGCTCGTCCGAGACCAAGAGGACCTTGAGGCCCGGCGCGCCGCCCTGATCGCCCGCCCGGGCGTTGAAGGTGATGCCGAGGATGACGAGCCCGTGCAGGAGCGCGACGAAGAACACCATGGCGAGCAGGCGGTCCCACGCGGGTGGCCGGCCCTCGCGCAACGCGAGCGCCCGGCGTGCGATCCCCCGCCGTGCCATCGGCTCAGGCGCTCCGGCGCGCCGCGGCGTCCAGCCGCCGCGCGAGGGCCTCGATGAGGAGGGCGCCGATGTCGGTACCGCACTGCTTGTCGAGCTCGCGGATGCCGGTGGGGCTCGTAACGTTGATCTCGGTGACGAAGCCGCCGATCACGTCCAGGCCGACGAACAGCATGCCGCGCGCGGCCATCGACGGCCCGATCTCGCGCGCGAGCCAGCGGTCGCGGTCGTTGAGCGCCCGGCCGACCCCTTTGGCGCCGGCGGCGAGGTTGCCGCGGTGATCCTCGCCCGCGGGCATGCGGGCGAGCGCGTAGGGCACAGGCTCCCCGTCCACCAGCAGCACGCGCGAGTCGCCCGAGGTGGCGATCTCGGGGATGTAGCGCTGCACGATCGCGAAGCGCCGTCCGTAGTCGGTGAGCGTCTCGAACACGACGCGCGCATTGGGGTCGCCGTGCTTGAGCACGAAGATCGAGCGTCCGCCCATGCCCTCGAGCGGCTTCACGACGATGCGGTCGTGCTCGCGCAGGAACGCCCCCATCTCGCCCATGTCGCGCGTGACCAGCGTCGCGGCGCAGCATTGCGGGAACCAGGCCGTATAGACCTTCTCGTTCATGTCGCGCAGGCCCTGCGGGCGGTTGACCACCAGCGCCCCCTGTCCTTCCGCGCGCTCGAGGATGTAGGTGCTGTAGATGTACTCGGTGTCGAAGGGCGGGTCCTTGCGCATGAGGATGCAGTCGAGCCGCCCGAGGGGCTCGGTAACCGGCTCCCCGAGGGTGAACCAGGCCTTAGGATCGGCCCGGACGGTGAGCGGCCGGGTACGGCCGAAGGCGATGCCGTCGCGCAGCGCGAGGTCCGCGAGCTCGAGGTAGCTCAGGGCGAAGCCGCGCCTCTCGGCGGCGAGCAGCATCGCGAGCGTCGAGTCCTTCGCATAGGCGATGGCGCCGATCGGATCCATCACCACGCCGAGTCTTCGGGGCGTGCTCATCGGGGCCCTGATTATGCTCAGTGTGGCGCGAATCTGTCTGCCCCGCGCCGCTTTAGGGCGGCCGGCGCGGGGGAGCGCCGCCCGGGCCTCCCGACCTTCGAAAAACGTGACGTGAGCGGCATAGCAGGGGGTATACCGATATGTTAAAACCCGCCTGCGCTTGCCTCAGCGTCGAGGAGGCCGTGAAACTACGGCCGCTGTGTGTGGAGGTGCGCCGCCGGTGGCTGTTTTTGCCCCGTTCCTGGCCTGACTTTCGCGGCGATCTCTCTGGCCGCCATACCCCGCGGTGTGGCCTGTAAGTTAAGGAGTTGTCTGACCGTGAATGGCAGCAACGCGAAGCTCCAGGGACTGAAAGTACTGGTCATCGACGACAGCAAGACGATCCGGCGGACCGCCGAGACGCTGCTCGCCAAGGAAGGCTGCGAAGTGTTCACGGCGATCGACGGCTTCGACGCGCTCGCCAAGATCGCCGACCACCAGCCCGACATCGTGTTCGTCGACATCATGATGCCGCGCCTGGACGGCTATCAGACCTGCTCTCTCATCAAGCACAACAAGGTCTTCCGCGCCATTCCGGTGATCATGTTGTCCTCCAAGGACGGTCTTTTCGACCGTGCGCGCGGCCGCATCGTCGGCTCCGAGCACTACCTCACCAAGCCCTTCACCAAGGACGAACTGCTCTCCGCGATCGAGACTCATATCGGGAGATGAAGGCATGCCGCTGATCCTGATCGTCGACGACTCACCGACCGAGGTGCACGTCATGCAGAAGGCCCTCGAGAAGCACGGCTACCGCACGGCCGCGGCCGCCGACGGCGCCGAGGGAGTGCGGCTGGCACGCGAGATGAGTCCCGACCTGATATTCATGGATATCGTCATGCCGGGCATGAACGGCTACCAGGCCACCCGTGCGCTGGCGAACGATCCGCGCACCCGAGCCATCCCCATCATCATGGTCACCTCCAAGGGCCAGGAGACCGATCGCATCTGGGGTCTGCGCCAGGGTGCGGTCGACTACATGGTGAAGCCCGTCTCTCCCGACCAGCTGGTCGCCAAGGCGCAGGCGACGCTCGCCGCCTGAGCCGCGCGCGCCCGCACAGCCACCACCCATGTCCGAGCCCCTCAACAACGCCGAAATGGATCTCAAGTCCCTCCGCGACCGGCCGTTCGAGCTGCTCGCCGAGCTCGAGCGCCGCGGACGTGCGGTCTCGGCGCAGGCCAGCGAGCAGTCCGCCGGCGGACGCGAGTGGGTCGGCGTGGCGCTGCGCATGGCGGGCGACCTGTACCTGGTGGCACGCGAAGAGACGCGCGAAGTGCTCGGCGTGCCGGCGAGCACCACGCGCGTGCCGGGGGCCAAGCCCTGGATCCGCGGCCTCGCCAACGTGCGCGGGCAGCTGTTGCCGATCGTCGACCTGCGGCAGTTCCTCGGCAGCGGCGTCACGCCCGTCACGCGCAACACCCGCGTGGTGGTGGTCAATCACCGCGAGGTCCCCGCGGGACTCCTGGTCGACGAGGTGCTCGGCTTCCGCCGCTTCGCCGAGAGCGAGTTCTCGGGCGATGCGCCGCCGACGGTGGCGCGCTGCGAGCGCTATCTGGCCGGCGCCTTCCGCCGCGCACAGGAGCAGTGGCCGGTGCTGTCGCTGCGTTCGGTGCTCGAGAGCACCGCGTTCGCGGAGGCAGCGGCGTGAGCCTCGCGCCACTCCTCACGCTCGCAGTGCTGCTGGTCGCCGCCGGCACGGTCAGCGAGTACCTCGTGTTCCCGCCGACCCACGCGCCCGCCTCGTGGGTGCCGCTCATCCTGTCGCTCGCCGCACTCGCGGCGCTCATCGGCGCGCTGATCGCGGCGCTGCGCACGCGGCGCACGGTCGAGCGCCAGCGCGCCTCCGCCGACGCCCGGCTGCAGGAGAACGACCGCAACCAGCAGGCGATCCTGCGGCTGCTCGATGAGCTCTCGAGCCTCGCCGACGGGGATCTCACCGTGCAGGCGACCGTCACCGAGGACATCACCGGCGCGATCGCCGATTCGATCAATTACGCGGTCGACGCGCTGCGCGGGCTCGTTACCACCATCAACGCCTCCGCAATCCAGCTCGACTCCGCCACGCGGCAGACGCAGGCGCTGTCGGCGCACCTCGCCAAGGCGAGCGGAGCGCAGTCGAAGCAGATCGCGTCGGCCACCGAGAACGCCGCCAAGATGGCAGGCTCGGTGGAGGAGGTCTCGGGCAATGCCGAGCGCGCCGCGGACGTCGCGCGCCACTCCGTCGAGGTGGCCCACAAGGGCGGCGACGCCGTGCGCCGCACGATCGACGGCATGAACACCATCCGCGAGACCATCCAGGAGACATCCAAGCGCATCAAGCGCCTCGGCGAGTCGAGCCAGGAGATCGGCAACATCGTCGAGCTGATCAACGACATCGCCGAGCAGACCAACATCCTGGCGCTGAACGCCTCGATCCAGTCGTCGATGGCGGGCGATGCGGGCCGCGGCTTCGCGGTGGTGGCGGACGAGGTGCAGCGCCTGGCAGAGCGCGCCGCCAATGCCACCAAGCAGATCGAGGTGCTGGTGCGCACCATCCAGACCGACACCAACGAGGCGGTGGTGTCGATGGAGCGCAGTACCACCGACGTGGTCGGCGGCGCGCTGCTCGCCGAGAACGCGGGCGCCGCGCTCGAGGAGATCGAGCAGGTGTCGAACCAGATTGCGAGTCTGGTGCAGAACATTTCCTCGAGCGCCCGCGCCCAGACGGGCGCCGCGCAGGGCATCGCCCGCAACATGCAGGTACTTAAGGAAATCAGCGCGCAGACCGCCGAGTCCACCAATGCGACCTCGGTCGCGATCGCCAAGCTCGCGGAGCTCTCCGCCGGGCTGCGCAAGTCGGCGTCGGGCTTCCGCCTTCCCGGCAGCGGTACCGCCGGCAGCAGCGTACGCCTGAAGAAGGTCGAGGAGACCGGGCTCACTACCGCCAAGGTGCGCCAGATCTCCGCGCTCGGTGGCTCCTGAAGGCTAAGGCGGATCAGAGCGCATGCCCCAGGTCGCCTCCCAGACACTCGAGCTCGTCGGCCGCGAAGTCGGCACCACACTCGCCGAAGCGCGCACTGCGCTCGAGAACTACGTCGAGCAGCCCGATAACGTGCCGCTGCTCGAGCGCTGCGCGCAGGACCTGCGCCAGGTGCAGGGCGTGCTGCGGGTGCTGGAGATCTACGGCGCGGCGCTGCTCGCCGAAGAGATGGAGCAGGTGGCGCAATACCTCATCGCCACGGCGCACGAGCGCAAGGGGCAGGCGGAGAGTCTCGATGCGCTGATGCGCGCCATGGTGCAGCTGCCGAGCTATCTCGAGCGCGTGCTCGCCGGCGGGCGCGATCTGGCGCTGGTGCTGCTGCCGCTGCTGAACGACCTGCGTGCGGTGCGCGGCCATGCGCTGCTCTCGGAAGGCACGCTGCTGCTGCTGAACCTCAAGTCCGACAAGCAGGCGCAGCCGCAGACCGTCACCGCCGGCGAGGCGCCGATGACCGTCGAGCAGTGGGCGCGGCGGCTGCGCGCGCGCTACCAGCAGGGGCTCATCGGCTGGATCCGCGGCGAGCGGGCGGAGCAGAACCTCGAGGTGCTGGCCGCCGTCTCCCAGAAGCTCGAGCAGATCGCCACGCGCCAGCCGGTGTTCCAGCTGTGGTGGGTGATCGGCGCGGTCATCGAGGCCCTGCAGCACAACGGGCTCGAGGGCGGGCAGTCGGTGAAGCGGCTGCTGGGGCTCGCCGATCGCGAGATGCGCCGCCTCTACGAGCAGGGCGAGGCGCGCTACGCGCAGGCGCCGCCGATCGAGCTGCTCAACAACCTGCTCTACTACGTGGGCCGCGCCGAGTCGAGCGGCGGCCGGGTGAGCGCGGTGCGCGCCTCGTTCCGCCTGGCGGAGCTGCTGCCGGTCGACGAGAGCATCGAGCAGGAGCGCGAGAACCTGTCGGCGCCCTCGGTGAAGCTGATGCGCACCGTAGCCGCCGCGATCCGCGAGGACCTGGGGAGGGTCAAGGACGTCCTCGACATCTTCGTGCGCCGCGGCGCGGGCCAGCCGGCCGAGCTCGCCCCGCAGGTCGAGATGCTGCGCAAGATCGGCGACACGCTGGGCGTGCTCGGCCTCGGGGAGCTGCGCACCAGCGTGCAGACCGAGACCGAGCGTCTCGAGAAGATCATCGGCGGGTCGGTCCCGGCCAACGAGGCTTCGCTGGTCGAGATCGCGGCGACGCTGATCAGTGTCGAGGACCGCCTCGACGACCGCCTGGTCGGGCTGATCCTGCCGCGGAGCACCGAGGCCGCCGAGGAGAGCGACGACAGCGATTTCCAGCAGGTGCAGTCCGCCGTGCTGCGCGAGTGCATCGTCAACCTGGCGCGCATCAAGGAGGCCATCACCCAGAGCGTCGGCGGTACGCTCGACGCCGCCGGCCTCGACAGCTGGCAGGACCTGATGCGCGGCATGAAGGCCGGGCTCCTCATGCTCGGCAAGGCGCGCGCGGTCGAGGTGATCGAGGCGATCACCGCGCAGCTGAAGCGCGTCATGCAGCCCGGCATCCACGTGCTGCCGCCCGGATTCGTCGACCGCCTCGCGGATGCGATCGTCAGCGTCGAGTACTACATGGAGACGCTGCAGGCGGGCCGCTCAGACCCCTGGTACATGCTCGACAACGCCCAGGTGTGCGTAAAGGCGCTGGAAGAGCAGCCGACGCCCCCGGTGCCGACCGTCGAGCCGCCCGAGACACACGGCTACACCCGCACTGTGGCGATTCCGACCGCCTCGCCGCTGCATCCGGCGGCGCGCGACGTGGCCGGGATGGGTGCAGCGGCCCCGACGCTCTCCACCACCGGCAGACTCGCCAAGCTCGCCGAGAACGCCGATCCGGAGCTGGTGAAGCTGTTCACCGAGGAAGCGCGCGAGGAGCTCGAGAAGATCCAGCGCGGCTTCCCGGCATGGGAGCAGAACCCGCTCGAGCGCGATGCGCTGGTCACGGTGCGCCGCTCGTTCCATACCCTCAAGGGCAGCGGCCGCATGGTCGGCGCGCGCGAGCTCGCCGAGTTCGCCTGGGCGATCGAGAATCTCCTCAACCGCGTGCTCGACAACACCCTGACCCGCACGCCGGCGATCCTCGCCACGCTGCGCGAGGCGGTGGCCGCGCTCCCGGAGTTGATCGAGCAGCTGAAGACCCAGGCACCGCTCGCCACCGACG
>DASQIP010000081.1:0-32927 GCA_035631515.1 Steroidobacteraceae bacterium
TCTCTCGAGGAGGGTCTGGCGCCCCCGGCCGGAGTTGAACCGACGACCTACCGCTTAGGAGGCGGTCGCTCTATCCACTGAGCTACGGGGGCGCGAGCGTTGCCAGTGTACCGGCGCGGCGCCCGCGGCCACCATCCCCTCCGCGCGGCCACAGGCGTACCATGAGCCGAGTGCCGCTCGAGCGGTGCCCGGCCAGGAGACGTCCATGACCACCTCCATCAGCGTCGGCAAACGTGAGCCTATGCACCTCGAGATCCGCAGCGTTCCGCTGCGGCAGCCGCTCGAATGGCTGAGCCGCGGCTGGGACGACCTCGGGGGGATCGGCACGCCGGGGCTCGCCCACGGTGTCCTGATCGCGGTCCTGGGTGCGGTGCTTCTCATGCTCGGCAGCACGCATCTCTACCTGACGGCTGCGGCCGTGACCGGCTACCTGCTCGTGGGTCCGGTGATGACCACCGGCCTGTGCGAGCTGGCGCGGAGGCGCGAAGCCCGAGAGCCGCTCGGGTTCGACGACTCGCTGCAGGCGCTCAGCCGTAATCCCGAGGGCCTGGTGCACTTCGCGGGCGTGCTCGCGCTGGTTGCGCTCCTCTGGTTCGCGTTCTCCGCGGTGGTGCTCGAGACCGCGCTCAACGCTTCGGTGCCGAGTCTGGCCGTCGCCCTGTGGGGAGGCGGCACGGATTCCCCGGGCATGGGGCAGGTGCTGGGGTACGTCGGCAGCGGCGCGCTGCTTGCGGCGTTCGTGTTCTCCGTGTCGGTGGTCGCGGTACCCCTGATGATCGATCGGCACGCGAGCGCGGGCGATGCCATCCGCGCCAGCGTACGGGCGACGTTCGCCAATCTTCCTGCGATGCTCGTGTGGAGCGCCCTCATCGTGGCCGTGACGGCGGTCGGCTTCGTCACGCTACTCGTCGGCATGGTGTTCGTGGCACCGCTCCTCGGCTACGCGACCTGGCACGCGTACCGCGATCTCATCGCGCCGACGTGAGGCCGACGCCCTGCTTCAATTGCCCGTGCCGCTCAGGCGAACGGTCTTCGGTTTGCGCGCGCTCACCGAATGCACATACTTGACGAAGGCATCGATGGTATCCGTGAACTGCTGCTGAGCCCCCTGTAGCTCCTCGAGTTGGTGCTGCGTGGTGCCGCCGCCGGCGCCGACCTGGGTCATGGCCAGCGTGAACGCGGCCGAGGCTTTTTCGATTTCCTGACGCTTGCGGCCGAACTCGCCGTAAGTCAGCTTTTGCTGATAGAGGGAAATAATCAGCTCCGTGAGAGCGCCGTCGAGCTGTTGCCCGAAGGACCGGACCGTCTTCAGCATCGCGGTCTGGGTGTCATTCGCCCCTGGCGGGATGTAAGGCACCGCGTAGATGCGGCTCAGGCATTCGTCGCGGAGCGTCGCCGCCCTGGCGATCACCGGTCGTTCGTCGGCCGTCGGAAAATCGTTGTTGGTGGCGATCTCGAAGGGCAGTGGCTCGTCGCCGGTATCCCGCCATAGCACAACCTTGTGCCTGATCGGGTCCAGCTCGGGAGTCGCAAAGCTCGCTTTGCATTGCTCCCGCACCGCTTTGATCGAGGCCGCGACGTCGTCGAACTGCGCTTTGGTCGCGCCCCCCGTGCTCTTGGCCGGGCTCTGAGTCGCCGTTCCCGAGCCCGCAGTCGCTTCGTTACTCTGATCCGCGTGACGCCGCAGCGCCTGTCCGGTGTTGGTCAGGACATCGGCAACGTGAGTGCAGGCCGCCGTCGCGAGCACTGCGGCGCTCAGGATGCTCGCACCGATGAGGACCGGACGTTCTCGTGGCATGCTGCCACCTCCTAGAGCGGGTTGCTGAGATCGGCAACCAGCGCCCCGGTCTCGAACTTGTCGGCATATTGACCCTGGAGTCTTCCACCCACGATCTGCGCGCGGATGGTCACGTTGGTGCTCGAGCTGCCGTCCGGATAGCGGATCAGCGGCACACCGAGCACCCTCGGCTGGGTGACGGTCCCGGTTCCGGTGACCCTGTCGGGGACAGAGAGGTCGAGGTTGCCACGAACCTTGACGCCATTGGTTCCCGTGTAGAGGAAATCCCCGTTCCGCTCGAGGACCATCTTACCGCGGAGCGTCGTGCCGGGCTGGAGCGTGCTGGTGGCGTAGGCGCCGAAGGTTCCCGGTGTGATGCTGAAAGCGCGTCGCGGCGGCGGACTGGCCGCTACCGGTGCTTGTTGCGCGGACGGAGCGGGCTGCTCCGCCGCGGGCGGCGCAGTCGCAGGAGAAGCGGAAGCCGAGGCCGGAGCAGCCGCCGGCTCGCGCCGGTGCGTGCTGCGGTCCAGCCTGCGCAACATCAAGGCGGCCTCGCCGCTATGCGCGCCATTCGGGTACTGCCGGGCGTAGTCCCTGAAGTCCGCCGGATCGGTGCTGTCCTTGACGCGATTCCAGAATGACTGCTCGAGCTCGCCGGTCGTCTGCACGTGGACGGCGTCGCCCCCCGCGGCGGGCGGCGGGGCGGACGGGGTCACGGCCGCCGTAGCCTGCGGCGGCACGAAATAGAACTCCCCGATCGACTGGTCATAGAGCGCCGGAACCTGTTCGTGATGGACCTGTTCGGCCATCTCCACCACCTGCGCCTTGACGTGCTTCAGGACCTGGTCCGCAGGCACGCCCGGCTTGGTGATCTCCCTGATGAGCACGCGGGTGAACACTCCGTTGGGATCGCCGTCCTGGTCGCCCAGCCGGTCGAGCGCCTCCTGACCCGCTCCGGCCGAATACATGATCATCTGGCCGCTGGCGGCCGTCACTGGCGCGAGCCCGCGTCCCCCGATCGCCCGCCCGGCGCCCTTGAAGGGGTTGTCACGGCAGGCGTCGACGATGGCCAGCGCGAAACGCGCCTTCTGGTCGCGCAGATCGTCGAGCACGCGCTGCAGCGGCACCGAGTCGTCCATGACCTGCTCCTGGCTCTGCGGCACGAGATCCGTCGGAATGAGATAGTTGGTGCCGTCGAACTGCACGCCGTGTCCCGAGAAATAGAACACCGCGTCATCGCCGCCGGAGATCTGCGACTTGAACGAGCGCAGCGCCGCCTTGAGCTTCACGAGCGTCACGTCCTGCTCGAGAGTCACCTTGAACCCCACCCCGCTCAACGCCGCGGCGACGGCCCGGGCGTCGGAGCGCGCGTTGTGCAGTGGCGTGACGCTCTGGTAGTTGTCGTTGCCGATCACCAGCGCAAAGCGGCGCGCATCGCTTGCGGGAGCCGTCAGCGACCGGGTGGCGGGCGCCGCGGAATCGGCGGCCGAGCCTGGGTTGTGGGTATTACAGGCGCTCAGACACAGGGCGAGCGCAAGTGCCGCCCCGGATCTCATCGCAACCCCACGCTGGCACATGCGGCGGCGATCACGAGCTTGCTGAGCTTCTCGTCGGGATCCGGAAGCATGTCCGCGAGCAGCGCGAGGGTGGCCGGCGTCGTGCCGAGCTCCGCGACGCTGACCCCGAACTCGACGCGCCCGAAGTCGTGGCTGCGGTCGGCTGCGAACGAGATGGGCACGATCGGTACGCGGCTACCGCTGTCCGCGTCCGTCGGGTAGTACTTGAGGAACGAGCCCGCCTTGAGATCGACGCTCTCGGTCGCGAGCGTCTGCTCGAACACCTGGCCCTGGTGCCCGATGAATTCATCGCGCCATACGGCATCGGCCTTCGTGGAGATCGCCACCGAGTAGTGACCGTTGGCGCTCTTGGCACTTGAGTGGCTGATGAAGAGACGCAGCGGGCGGAGGCGGATGGCGTCGCGTGTTGCGTCGAGCCGTACGCTCGCCACGAAATCGAGCACCACGTCATCGCTTCCCGAGTCCGTGGTCGCAAAGCGCGTGAACCGCAGGCAGCTGATGCGGCTCGCCAGCGGCGCCGCGGCGCCTCCCTCGCTCGAGCGGTAGTAGTCTCCGCTCGCGCTGGCCGAGGACACCTGGGCGTACTTCTGCAGCTCCTCCTTGACGCTGACGGCGAGCGGATGCAGAAGTACGCGCCACCCCTGAATCACGATGCTGAGCAGAAAGCCCCGGGAGGTCTGTACGCGCTGGCTCTGGCCGTCGGCGCAGTCGCGCAGCAGCTCCCGTTCCGCGGCGCTGTTGGCATCGATGCCCGCCGGCTGATGTTCGGACAGGGCTTGAGTGGCATCGGCGCCGGGAATCAGGACCAGCAGCGCGCGCGCCGGAGAAAAAGCGACCGGCACGCGCTGCCCGGGCTCGGCTGCCCCGGTGGCCGACGAGGCGGCCAGTACCAGCGATAACGCGGCGATCGGTCTCAGCGCAGACATGGCGCGCGACTGCAGCTACTTGACCGTGAACTCCAGAAGCTGTCGCCCCCCGCGCCCCACGTTGTCGGCGACCTCGATGAGGAGCTTGTGGCTCCCGCTCGGCAGGTGCGCGCCCCTGGCCGTGAGGCCGGATGCCGACACCTGTACCCCGGGGGCCTGGAGGATCCGCTGGGTGATGTCGAGCTTGAGGAAGCCGTACAGGATCTTGAGCGAGGCGACGTTGACGGTGGCGCCCGCGGCCGGCTTGAAGCGCACGTCGATGTCCACGGGGGGCTGAATGGCCACCTTGCTGTCGGGGCTCACCACCGAGATGCTAGGCGCATCGAGATCCGCGGCGCGGGGCACGAGGGTGGCGCCGGGCAGCGCGCGGACGGTGAGCTCGCGCGCATACTCCTGGTCCGAGAGCAGCTCAAAGCCCCCGCGCGGCGCCGCGACCGCGACCGCAACGACCGCCGCCGCGACCATCACAGAGAGGGGAATTGCTGCGCGCATGGATTTCGCCTCCTCATCGGCCCGGTACTGCTTCAGTTCTCCGCCCGCTTCACCGTTACCGTGGTCGTGCCGGCCGCGAAGCCGCTGTGCCGCGCCTCCACGGTCAGGGCGCGCGTCGCCCGCGCGGACACCTCCGTGAAGGTCTGCTGCATACGGCCCGCGGCATCGCGGCCCTCGACCCCCAGCTCGAGCAGACTCACGCGTTTGTCGGTGAGGAACGCCACGACCAGGGATGGACCGACGGGCTCCGCGGCACGCACGACGAAATTCATCTCGGCGGTCGGAAACTTGAAGGCGCCGGCCTTGACGTCGTTCGCGGTGGCGAACTTGTTCGGATAGAGCACCGTCGCGCGATCCTGGCTGTCGACCGTGACCACATTCAGGTATCCGGGCCGGGGCACCGCGACCTCGAGGGTGATTTCCTCACCGAGCCGCACCTCGTGCCCCGTGCCCGAGAGGGTCAGCGGCTCTGCCTGCGCCGCCAGCGCAGCCAGCGCCTGCCAGGTCGGCCCCTGTCCGTCGCGCAGCGGAATGAGAGCCAGCTCGCCGCGGATCAGCTGCTCGTTGCCATCCGTCATCGGGTGATGGCGCGACTGCTCGTCGGTGTGCGTGGCGATGAAGGCGGCCGACGCCGTGCGCAGGTCGGCCACCGTGGGGTGCTTGCCGTCGCGCGAGGCCTCCTCGATCGCCCCCGCTACGCCGAGGGTAAAGAGCCCGCCCTGCTCGGTGCCGACCGCGAATTCGTCGTCGCGCGCGGCGGACAGCGCCGCGTAGTTCTCATCCCCGGTGTGCATTTTCAGCGCGCGCGTGTGCGCGGTCGGCATGCCGGGGTAGGTGAAGAACTTCATGACACCCGAGCCCACGCCGAGCCGCTCATTACCGAGCGCGAGGGTGCGCGTCGCCGTGCCGCTGTGACAGGCATCCACCAGCACCAGCACGTTGCGGCTGGGAATCGCCGCGAGCGCGGCGCCGAATTCGTGGCCGATGAGCACGTTCCTGAGGCTCGCGTGTCCCTGGACAGTCACCCGCTGCACGTCATGCAGGACGAGCGCGTCATCGACGCCGCCGGCGCTGCCCGGTGAGGGATCCGGCACCCGGGTGCCGTGACCGCTGAAATAGATGAGCACGCGGTCCTGCGGCTGGACTCCATCCTTTACCCAGCCGCCGAGGGCCTGTCTCACGTTGGCGTAGGTTGCCTGCTCGTTGAACAGGATTTTGATGTCGCCCGGACGGAATCCCATGATTCCGGCGACCTTCTTCATGTTGTCGATATCCAGATCCACCCCGGGCAGCGCGTTGTGCGGAACGTCGGCGACTCCGATCAGCAGCGCCCGGGGAGCGGCGTCGCTCCCGGCCGCGGCCAGCAGTGCCGTGGCGGCGAGTAGCCCGGCGGCCAGAGTTCGGATCCTCATCGAGTACTGATCTCGACCCGCCGCTGCTCGAGCGCCGTCGGCGGGAATTCCGGCAGTGGATGCGCCGCTCCATAGCCGACGCTCGTGAGCCGCTCCGGCTCGATGTGGAAATGCTCCACCAGGTAGCCGCGCACGGCGCGCGCACGGGACTCGGACAGCCGCCGGTTATGCTCGGGGGCGCCCGTGGCGCTGGTGTGGCCGGCGATCAGAAAGCGGGCAGACCCAAGCTCCGGCGAAGTCAGCGCACTGCCGAGCTCAGCGAGCTGCGCATGGGCGGCGTCGGTGAGCCGATCGCTGTCGTTCGCGAAGCGGATGTCGAGCGAGATCCTGTGGGTATCCGCGGCCGCGGGCCGCTGCGCCACTACCAGGCCGCGCGTATTGGAGGACGGAGCGCTCTGCAGGCTGTGGATGATGTGCTGGCTGTCGACCACCCCTGCCGGCGGGTTCGCCAGCGCCGCGGCACCCAGCGCCACAGAGAGCGACCCCACGAGTGCGGCGGGCGCGTGGCGTGGACGACGAGTCCCTCTCATGAGACACACTCCAGTAATCGAGACGGATCGGCGTGATCGCGCCTCAGAGCGTCCGATTGGGCATTTCCCCGGCGGCTATTGTCGTTAGCGTACCGCCCCTTGATTTGCTGCCTCAGCATACGACAGCATCAAGTCATGTCAATGGGAGGTGGGGTTCGACCTGCCGTCGTGGGCGGGTCGGCTACCCGGGCCCGGCTGCCGCGTGCCGCGCTACAGAGCCTGCTGCTCGCCTCGGTGGCGCTCTTTTTCCTCAATTTCAACCTCCTGGGAACCGCCAGCCCGGGCAAGCGGTTCTCGCAGGATCTGGTGTACGCCTGGTTCGGCAACGAGCGGTGGTTGTACCCGCGCGTTCCTGCGGCCGCGGGGCCGGGCGCCGGGCCGCACGTGCTCGTGGTGATGGTCGATGAGCCGGCCCTGGCGCTGCGAGGCGCGCGCTGGCCGGTTCCCGTCGAATTCCATGCGCAGTTCCTGGCCGAGCTGGAAGTGCTGCGTCCGCGGGCCATCATGCTGGATTTCCTGCTGATCGATCCGGCGCCACAGCCGGATGTCTGCGAGCTGCTGACGGTCGGGGCGCGGCTGCGCGCGGAGGGTATTCCGCTCTACCTCGCGGTGACCCGGCCGGAAGATCTCGCGCCCATGGACGCAGCGGCCTGCCGCGACGCAAACGGCGCCCTCATCCACGGCACTCAGGTCTTCACCCCCGTATCCGTGCAGCGCCAGGCTGACGGCAGCGACTTCGTCAGCCGGCGCTATCCCTTCGAGCAGCGCGCGGCTGCCGACGCGGCGCCGGGCTCGGGGCTGGCGAGCGCCGCGGTGCGCATGTATTGCGACTCCGAGCGTGCGCCCGATGCCTGCCTCGCGCGCCTGACACACGTGGCCGCGGCGGACGCCGGCTTCGAGCTCGCGTGGTCGCCGGAAGGCGACCCGTTCAATCAGCGCTGGTCGCACGCTTCGTGCATCGAGACGACTTCGCCGCTGCGGGCGATTCTCAATCAGCCGGCCCTGCCGCGCGAGTCCCCCTGTCCGCCGGTCGCCACGCTGTTCGCCGGCGCGCTGCTCAGCCCGCAAGTCGATCCGGGCCTGGGCGCCAGCAACGAGTCGCTGTTTGCGATCGCCGACGGCGCCTTCGTATTCGTCGGCGGGAACTTCCGCGGCAGCGGCGATCTCGTCACGACCCCGCTGCACACGCTGTTGCCGGGCGTCTACTATCACGCGGTCGCCCTGGAGAATCTGCTCGTCTTCGACGGACACCCGAAGGTGCGCAAGGAATTCCGCACCCCCAAGCTCGCCTTCGTCGGCTATGACCTGTTGGTGCTGTGGGTGCTCGCAGCGATCTTTCTCTGGCGCCAGCGCTGGCTGCAGCGCGCGCAGCTGCATCGCAATCCCTTCGAGCTCTCGGATGCGGCGCGCGGCTGGATTGCTCCGCTGATCGCGCGCTATCCGACGCCGCTGTGGATCCTCGGCACCGCGGCCCTGCTGCTGCTGTTGGCCGCCTTCAGATCGTTGCAGCTGCTCGCCGTCGCCGCCGCGATCGCCGGCCTCGTCATCGTCGAGCTGCGCGTGGCGCCGGCGGCGGAGATTCGCGGGCGCGTGCGCGGTCTGCTCATGTACGTCGCGGCCCTCGCCCTGTCGCTGGCCGTCATCGTCGTGGCAACCGGGGTCGGATACCGCTGGTTGCGCTTGCCACCCGGCGACTGGCTCGGCTACTTTTCCTTCGCCGCATTCGGATTCTTCGTCGCGCACACCGCGATCCTGGAATTCGGACGGCGCGTCGAGGACCTGAACCTGGCCCGCCGCGGCGGCGGGGAGTCGCAATGACCCGATGGCTGCGGCTGGCGCCGCTCGCGCTGGCGATGGTGCCCGCGGCCTGGGCGGATGAACCCGCTCCGGCACCGGCGTCCGATGCCTGCCTGGTGCTCAACAATCGCATCCTCGGACCGCGCGCGCCCGATCGCTTGCTGCCGCTGCTGAGCGGCGATCCCACCCGGGGCTTCCATGCGGCGTGCGCCGTTCCGTGGAGCAAGCTGAGTCCCGCAAACCGCCCGCTGCCGGTGACGGACTGCTACCGGGGGAGCCTGCTGCAGGTCGCGAACGATGCGGCGTGTGGCCGGCAGACCGGCCCTCTGTGGATCAGCAGCCGCTGGGTCGTCACCAGCGCAGAGCTCCTCGACACTCATGCCCACACCGTGGTGTGCCAGGAACTCGAGACCGGCGCATGGGCAGGAACCCGCGATGTGCAGCTCAATTGCGTACCGGAGAAGCCGGAGAAGAAGGAGCTGACCCTGGAGCCCGCACGGGCAGAACCGGCGGCACCGCCGGCACCCGCGGCACCGGCACCCGCGGCACCGGCACCGGCGGCACCGGCGGCACCGGCACCGGCAACGTCACCGCGCCCGGATCACTGAGGAGCAATGGGGAAATTGGTGGAGCGGAAGGGGATCGAACCCTCGACCTTCGCATTGCGAACGCGACGCTCTCCCAGCTGAGCTACCGCCCCACTAACCGGACGCGGATTCCGCGGGGGGCGCCGGTTAAGGCGCGCGATTCTAGCATCGCCGGGGGGGCGGTCCAATTTAGCGGGGCGGTCACCTTCGCCACCAGGCGCGTCCGGGGGCCGCCGGGCCGAACCGGGCCCGATGCGGCTATGATGCCGCGTCGGGAGGAGCACGCATGCTGGCGATGGGCGGGCGGGCGCCGGAGTTCACGCTGCCGGATCAGGATGAGCGCAATGTGTCGCTCAGCACGCTGCTGCGGGACGGCCCGCTGATCCTCTATTTCTATCCGGCCGACTTCACCCCCGGCTGTACGCGCGAGGCGTGCGCGCTGCGGGATCTGCACGCCAGCATCCTGCAGGCGGGGCTCGAAGTCGCGGGAGTGAGCCCCCAGGAGCCGGCGACGCATCGCGCCTTCCGGGAGAAGTACCAGCTGCCCTTCACTCTCCTGTCGGACGTCGACAAGTCGGTCATCCGCATGTACGAAGTGCGCGGGCCGCTCGGGTTCAGCGTGCGCCGGGCCACCTACCTCATCGATCAGGCACGCTACATCCGCGGCGCGGTGCTGGCGGATTTCCGCATCGCCGAGCACGAGGACTTCGTCCGCAAGGCGGTCGCGATGAGCGCGGGCACCACGCGCACGCGGCGCCTCAAGCTGTGAGCGCGGTCCGCCTCAGTATTTCAGCCGCAGCACCCGCGCCCGGCCGAAGCTCGGCACGCTGACTATATATAAGAGATCGGGTTCGGCAGCCGCCACTTCGGCGCCGGGGCCGGCGAGCTGCCGGAGAAATTGCTGCAAAGCGGCAGGGCCGCCGACCACGAGCAGCGCGCCGCCCTCGTGACCCCGCAGCAGGGTCGTGGCGACGGCGGCAGCATCCTTCACCTCATATGTCGTGGGCGCGAGGTGCAGCAGCTCGGCCAGCGGAGCCGCGGTCTGTTGCGCGCGGCGCTCGCCGCTCACGTAGAGCGCATCGAGCCGCCCGGTCGCGCCGGGGGCGAACATCTGCGCCAGGCGCTGCGCCCGCCCCTCGCCCTCTGCCGAGATCGGCGGGTCGGCGATCGTTCCCGGCTCCTTTTCCCCGCACGAGACGAGGACGACTATCGTGCTGGCAGCGCCGCGGTACACGGTGTACGCGACGCCCGCGGCGATCAGCACGACGAGCAGCGTCACCCATAGGGGCGCCAGGAAGGGTCGTCGATGGCGGGTGATGCCGGGCGGCTCCATGACCGCAATCATAGTGTGGCAACGACGCGCACGGGTATTTTGCCCGCGGTATCGAGTACTCTTACTCACAAGCGGGCGGACACCCGTAGTGCAGGGGCCTTGATGGCGTACGGCGGCCAGACCACGGTCATCCAGCGTATCCTCGAGCGGCGCGCCGAGCGCCCGGCCGAGGCACACGAGGGAACTACGGCGACGGTCGCCGTGATGCTGCGCGTGCTCCCGCCTCCCAGGGCGCTGCTCGCGTGCCACGAACCGGCGGTGCGCACCCAACTGATGCGGCGCATAGCGCCCGACGTCTTCGAGATCGAGTCGGTCGCCTCGGACGAAGAGGCGCTGCGGCAGTTCGCGGCCGAGTATCGCCCCGTGGTGATCACCGACAGCCTCGAGCTCATCCGCCAGCTGCGCGCGCGCAAGACGCCGCGCAATCCATTCGTGCTGTACATCGCCGAGCTCGACGACGGACCCGAGCGCGAGGCCGGCTTGCACGCCGGCGCCGACGAGTGCGTAGGGCGGCGGGCCCCGGAGCGCGAGGTCGATGCGCGCATCGCGAACGCGCGGCGCATCGCCGAGCTCGAAGCAGTGCTGCGCATCACGCTCGAGGAGAATCGCAAGCTCTCCGCGACCGACGACCTGACGCGGGTCGCGAGCCGGCGCTTTTTCGGCAAGCACTTCCCGCGCGAGACCGAGCGTGCGGCGCGCTACCAGCGTGCCCTGTCGCTGGTCTTGTGCGACATCGACTTCTTCAAGAACATCAACGACACCCTGGGGCACGGCTGCGGCGACGATATATTGCGGCAGTTCGGTGCGCGGCTGCAGGAGGTGCTGCGCCGTGGAGTCGACTGGGTGGCGCGCATCGGCGGGGAGGAATTCGCGGTCGTGCTCCCCGAGACCGCCTACGAGCCGGCACTGGAGGTCGCACGGAAGCTGCGCGCCGCGATCGCCGGCCGTCCCTTCCGGCACGAAGGCAAGGACGTCGGCGTCACCGCCAGTTTCGGGATGTGCGGACTCGACTGCGTGCCGACCGGCGAGACGGAGCTCGCCGGCCGCGTCTTGAAGATTGCCGACGCCGCGCTCTATCGCAGCAAGCAAGCCGGGCGCAATCGCGTCACCGCGACGCGCTACAACGGCCCGGGCGGCTGACAGCTGGCGAAAACTCGCTCACCGCGACGCAAGCCCTTGCCACCGCTCGTCGTTTGTCGGGCGGCGTGCGCTCTGTCCACATGGTTATGCACAAATTCTGTGGATAACTGTCGACGGTGGCAACGATGCGGCGATTGTGTGAGACTTGCCGCCCTTCGCGCTTCGCAGGAAGAAAGATGAAGAAAAGCGGCAGCGAACCGAACCTTCCCGCAGAGCCCCTGGAGAGAGCACGACTGCAGGCCGAGGTAGCGAAGCAGCGGGTACGTATCGCCAAAGACGAGCTGAAGCGCGCACGCAAGCGCCTCAAGGAAGCCAAGCGCGAGGCGAAGCGCGCGCGCAAGCAGTCCGCCGCCGCACGCAAGGCGTGGAAGCGCGCGCGCCGTGCGCAGAAGGACGCCTCGCCGGCGCCCGGGCGCAAGAGCCGCGAGAAGAGCGCGCGTGCTTCGTCGCGGCATGCCGCCGCGCGACGCTCCGCGCCGGCCCGCGCCGTCACCAGGGTACGGGGGCGCCGCAGCGCGCGCCCGCGCCACGCATCTCCCGCGCGCACCCGGCGGCCGCAGAGCGCCGCAAAGCGCGCGACGCCGGTGGTGGCCGCGGTACCCGCCAGGCGCCCGCCGCGCGTGCAGCCGGCCGCGGCCGTGACGCCCGCAGCCGTGGCGACCGCATCCGAGCCGCCGAATCCGCCGACCGAGACGCCTGCCGATTTCGGGCCCGGCACCGAGCGGGCGGCCTGAGTCTCATGCCCGAGCCTCAGGCTGGTTCGGAGAGCGCCGCCGCACCGCACGCGGCACCCTCGAGCTCGCGCATGGTGGCGAGCTATCTCACCGACGTGGAGCAGCTGCTCGAGGCGCAACGCTGGGACGCGGCGCTGTGTGAGGCCTACGATCTGCCGCGGATTGCGGTCGCGCTGACCGATCCGACGCTGCAAAGCTCGGGCGAGCGGCAGAAGACCTGGTGCGAGCAGTGGATCCGGCCGGCAGACGACGAGGACGCGGGCGACGGCCTCGACTACGAGCGGCTCCGCCGTGCCGTTTGCGCGCACATCGAGCACCAGGATACCGCCGAGCCGAAGACGATTCCCGCCCGCGCCCTGCGCCGCTTGCGTTTGCGCCGCCATGTGCGCACCGCACCGCGAGGCTTCTTCCACGAGCCCTGCCCGCCCGGCGATCCGGAGGCGAGCGAGAGCGCGCAGATCTGTTCAGCTCTCATCGAAGCCGCCCGCCGCTGGTACGCCCGCAGCGCGTGCCACAACACCATCGTGCAGGCGAATCTCGCCAAGCTCGCCGTGCTGCGCTGAAGCAGCGCGCAGCAGCGGGACACCCGGAAAGATCAGCCGCGCCGCGTCCCGGGCGGCCGCCACTCGCGCGCCATCGGCGCCCCACCCTGAATACCCGTTCAACGCGCTGAACCGTGACGGGTCGCGTGAGTATCGCTATGCGATTTCGCGCGTACTTTGATGTTTTTCAGATGTATTTTGGTAATGCGGCACGCTCTTGCTTCCCAAAAGGGCTTGGCGGAAGATAAGTGACAGAGGGAGGGGGGAAGGCGATTGAGTGAGCGTTCAATGACGCACTCAAGCGGATCTCAGCGCGCGGCTGCGACGGAGCGCGGTGCACGCCCGCCGCTGCGCGTCGGGGTCATCCTCGCGCAACACTTCACGCTGTCGGCCTTCGCGGTCTTCATCGACCATCTGCGGCTCGCCGCGGACGAAGGCGACCGCAGCCGCCCGCTCCACGTGCAATGGTCGATCATGGCGAGTCGCGCCGAATCGGTGCCGGCGAGCTGCGGCGTGTCACTCGAGCCGACCAGCGGGTTCCTGCCACCCGACTCCCTCGACTACGTGGTGGTGATCGGCGGCATCCTGCACGCGGGTCCGCAGGTCGATGACTCGACCATGCGCTATCTGCGCGAAGTCGGCTCGACCAATGTGCCGCTGATCGGCATCTGCACCGGCAGCTTCGTGCTGTGCCGTGCGGGCCTGATGAAGGGGCGGCGCTCCTGCGTCAGCTGGTATCACTACCAGGACTTTCTCGAGGCCTTTCCCACCCATGACGTCATCGCCGACCGGCTGTTCCTGGTCGACGGGCTGCGCATCACCTGCGCCGGAGGGGCCGGTACGGCGGCGCTCGCGACGTTCCTCATCGAGCAGCATCTGGGCCGCGCGCTCGCACAGAAGGCGAGCCAGGTGCTGCTGTTCGACCGGCCGCGCTCCGGGAGCGAGGCTCAGCCCCATCCGCCCATGTCGGAAGTAGTGACCGAGCCGCGGGTGCGCCGCGCGCTGCTGCTCATGGAGCAGAACCTCGCGCGCCCGATCGCCATTGCGGCGGTCGCCGCCGAGCTCGGGCTCTCGGCCCGCCAGCTCGAGCGGCTGTGCCGGCAGCACGTCGGCGTGGGACCCGCCTCGCTCTACCGCCAGCTGCGCATGCGCTACGCGAACTGGCTCATCGAGAACACCGACCGCTCGGTCACCGATATCGCCAACGAGGCGGGGTTCGCGGACTGCGCGCACTTCTCACGCCAGTTCAAGGATGCCTACGGCCTCTCGCCCTCGACCCGGCGCCTGCAGCCGCAGCGTGCCGCCAACGGCGATGCCGCGCGCGCCAGGGTTTTCGAGTAGCGACGACGCCGCCGGGCTACCGCACCGGTGACGCGTCCATTCAAGCTCCGCCGTTGACCGCTCATATCTAATCGGGCGCGGTGGCCGAACAGGGGGATCGGGCGATGAACACGAAGATCTCGTATGCGATAGCCGCCATCCTCGGCGGTGCATCCGTAGCGGCAGCGGCGGCCGAGCAGCCGGGAGGCGCCGAGGCACCTGCCGGCGCGGCGGGCGAGGCGCTCTCGACGATCACCGTCACCGCCCAGCGCCGCAGCGAGAACATCCAGGACGTGCCGATCTCCATGCAGGCGCTCACCGCCCAGGCGCTGCAGCAGCTCAACGTCTCGACCTTCGACGACTACATCAAGCTGCTGCCGAACGTCACTTCGGCGAGCAACGGCCCCGGCCAGAACGAGGTCTTCATGCGCGGCCTGAGCGCCGGCTCGCAGGCGAGCCAGGGCTCCGGCTCGACCGGACTGTGGCCGAACGTCGCCATCTACCTCGACAACCAGTCCGCCCAGCTGCCGAACCGCAACCTCGACATCTATGCCGCCGACCTCAACCGTATCGAGGTGCTCGAGGGTCCGCAGGGGACGCTGTTCGGAGCCGGCGCCGAAGCCGGTGTGATCCGCTACATCACCAACGAGCCGAAGCTCGACGTGACCGAGGCCAGCTTCAGGGCCGGCTACGGCACCACGGCACACGGCGATCCGAACAGCAATCTGACCGCGGTACTGAATCTGCCGATCATCGCTGGCAAGCTGGCCGTGCGCGGCGTCATCTATGACGACCGGCGCGGCGGCTACATCGATAACGTGCCCGCGACCTTCACGCGCAGCAACAACGACGTCGGCATTCACTACGCGCAGTATCAGGTGCCGGCGAGCGGGATCTGCCCGGACGGACATCCGACCGGCACCGGCTACTGCGTGCCGCCCGGCTCCCCGGCGATCAACAACTACAACCTCGCGGCGCGCGCCATCAACCCGGTGACCTACAAGGGGATCCGCGTCGAGGCGCGCTACAAGTTCAACGACGACTGGGACATGCTCATCACCCAGTCGTACCAGGATCTGGAGTCGCAGGGCGTCTTCTACCAGCAGCCGAACGGCTCGGACGGCGAGGCGCTGCAGCCGCTGCAGGTCACGCTGTTCAACAACAACTTCAACAAGGACCGCTTCGAGAGCACCGCCTGGACGGTGAACGGCAAGTTCGGAGATCTCAAGGCCGTGTACACCGGCGGCTACCTGGTGCGCAACGTCGACCAGGTGGGCGACTACACCAATTACGCACGCGGCAAGTATGCCGACTACTACCAGTGCTACGGCCCGACGGCCTACGACGCCACTCTCACGCCGACCTGCTTCTCCCCGAGCTCCACCTGGCGCGCCACCGAGCGCAACCAGCACCAGCAGCACGAGTTCCGCCTGAGCACGCCGGACGACTGGCGGCTGCGCGCGATCGCCGGCGCCTACTGGGAGGACAACAAGCTCTACGACGTGACCGCCTGGCGTTACAAGACGGTACCGCCGTGCACCGCCACCGTGACCACCGGCTGCCTGACGAACGTCGGCGCCTTCCCCGGCACCACGGTGCAGAACCCCGGGGTGCAAAGCGACAACACGTCCTTCTACCAGGACCAGGTACGCGAGACCAAGCAGACGGCTTTCTTCGCCTCGCTCGACTTCGACCTGATCCCGAAGCAGCTGACGCTCACCCTCGGCACGCGGCACTTCCGTTTCGACAACTCGATGGCTGGCAGCGTGCTCTCGAGCTTCGGCTGCTTCGAGGCGGGTCCGCCCGGGGGCAGCCCGGCCACGACCCCCGGCTGCCACGTGATGCCTTTCTCCTACAACCTGAACGCCGACAAGCTCTCGGACACCGAGACCGGCTTCAAGAGCCGCGGCAACCTGACCTGGCACATCACGCCGGACGTCATGGTGTACTACACGTTCTCGCAGGGGTTCCGGCCGGGCGGCTTCAATCAGAACGGCAACGCGGCGCACGCAGTCGGCGCCGACGGCAACCCGCAGTACCTGATTCCCACGTCGTACCTGTCGGATAAGCTGACGAACAACGAGATCGGCTGGAAGACGGAGTTCCTCGACCACCGGCTGCAGTGGAACGGAGCCGTGTACCGCGAGAACTGGGACAACGTGCAGGTCGAATTCTTCGATCCCGGAGTCGTCGGTAACATCTTCTACGACACCAACGGCCAGAACTTCCTCATCAAGGGAGTCGAGACCTCGCTGGTCGCCCGCGTGATGCCCGGGCTCACGCTGCAGGGGGCCGCGTCCTGGAACCACAGCGAGCAGACCAATTCTCCGGCGCTCATCGACAACAATCCGGCGAGCGCCAACTTCGGCAAGCCGATCACCTGTGTCGGCTTCCCCGTCTGCGCGCCGATCACCAACCCCTTCGGTCCGATCGGCGCCCCGAGCGCGGACGCGCCCCCGGTTCAGTTCAGCCTGCGCGGGCGCTACCAGTGGAGCTACGGCGACTACCTCCCCTTCGTACAGGCGGGCCTCAGCCACACGGGCCATTCATTCACCCAGGCGGGCGCGAACCCGACCATCGCCACCGCGGGCCTCACGACCTCGCGGCTGCGGTTCGAGAACCCGGCCTATACGACCTGGGATGCGTCCTGCGGCGTCGCCAAGGACGCCTGGACGCTCACGTTCTTCGGCGAGAACCTGAGCAACTCGAACGCCAGCACCTTCATCAGCGACGACCAGTTCATCGTGGCCGAGACGCCGCTGCGGCCGCGGGTGCTCGGCATCGAGTTCGGGTACAGCCTGTAGGAATCACCGGGCCGTTCACCGGCCCCGGGGCGCTGTGTCGCGCGGCAGCGCCGTCCGGGCTGCGCGCGTACACTGATCGCCTTCCATGAGCGCGGTGGAACTCGAAGTCCAGCGCATCCGTGCGCTCTGCGGGCAGCGGCGCTTCGGCGAGGCGCTCGAGGCGGCCGATGTGCTGCTCGCCGCCGTGCCCGAGAATCGCGACGTCCTGTACCTGCGCGCGCGCGCCCAGCGGCTCTCGGGCGCCACCGCGGCGGCGCTGGCGACGCTCGAGGAGCTCGAGCGCCTCTACCCGCGCTTCAGCCGCCTGCACGAGGAGCGCGGCCTGTGCCACGTCGTGCTGAAGCAGGCGCCGCAGGCGATCGACGCGCTGCTGCGGGCCGTGCACATCAACCCGGCACTGCCGGCGAGCTGGAGCATGCTCGAAGGCCTCTGCCGCCTGACGGGACAGGAAGCCAACGCTGCCGATGCCGCCGCTCATGTGGCAGCGCTCCGGCAGCTGCCGCAGGAAGTCGTGACGGCGACGGCGCTGTTCGCGGACGGCGAGCTCGGGGCCGCCGAGCAGCTGATCCGCGCCTTCCTTGTCGAACACGGCCACCACGTCGAGGCCATGCGCCTGCTGGCGCGCATCGGCATGGCACGCGAGGTGTTCGACGACGCGCAGCTGCTGCTCGAGGGCGTGCTCGAGCTCGCTCCGGACTACCAGGCCGCGCGCGCCGACTACGTGCGGGTGCTGACCGAACGGCATCTGTACCGGCAGGCTCAGGAGCAGGCGGAGCAGCTGCTCGCCGCCGACCGCGCCAATCGCGAGTTCCGCGTACTGTACGCGCTCACCTGTGTCGGCCTCGGTCAGCACGAGCGCGCCATCGGGCTCTATCGCGAGCTGCTCGCCGGCGCGGCGCAGCCGGCCGAGCTCCATCTGTCGATCGCCCACTCCCTGAAGACCCTCGGCCGCCAGGCCGAAGCCATCACCGAGTACCGTGCGGCGGCGGCGGCGCGCACCGGCTTCGGCGATGCCTGGTGGAGTCTCGCCAACCTCAAGACCTATCGCTTCGAGGAGCGCGAGCTCGCGGCGATGCGCGCCGCCGAAGCGGCCGCCGCCACTTCCGACGTCGACCGCTTGCACCTGTGTTTCGCGCTCGGCAAGGCGCTCGAGGACGCCGGCCAGTACCGGCAGTCCTTCGAGTACTACGCGCGAGGCAACGCGCTCAAGCGCGCCGCCAGCCGCTACCGGCCGGAAATCATCGAGCTCAATACCCGCATGCAGAGCGAGGTGTGCACGGCGGCGCTGTTCGCACGCTACCGGGGGGCCGGCGCACCCGCCGTGGACCCGATCTTCATCGTCGGACTGCCGCGCTCGGGCTCGACGCTGATCGAGCAGATTCTCGCCTCCCATTCGCAGGTCGAGGGCACCCATGAGCTGGCCGACGTCCCGCGCATCGTGGCGGAGCTCCAGGGACGCGAGCCGGACGCCGGCGCGGCGCGCTATCCGGCGCTGCTCGCATCGATGAGCGGCCAGGATTTTCGCCGCCTCGGCGAGAAGTACCTCGCCGACACGCGCATCTACCGCACCGGCAAGGCGCGCTTCATCGACAAGATGCCGAACAACTTCCGGCATATCGGCCTCATCCACCTGATGCTGCCCAACGCCACGATCATCGACGCGCGGCGCGAGCCGATGGCCTGCTGCTTCGGCAACATCAAGCAGCTGTTCGCCACCGGCCAGGAATTCACCTACAGCATCGAGGATATCGCGCGTTACTACCGCACCTACCTCGAGCTCATGCGGCACTGGGAGCAGGTACTGCCGGGACGCGTGCTGCGCGTGCAGCACGAGGACCTGGTGGATGACCTCGAAGGTAACGTGCGGCGCATTCTCGGGCACTGCGGGCTCGGCTTCGAGGGCGGCTGCGTCGAGTTCTACAAGACCGAGCGCAGCGTCCGCACCGCAAGCTCCGAGCAGGTCCGCCAGCCGATCTATCGCGAAGGTCTCGACCAGTGGCGGCACTACGAGCCGTGGCTCGAGCCGCTGCGCACCGCGCTCGGGGACGCGCTGACGCGCTATCGCGAGTGAGCGCGCTCAGCGCTGGCTGCTCTCCCAGGCCGGAGCGAGGTAGTAAGGAGCCGCCAAGGGCGGCAGCGGCGCGCGGCCGCGGATATGGTCGGCGGCTTTTTCCGCCAGCATGATGGTCGGGGCGTTGAGGTTGCCGGTGGTGATCGAGGGCATGATCGAGGAGTCCACCACGCGCAGCGCCTGCATGCCGATGACGCGCGTTTCGCGATCGACGACCGCGAGCGGGTCCGACGCCCGCCCCATCCTGCAGGTGCCGGACGGATGGAAGGCGCTCTCGACCTTGGCGCGAATGAAGGCATCGATCTCGGCATCGCTCTGCACGCTCTCGCCCGGCTGGATTTCCCGGCCGCGGTAAGCGGCGAAGGCCGGCTGCGCGAAGATCTCGCGCGTCAGGCGCACGCAGGCGCGCATCTCGGCCCAGTCCTCGGCATGCGACATGTAGTTGAAGAAGACACGCGGCTTCTCCAGCGGCTCGGCGGATTTCAGGCGCACCCATCCCCTGCTGCGCGAACGCATGGGTCCCGCGTGCGCCTGGAAGCCGTGCTCGCGGGCGAGCGACGAGCCGTCGTAGCTCACCGCCATCGGCAGGAAGTGGAACTGAATGTCCGGGTAGCGCACGCCGGCGCGGCTGCGGATGAAACCGCCGGTCTCGAAGTGGTTGGAGATCCCGAGCCCGTCGTGCCGCAGCAGCCAGCGCAGGCCGATGAGCGCCTTGCGGTAAGGGTTCATCTGTGAGTAGAGCGTGATGGGCTGCTGGCAGGCGACCTGAAAATAGAACTCGAGATGATCCTGCAGGTTCTCGCCGACGCCGGGGAGCTCGTGTACGCGGTTGATACCGTGCGCCGCGAGCTCGGCCGGGGGACCGACGCCCGAGAGCTTGAGCAGCTGGGGCGAGTTCACGGGGCCTGCGCACACCAGCACTTCGCGCCGCACCAGCACGTCGTGGAGCGTCGCGCCGCGGCGGTAACGCACGCCGACCGCGCGCCGCCCGTCGAAGAGAATCCGCGTGGCGAGCGCGTGGGTGCGCACCGCCAGATTCGTCCGGTGCATCGCCGGCCGCAGATAGGCATTCGCCGCGCTGCAGCGCCGGCCGTCGCCCACCGTCATCTCGAAATAGCCGAAACCCTCCTGCTGGAAACCGTTCACGTCGGGGGTGATGGGGTAGCCGGCCTGCCGGCCGGCCTCGAGCCAGGCGGCGTGCAGGGGGTTCTCGAGCAGGCCGCGGCGGGTAGCGAGCGGACCGTCGCCGCCGCGGTACTCGTCGGCGCCGCCGGCCCGGCTCTCGGAGCGCCTGAAGTACGGCAGCACGTCGCGGTAGCTCCAGCCGGCCGCACCCTCGCTTTCCCAGCGCTCGAAGTCGAGGGCATTGCCGCGCACATACACCATGCCGTTGATCGACGACGAGCCCCCCAGCACCTTGCCGCGCGGCGTGTGCAGGCGGCGGCCGTTCAGCTGTGGCTCGCTCTCGGTGTAGTAGCCCCAGTCGTACTTCGGCATGTTCATCGGAATCGAGAGCGCGCTCGGCATCTGGATCCATACCGAGCGGTCCGAGCCGCCGTACTCGAGCAGCAGCACCTGGGCGCGCCCGTCCTCGGTGAGGCGGGCGGCGAGCACGCAGCCCGCGGAGCCCGCGCCGACGATCACGTAGTCGACGGTTTCGTGCGCCATCTGCGCCTCGTCAGTAGGGCGACTCGACGTCGCTCATGGCGACGTAGACGCTCTTCAGCTGCGTGTAGTGCTCGATCGCGGCCCGGCCGTTCTCGCGCCCGAGCCCCGACATCTTCACGCCGCCGAAGGGCAGCTCGATGGGAGTCACGTTGTAGTGATTGATCCAGCAGGTGCCGGCCTGCAGCCGGGCGATCACGCGGTGGGCGCGCGTGAGATCGCTGGTGAAGACGCCGGCCGCCAGCCCGAACTCGGTGGCGTTGGCCCGCGCGATCACCTCCTCCTCGTCGCTGAACTCGAGCACCGACATGACGGGCCCGAAGATCTCGAGCCGCACGATGTCCATGTCGTCGTTGCAGTGGTCGAACACGGTCGGCGCCACGAAGCAGCCGCGCGCCAGCGCGCCGTCCGTCACCCGCGCGCCGCCGGTCAGGAGGCGCGCGCCCTGTGCGCGGCCGCGCGCGATGAACCCGAGCACCTTCTCCATGTGCTCCGTGGAGATCAGCGACCCGACCTGGGTGCGCGGGTCGAGCGGATCGCCGATGCGCATGGCGGCGGCGCGCTCGCGCAGCCGCTCGACGAACGCCGTGCGCACGCTCTTGTGCACGAACACCCGGGTGCCGTTCGAGCACACCTCGCCGGCGGAATAGAAATTCCCCAGCAGCGCGCCCGCGACCGCGTTATCGAGCTTCGCATCCTCGAACACGATGAGCGGCGACTTGCCGCCGAGCTCGAGCGTCACCTGCTTGAGAGTCGCGGCGGCATCGGCCATCACCGCCTTGCCGGTGCCGACCTCGCCGGTGAGCGATATCTTGCGGATGCCGCGGTGGCGGCTGAGGAGGCGCCCGGTCTCGGCGCGGCCCTGCACGACCTGGAAGACCCCGTCCGGCAGACCCGCGGCCGCGAAGATCTCGCGCAGGCGCAACGCGGTGAGCGGCGTGAGCTCCGAGGGCTTGAAGATCATGGCGTTGCCGCAGGCGAGCGCGGGGGCGCTCTTCCAGCAGGCGATCTGCAGCGGGTAGTTCCAGGCGCCGATCCCCGCGACCACGCCGAGCGGCTCGCGCCGCGTGTAGCCGAAGGCCTTCGGTCCCAGATCGAGATGCTCGCCCGCAAGTCCCGCGGCAATGCCCGCGTAGTACTCGAGGCACTCGGCGCCCGAGAGCACATCGACCGCCACGGTCTCCTGGATGGGCTTGCCGGTATTGCGCGTCTCGAGCTCGGCCAGTTCGGCGTTCTGCGCGCGCAGCAGCTGCGCCGCGCGCTGCAGCACACGCCCGCGCTCCGCGCCGGTGAGCGCCGCCCAGTCGCGCTGCGCCGCGAGCGCCTTCTGCACCGCCGCTTCGACCTGCGCGTCTCCATCGGCCGCAAACTCCGCGAGCTGCTCGCCGGTGGCGGGATTCACCACCGTGAAAGTGCCGGGCACCCTGAAGGTGCCGGAATCGGCGGCCGCGGCCGTGCCCGCCGCCGCCGCGGGCTGCGGGGGCCGCTGCGCGAGGTCGCGCAGACGTCCGTCGACGAATGCCGTGAGGAGCGCGCGCGCACTGCCGCTGTCGGCCTCGGCCCATTGCGAGAGCGCGGCACGCAGCCACACCCCGTCGATCATCGCGGCGATCATGGCGGCGAGGGTGCGCGCGTCCTCGCCCGCGATCATGCTGCGCAGGTCGCTGCGCAGGTTCGACAACATGCGCCGCTGATATGCCTTCTGTACCCGCTTCAGTCCGTCGAAATGCAGCACCTGACCCCAGAAGGCGAGCCAGGCGTTGCCGGTACGCCGGTCGAAGTTCTCCGGCCCGAGATTGGCATCGATGACCGCCTGCACGCGCGCTCGCGCATTGCGCGCCAGCGCGAACTGCTCGCGCATGCGCACCGCCACCACGCGGGCGAGCGCGCGGAAGGCAGCCTCGAGGAGACCGTCCTTGTCGCCGAAGTAATGCGCCACGAGCCCCGGTGAGACGCCGGCCCGCCCGGCGATCTCGGCGAGCGTCGTGCCGACAAAGCCGACTTCGGCGAGACTGTCGATGGTTACTTCGATGAGCTGGGCGCGCCGGGTCTCTTCCAGCTCATCCCGCGGTACGGCCGGAGCGTGCCGGGAGTCTTTGAAGGACATTGACTGTCTGTTCAATGTGCGACTCCGTCAGGCTCGTCCCGGGGGCGGAGAGACGGCCGGTGTAGCCTGGGCTCCACGGCAGACACTGCTTGGCAGGTCAGTGACTTACCCGGTGTATGCTACTTGACACGTTATCGATTAAACGGCTATTCAAGCCGTGGGGGAATCATGAGGTCGGCCGGCCGCTTCGGTCAAGTGCGATAGAGGTCAACCGTGGCTGAGAACAAGACTGACGACAGCGGCATGGAGCACTTCGGCTACCGGGAGTCGCTCGCCCGCAGCATCGGGGCGTTCGGCAGCTTCGCGGCCGGCGTAAGTTACATATCGATACTGACCGGCACGTTCCAGCTCTTCTACTTCGGCTTCGGCACGGCAGGTCCCGCGTATCTGTGGTCGTGGCCGATGGTGCTCATCGGTCAGCTGGCGGTCGCCCTGTGCTTCATGGAGCTGTCCGCCAAATATCCGGTAGCGGGCTCGGTCTACAACTGGTCGAAGCTCCTCGGCAGCCAGATCGTAGGCTGGTCTTCGGGCTGGCTGATGCTCACGGCATCGATCGTCACGCTGTCGGCCGTGGTGCTCGCGCTGCAACTCAACCTGCCGCGCCTCTGGGGCGGCTTCCAGATCATCGGCGACGGCAGCGGCCCCTACGATTTCGCCACCAACGCGGTGATCCTCGGCACGGTGCTGATCGTGTTCACCACCGTCGTTAATGCGCTCGGCGTGCGCTGGATGGCGATGATCAACAGTGCGGGCGTCTTCATCGAGCTGATCGCGGCCTGCCTGATTGCGCTGTTCCTCGCCTTCAACGTCAGGCGCGGTCCCGAGGTCTTCTTCTCCATCGGCGGCTACGGCTCCGGCCGCGGTTTCAGCTATCTCGGCGATTTCCTGGTGGCATCGCTCGCCTCCGGGTACGTCATGTACGGCTTCGACACCGCGAGCTCGCTGGGTGAGGAAACGCACGAGCCGCGGCGCACCGCCCCGCGGGCAATCCTGCGGGCCATCCTGGCCTCGTTCGTCATCGGTGGCGCAATCCTGGTGTTTGCGGTGATGGCGGCGCCCGATCTGCACGATCCGATGATCGGCAGCAGCAACGGCGGGCTGCAATACATCGTCGAGCGGGTGATGTGGGGTCCGCTCGGCAAGATCTTCCTGGTGTGCATCGTGGTCGCGGTGACGGTGTGCTCGCTCGCCGTACACACCGCGGCCATCCGCCTGGCCTTTGCGATGGCGCGCGACAACGCATTGCCGTTCGGCGAGAAGCTGGCGCGGGTGAATGCCGAGACGCAGACGCCCATCGTTCCCGCGGTCGTGATCGGCCTGATCGCCGAACTGATCCTGGTCCTCAACATCGGCCAGCCGAAGATCTTCACCGTGCTGACCTCGATCGCGGTCATCATGATCTACCTTGCTTACCTGGTGGTGACGGGCGCGCTGCTGAAGAAGCGCATGGCGGGGCAATGGCCGCCCGCTGACCTCGCGGCCGGCGGCTACTTCACCATGGGCGCGTGGGGCATGCTGGTCAACATCGTCGCGGTGCTGTGGGGCGCGGGCATGGCGATCAACCTGGCCTGGCCGCGCGAAGCCGTCTACGGCGCCCCCTGGTACAACACCTGGGGAGCGTTCGTGTACATCGCGGTGATTCTCGGAGCGGGCCTCGGGTGGTACGCCGTCAAAGGCCGCCATCATGTCGGCACGCTGGCGTCCCACTCGCTGGCCTGACCCCCACGATCCGATCCGGTCTGCTCATGGCCGGATGTCGCGCCGGTTCAAGTCGCCCGGCGCGCGGGTGCTCGTCTCTCCCGTGCGTGCGGCGCATGATCGCGCACCCGGGGGCAGGCCGCATCCGCAACCGACCATGACACCCTTCTCCGCGCTGTCGCTGCTGCGAATGGGGCTGAGCGGTCAGCGCGGCTGGAAGCCGCAGTGGCGCAGCCCCGAGCCGAAGTCCGCGTACGACGCGATCATCGTCGGCGGCGGCGGCCACGGTCTCGGCACCGCCTACTACCTCGCGCGCGAGCACGGCCTCACCAACATTGCCGTGCTGGAAAAAGGCTGGATCGGCGGCGGCAACACCGGGCGCAACACCACCATCATCCGCTCCAACTACCTGTTCGCCGAGAGCGCCGCGCTCTACGACCACGCGCTCAAGCTGTGGGAGGGCCTGTCGCAGGCCCTCAATTACAACATGATGTTCTCGCAGCGCGGCGTCGTGATGCTGGCCCACACCGTGCACGATGCACAGGTGGCGCAGCGCCACGTGCACGCCAACCGCGCCGCCGGGGTCGACAACGAGTGGCTCACGCCGCGCGAGGCCCAGGCCTTCTGCCCGCCGCTGAAGATTGACGACATCCGCTATCCGGTGCTCGGCGCGGCACTGCAGCGGCGCGGCGGCACCGCGCGGCACGACGCGGTGGCGTGGGGCTACGCGCGCGCCGCCGACGCGCTCGGCGTCGACATCGTCGAGAACTGCGAAGTCACCGGCATCCGCCTCGACGCGCAGGGCGCAGTCGCAGCGGTGCAGACGACGCGCGGCCCGATCCGCACGCAGCGCCTCGGCGTGGTGGCCGCCGGCCATACCAGCGTGATCATGAAGATGGCGGGCGTCGCGCTGCCGCTCGAGAGCTACCCGCTGCAGGCGCTGGTGTCGGAGCCCGTAAAGCCGGTGTTCCCGTGCGTCGTGATGTCGAACACCATCCATGCCTATATCAGCCAGTCGGACAAGGGCGAGCTCGTCATCGGCGCGGGCACGGACGCCTACACCTCCTACACCCAGCGCGGCGCGCTCCACATCCCGAGCCATGCGCTCGAGGCGATCTGTGAGCTGTTTCCGATGTTTCGCCGCCTGCGCATGCTGCGCAACTGGGGCGGCATCGTCGACGTGTCGCCCGACCGCTCACCGATCATCGGCAAGACACCGGTGCCGGGGCTCTACGTCAACTGCGGCTGGGGCACGGGCGGCTTCAAGGCGACGCCCGGCTCGGCGCACCTGTTCGCCTGGACCATCGCGCACGATGAGCCGCACCCGATCAACGCGCCCTTCACCCTCGAGCGCTTCCGCGACGGCACGCTGATCGATGAAGCCGCGGCGGCCGCCGTGGCTCACTGAGGCCGCCATGCTCCTCATCGACTGCCCCTGGTGCGGCGAGCGTCCCGAGCCCGAGTTCGTCTACGGCGGGCAGGCTCACATTACGCGCCCGCCGCACCCGGCTGCCACGAGCATCGAGGAGTGGGCGAACTACCTCTACCACCGCGACAATACCCGTGGCGTGCACGCCGAGCGCTGGCGCCACACCCACGGATGCGGGCGCTTCTTCAATGCGCTGCGCGACACCACCACCGACCGCTTCATCGCGACTTACCGCGTGGGCGAGCAGCCGACGCAGCCGCCGGGCGCTCCGGCCGCGAAGGTGGGCCGTCCATGACGGGGGAGCTGCGCACACCCGTCGGCGGGCGCATCGACCGCGCGCGTGCGCTCAACTTCCGCTTCGACGGCCGCGCTTATCGCGGCGTCGCGGGCGACACGCTCGCCTCGGCGCTGCTCGCCAACGGCGTGCATCTCCTCGCCCGCTCCTTCAAGTACCACCGGCCGCGCGGCCTGCTCGCCGCGGGTGCCGAGGAGCCGAGTGCGCTCGTCACCGTACGGCGCGACGCCGCGCGCTGCACGCCGAACATGCGCGCCACGCAGCTCGAGCTCTACGAGGGGCTCGAGGCCTTCAGCCAGAACCGCTGGCCGGCCCTCGCCTTCGATCTCGGCGCCGTCAACGATCTGCTCGCACCCTTCATTCCGGCCGGCTTCTACTACAAGACTTTCATGTGGCCGCGCAGCGCCTGGCAGTGGCTGTACGAGCCGCGCATCCGCGCGGCCGCCGGCCTCGGGCGCGCACCGGAGCACGCGGATCCGGATCGCTACACCAGCCGCTTCGCGCACTGCGACGTACTGGTCGTCGGCGCCGGTCCCGCCGGGCTCGCCGCGGCGCACGCGGCCGCCGCCGCCGGCGCACGCGTCGTGTTGTGCGACGAGCAGAACGAGCCCGGCGGCTCGCTGCTCTCCGACCCGGCCGCGGACAGCGCCTCGCTCGAAGGGCGGCCCGCGGGGCTCTGGCTGCACGATACTGCGGGAGCCCTCGGCCGCCACCCGCGCGTCACGCTCCTCACCCGCACCACCGCCTTCGGCTATTTCCCGCACAATCTCGTCGGGCTCTCGCAGCGCCTCACCGACCATCTCGCCTCTCCCGACGCCGGGGCGCCGCGCGAGCGGCAGTGGCAGGTGCGCGCGCGGGAAGTCGTGCTCGCGACCGGCGCCATCGAGCGGCCGCTGGTGTTCCCCGGCAATGACCGGCCCGGAATCATGCTGTCCGGCGCGGCGCGCACCTGGCTCAATCGTTACGGCGTCGTGCCCGGCACGCGCGCGATCGTGGTGACGGCCTGCGACGAGGCGTACCGGGCGGCGCTCGACCTCGAGCGTGCGGGTGTCGACATCGCGTGCATCGCGGACCTGCGTGCCGGCGCCGGCGGGAGCTGGGCGCAGCAGGCGCGCGAGGCCGGCCTGACCGTGCTTTCGGGAGTCACCGTGCTCGGTACCCGCGGGCGACGCCGAGTCACGGGCATCGAGCTCGCGCGGCTCGAGTCGGGCCGGCTGGTCGATGCCGGGACTCAGCCCTGCGACCTGGTCCTCATGTCGGGCGGGCTCACTCCGAGCGTGCACCTGCACTCGCAGTCGCGCGGCAAGCTGGTCTGGGACGAGCGCAGCCAGGCGTTCCTTCCGGGCGAGCCGGCCGAGCGCTCACGCAGCGCTGGCGCCTGCCGCGGCATCTTTGCGCTCGATGCGGCCTACGCCGACGGCGCGGCAGCCGGCGCCGCCGCGGCCCGCGACGCCCTCGCCGCCGGCCGAACGGGCGTGCACGCCGGAGCGCCGGCGCGCCCCGATCCCACGCCGCCGCTCGCGCCCCCGGCCGCGGCTGGCGCCGCGGCGGACGGCTTCGTGGGCGCCCTGCCCCAGCCGCGGCGCGCGAGGCCCAAGGCCTTCGTCGACTGGCAGAACGACGTCACGACCAAGGACCTCGCACTCGCGACGCGCGAGGGCTTCCGCTCGATCGAGCACGTCAAGCGCTATACCACGACGGGCATGGCGACCGATCAGGGCAAGACCTCGAATGTCAACGCCCTCGCCATCGTCGCGCGCACCCTCGGCAAGCGCATCCCCGAGGTCGGGCTCACCACCTTCCGCATGCCCTACACGCCGGTCACCTTCGGCAGCTTCGCCGGAGTGGCGCGGCGTGAGCTCTTCGATCCGACCCGCACCACGCCGATGCACGGCTGGGCCGCGGGCCACGGCGCGGTGTTCGAGGACGTCGGCCTGTGGAAGCGTGCCCGTTACTTTCCGCGCGCCGGCGAGGACATGCACGCGGCGGTAGCGCGCGAGTGCCGTGCCGTGCGCGGCGGCTGCGGCATCTTCGACGCCTCGACGCTCGGCAAGATCGAGGTCGTGGGGAGCGACGCGGTGACGTTCATGAACCGCATGTACGTCAACGCCTGGGACCGGCTCGCCGTCGGCCGCTCGCGCTACGGCGTACTGTTGCGCGATGACGGCTTCGTCTACGACGACGGCGTGGTGGCGCGTGTCGCCGAGGACCGCTTCCACGTGACGACCACCACCGGCGGAGCGCCGCGGGTGCTGGCGCTGATGGAGGACTACCTGCAGACCGAGTGGAGCGACCTCCATGTGTGGCTCACCTCGACCACGGAGCAGTGGGCCGTGATCGCGGTACAGGGCCCGGCGGCACGCACGGTGCTCGCGGGGCTGGTCGACATCGACATCGCGGCGCAGGCCATGCCGCACATGAGCGTGGCGGCCGGGCGCATCTGCGGGGTGCCGATGCGGCTCTTTCGCGTGAGCTTCACCGGCGAGCTCGGCTTCGAGGTCAACGTGCCGGCCGATTTCGGCAGCGCGGTGTGGGAAGCGATCTTCGACGCCGGCGTTGCGCACGGCATGACGCCCTACGGCACCGAGGCCATGCACGTCATGCGTGCCGAGAAGGGCTACATCATCGTCGGGCAGGATACGGACGGGACGGTCACGCCGGACGACGCGGGCCTTGCCTGGGCGATCGGCAAGGCCAAGCCCGACTTCGTCGGCATGCGCTCGCTGCAGCGTCCCGCCATGGGGGCGGCCGACCGCCGGCAGCTGGTCGGACTCAGAACCAGGGATCCGCAGATCGTGCTCGAGGAAGGAGCGCAGGTGCTCGCGCAGTCCGGTGCGCGGCCGCCGACGCGTCCCCTCGGCCATGTGACGTCCTCCTATCACAGCGCAGTCCTCGGCCGATCGATCGCGCTCGGGCTCGTCGCGGGCGGACGCGCGCGCGTGGGGCAGACGCTCTACGTGCCAGGGTCAGCGGGCGAGGCTGCGGTCGAGGTCACCTCCCCCGTTTTCTACGACCCGGAAGGGAAGCGCCTGCATGCCTGACCTGCGCCTCGCGCGCCGCGCACCACTCCTCGCGACGAGTCCCACCGTGCGCCCGCTGCCGCCGGCGGCGCGCTGGATCCTGCGCGGCGGGCCTGAAGTCCGCGCGGCGGCCGAAGGAGCGCTCGGGCTCGCCGTCCCGGATATCGCGTGCCGTGCCGCCGCGAAGGGCGAGTCCGCGGCGTTGTGGCTCGGCCCGGACGAGTGGCTGCTGATCTCGGCCGGGCATAGCGCGGATGAGACGGCGGCGGCGCTGCGCGCCGCGCTCGCGCAACTCCCGCACTCGCTGGTCGACGTCAGCCACCGGCAGGTCGCGCTCGAAGTGAGCGGACCGGACGCGCCGCTGCTGCTCGCGGCGGGCTGCCCGCTCGATCTGGACGCGGGCGCCTTTCCGGCCGGCATGTGCACGCGCACCATGCTCGCCAAGGCCGAGATCGTGCTGTGGCGCACGAGTGCCGAGGCGTTCCGTATCGAGGTGTGGCGCTCGTTCGCGCCTTATGTGAGCGCCTTCCTCGCCGAGGCCGCGCGCGGGCTGTCCTGAGCGCGGCGGACTAAATCGGGCAAGGGATTGTCGCAATTGGAGTCCCGCGGCCGCTCGCGGCGCCGGAGAATCATCCCGTGAAGACGCACGTTCGGGTCCTGGTCATCGGCGGCGGCGTGGTGGGAGTCAGCACGCTCTATCACCTCGCGAAAAAGGGCTGGACGGATATCGCTCTCATCGAGCGTACCGAGCTCACCGCCGGCTCCACCTGGCACGCCGCGGGCCTGCTGCCGCTCTTCAACATGAGCTACACGGTCGGCCAGCTGCATAAGTACTCGGTCGATCTGTACAAGAGGCTGCCTGCAGAGACCGGTCAGGACGTGAGCTTCCACGTCACGGGAAATCTGCGACTCGCGACCAATCGCGATCGCATGGACGAGTACCAGAAGTACTGCGGCACCGCCAATACCATCGGGGTGCCCTTCGAGGTCATCACGGCGGCGCGCGTCAAGGAGCTGTGGCCGCTCATCGACCTGGGCGGCAGCGCCGAGACACCCGCCATCGTCGGTGCGCTCTACCATCCGCACGACGGGCACATCGCGCCCGCCGACCTCACCATGGCGCTGCGCAAGGGCGCACGCAGCGCGGGCGCCGAGATCTACGAGCACACCGAGGCCACGGCGTTCGAGCGCACGCCGGCCGGCGAGTGGAGGGTGCGCACCGGCCAGGGCGACATCGTCGCCGAGCACCTGGTGCTCGCGACCGGCAACTACGCGCGCCAGACCGGAAAGCTGCTCGGCCTGAGCGTGCCGGCGGTCCCGGTCGAGCATCAGTACATCGTCTACGACGAATCGCCGGAGCTCGCCGCGTACCGCAAGGGCGGCGGGCGCGAGCTGGCGGTGCTGCGAGAGTCGGACAAGTCGTACTACCTGCGCGAGGAGCGCATGGGGTGGATTCTCGGTCCTTACGAGAAGGGCGCACCGGCGCGCTTCGCCGACGGCGTTCCCGATTGGTTCGGACGGAGTCTCTTTCCCGGCGATCTCGACCGGCTGGTGCCGCACGTCGAGGCCGCGACCCGCCGCGTGCCGGCGCTCGAGAACTGCGGCATCAAGGACATCGTCAACGGCCCCATCTCCTATACGCCCGACGGCAGCCCGCTCATCGGCCCGGCCTGGGGCCTCCCCAACGTGTGGCTCAACGAGGGACACAGCTTCGGCATCACCGCCGCGGGGGGCTCGGGCTGGCAGCTCGCCGAGTGGATCGTCGAGGGCGAGCCCGGCATCGACATGCTGGCGGTCGATCCGCGCCGCTTCGGCGCCTACACCTCCAAGCGCTACGTCGTGCAGAAGAACGAGGAGACTTACCGCAACGTCTTCACGATCCACTATCCCGACGAGGAGCGTCCGGGCGGGCGGCCCGCCAAGACGAGTCCGGTCTACGGCAAGCTCGACGCGCGCGGCGCGGTCTTCGGCCAGCGCTACGGCTGGGAGCGAGCCAACTGGTTCGCGCCCGCCGGCGTCGAGCGCCGCGACCGCTGGAGCTTCCGCCGCAGCAATTACTTCGAGCACGTCGGCAACGAGGCACGCCTGATGCGCGAGCGTGTCGGCGTCATCGATCTCACGCCGTTCACCAAGCACGAGGTCACCGGCCCCGGCGCCGAAGCCTGGCTCGACGGCCTGGTCGCCAACAAAGTGCCTACCCGGATCGGCCGCATGGCACTGTCGCATGCGCTCACGCGCCGCGGCGGCATCCGCTCCGAGTTCACCATCACCAAGATCGCCGACCGGCATTTCTATGTCGTGAGCGCCGGCGCCGCAGAGCGCTATGACGGCGACTATCTGTTGAAGGCGCTACCGAAGGACGGCTCGGTGGGCCTGCGCAACATCACAAACACCCGCGGCACCTTCGTACTCGCGGGACCGAAGTCGCGCGAGGTGCTGGCACAGCTCACCGACACGCCGCTCGACAACAACTCCTTCCCGTGGCTCACCGCGCAGGTCATCGAAGCCGCGCTCGCGGTCGATGTGTACGCGCTGCGCGTCAACTTCGTCGGCGCCCTGGGGTGGGAACTGCACTTCCCGATCGAGTACGCGAACAACCTGTTCGACGCGCTGCTCGAGGCCGGCAAGCCGCACGGTCTGGGGCTGGTGGGCATGCGCGCCATGGAGTCGCTGCGCATGGAGAAGTCCTACCGCATGTGGGGCAGCGACCTGACGCGCGACTACACCCCCTTCGAGGCGAGCCTCGATCGCTTCGTGCGCATGGGCAAGGGGCCCTTCATCGGCCGCGAGGCGCTCGAGCGGCAGCTCGCGGCGGGCGTCCCCAACCGCTTCGTCACGCTCGAAGTGCACGGCGTCACCGACGCGGATCCCCTGGGCAACGAGCCGCTCTTCGACTCCGGCGGCCGCATGGTCGGCCGGGCGACCTCCGGCTATTACGGCCACTGCCTGCGAAAGAGCCTCGCGATCGGCTATGTACGCGCCGCGCTCGCCGAGCCCGGTACCCGCCTTACGATCGAGATCCTCGGCGAGCGCAAACAGGCGACGGTGCTGCGCGAGTCGCCCTACGACCCGGACAATCTCGAGCTGCGCGCGTAAGCACGGTCAGAAGCCCCTCAGCAGGAAGTCGATTGCGGCTGATATGACACGCTGCTGATCGGCCAGACTGCCCGCCTCGGGGCCGAGCTCCTCTCGGAGGATGCCGGCGAGCTGCGGCGTCACCAGCGCGTAGGGCTTCCTCTGGAAGGCGACCACGGGAATCAGGTACCGCATCGGAAAGCCGGTCAGCTCCACGGATTTGGCGAGCGGGATGACCACGCGCGTGCCCAGATCCTCGAGCAGGTCCGCCTGAACGTCGACGAAGAAGGGGAAGTCCTCGCTGCTTCCGGGGTTCTCGTTGCGATATACGGCGAACTGAGGCATTCACTCGTCCATTCGGCCCTCGAAGCATGTCCCGTGCGACGCGAGGTACGCGTTGTAGGCCGAGACTGCGCGGGCGTTTTCCGCGCGCCACCGCTCGCGCCTCACGCGCGCCAGCTCGCCGATCAAGGCTTGCTCGAGCAGCGCCGAGAGATTGATCCGAGCCTCCCGGGCGGTGCCGAGCATCTCAACGCTCACGCTGAGGTTTACCGGTCGCTTCTCCATGGCTGGCATCGCCCCGAGGCTACCTCCCC
>DASQIP010000082.1:0-14580 GCA_035631515.1 Steroidobacteraceae bacterium
GTGATCCAGAACTTCAGCGCCTACCGGGACGTGACGACGCTGGAGCCGCTGACCTGGCAGCAGCCGAAGACCGATGCCGCCGGCAAGCCCGTGCTGGACGCCGCCGGCAACGCGGTGCAGGAGACCCTGACGACGCACACGCAGACCCTGCCCATGGGCCCGATCGCCTCGCAGGAGAGCATCAAGGAGCTCGGCACCAACGGGGGCGGCTTTCTCAACGCCAACTCGGCCCACCCCTTCGAGAACCCGAGCGCGCTCTCCAACCTGCTCGAGATGCTGGCGATCCTCGCGATCCCGGCCGCGCTCACCTATACCTTCGGCCGCATGGTCGGCGATACGCGCCAGGGCTGGGCGGTGCTTGCGGCCATGGCGATCCTGTTCGTCGCGCTGCTCGTGGTGACCGTCCACAGCGAGCAGCAGGGCAACCCGCTGATCGCGCGGCTCGGGGTCGATCAGACGGCGAGCGCTACCCAGGCCGGCGGCAACATGGAAGGCAAGGAGACGCGCTTTGGCATCGCGGCATCGGCGCTGTTCGCCACCGTCACCACCGCGACCTCCTGCGGAGCGGTCAACGGCATGCACGACTCCTTCACGCCGCTCGGCGGATTCGTGCCGCTCTTCCAGATGCAGCTCGGCGAGGTGGTGTTCGGCGGCGTGGGCACGGGGCTCTATTCCATGCTGATCTTCGCCATCATCGGAGTATTCATCGCGGGCCTCATGATCGGCCGCACGCCCGAGTATCTCGGCAAGAAGATCGAGGCCTTCGAGATGAAGATGAGCTCGATCGCGATCCTGGTGATGCCGTTCATCGTGCTGACCGGCACGGCGGTCGCGGTGAGCACCGAGGCCGGACGGGCCGCGGTCGGCAATCCCGGTGCACACGGCTTCAGCGAGATCCTCTATGCCTTCTCCTCCGCCGGCAACAACAACGGCAGCGCCTTCGCCGGCATCTCCGCCAACACACCCTTCTACAACGTCGCGCTCGGCATCGTCATGTGGCTCGGGCGCTTCTGGCCGATCGTCGCGGTGCTCGCGATAGCGGGCTCGCTGGCCGCGAAGAAGCGCATCCCGGTGTCGGACGGCACCATGCCGACGCACGGCCCGACCTTCGTCGTGCTGCTCATCGGCAGCGTGCTGCTGGTGGGGGCGCTGACCTTCGTGCCGGCGCTCGCCCTGGGGCCGATCGTCGAGCACGTCATGCTGTGGGCGGCCCCATGAGCCGCCGCAAGCCCGCGCTCTTCGATCGCGCGCTGCTCACGCCCGCGCTCGTCGACTCGCTCACCAAGCTCCATCCCCGCGTGCAGTGGCGCAACCCGGTGATGTTCGTGGTGTACATCGGCTCGATCCTCACCACGGCGCTGTGGCTGCAGGCGCTCGGCGGGCACGGCGAGGCACCGGCGTGGTTCATCTTCAATGTCGCGCTGTGGCTGTGGTTCACGGTGCTGTTCGCGAATCTCGCCGAGGCGCTCGCGGAGGGGCGCAGCAAGGCGCAGGCGGCGGCGCTGCGGGGACTCAAGCAGACGGTATGGGCGCGGCAGCTCGCCGATCCGGCGAAGCGCGACGCCGTCACCCGGGTGCGCGCCGAGGAGCTGCGTCGCGGCGATGTGGTGCTGATCGAGGCCGGCGATTACGTCCCGGCCGACGGCGAGGTGATCCAGGGAGCCGCCTCGGTGGACGAGAGCGCGATCACCGGAGAATCCGCGCCCGTGATCCGCGAGGCGGGCGGTGATTTCTCGGCGGTCACGGGCGGCACGCGCGTACTGTCGGACTGGATCGTGGTGCGTGTCTCGGTCAATCCGGGCGAGACCTTCCTCGACCGCATGATCGCCATGGTGGAGAGCGCCAGCCGGCAGAAGACGCCGAACGAGATCGCGCTCACCATCCTGCTGGTGGCGCTGACGCTGGTATTCCTGCTCGCGACCGCGACGCTGCTGCCCTATTCGATCTACAGCGCCGCGGTGACCCACCTCGGCGCCCCGATCACCATCACCGCGCTCATCGCGCTGCTCGTGTGCCTCATTCCCACCACCATCGGCGCGCTGCTCTCGGCCATCGGCGTCGCCGGCATGAGCCGCATGCTGCAGGCGAACGTGATCGCCACCTCGGGACGCGCGGTCGAGGCGGCGGGCGACGTCGACGTGCTGCTGCTCGACAAGACCGGCACCATCACGCTCGGCAACCGCCAGGCCGCCGCCTTCATCCCCGCCGCGGGCGTGAGCGAGGAGGAGCTGGCCGACACCGCGCAACTCGCCTCGCTCGCCGACGAGACCCCCGAAGGGCGCAGCATCGTGGTGCTCGCCAAGCAGCGCTTTCGCCTGCGCGAGCGCGACCTCGCGAGTCTCGGCGCCAGCTTCGTGCATTTCTCGGCGCACACGCGCATGAGCGGCGTCGATATCGGCGCGCGCCAGATCCGCAAGGGCGCGGCCGATGCCATCCGCCGCCAGGTCGAGCGGCTCGGCCAGGCGTTCCCGCGCGCCGTGCAGACCGCGGTGGACGAGGTCGCGCGCCGCGGCAGCACGCCGCTCATCGTCAGCGACGGCGCGCGGGTGCTCGGCATCATCGAGCTCAAGGACATCGTCAAGGGCGGCATCCGCGAGCGCTTCGGCGAGCTGCGCCGCATGGGCATCAAGACCGTGATGATCACCGGCGACAACCCGCTCACCGCGGCCGCGATCGCCGCCGAATCCGGCGTCGACGGCTTCCTGGCGGAGGCGACCCCCGAGGCCAAGCTCAAACTCATCCGCGAGCATCAGGCGCAGGGCCGCCTGGTCGCGATGACCGGCGACGGCACCAATGACGCGCCGGCGCTCGCCCAGGCGGACGTGGCGGTGGCGATGAACACCGGCACCCAGGCCGCCAAGGAAGCCGGCAACATGGTGGATCTCGACTCCAATCCCACCAAGCTCATCGAGGTGGTCGAGACCGGCAAGCAGATGCTCATGACGCGCGGCGCGCTCACCACCTTCTCGATCGCCAACGACGTCGCCAAGTACTTCGCCATCATCCCGGCGGCCTTCGTCACCACCTATCCGCAGCTCGATGCGCTCAACGTCATGCGCCTGGCGAGCCCGTTCTCGGCGATCCTGTCGGCGGTGATCTTCAACGCGCTCATCATCGTCGCGTTGATTCCGCTCGCCCTCAAGGGCGTGCGCTACCGGCCGCTCGGGGCCGCGACCCTGCTGCGGCGCAATTTGCTGGTCTATGGGCTCGGCGGGATCGTCGTGCCGTTCATCGGCATCAAGCTGGTGGACCTCGCGCTGGTCGTGACGCATCTGGCCTGAGCGCGGGGATCCCATGAGCGCATACCGCAATTCCTTCACCGCCAGCCTGCGCACGGCCGCGGTGCTGTTGCTGCTAATCACGGCGCTCACCGGACTCGCGTACCCGTTGCTCGTGACCGCTTTCGCGCAGCTCGTCTTTCCCGTGCGCGCCACCGGCAGCGTCGTGATGCGCGACGGCCGCCCCGCCGGCTCGGCGCTCATCGGCCAGAGCTTCAGCGACCCGCGCTACTTCTGGGGCCGGCCGTCGGCGACCGCGCCGCAGCCCTATAACGGCACGGCCTCCAATGCCTCGAATCTCGGACCCCTGAACCCGGCGCTCACCGCGGCGGTGAAGGAGCGCCTGGCGGCGCTGCGTGCTGCCGATCCCGGCAATACCGCCCCGGTGCCCGTCGACCTGGTCACGAGCTCCGCCAGCGGCCTCGACCCCGAGATCAGCCTGGCGGGGGCGGCCTGGCAGGCGGCGCGCGTGGCGCGCGCCCGCGGCCTGCCCGAGACGCGCGTGCGGGCATTGATTGCCGCGCACGCCGAGGGTAGGTTGCTGGGAGTTCTCGGTGAGCCGCGCGTCAACGTTCTCGAGCTCAACCTGGCACTCGACGCGCTGAAATGACCTCGCATGGCCGAAGCCCGGCCTGATCCCGACCAGCTGCTCGAGCGAGTCAAGGCCGAGGAGGCGCGCGAGAAGCGCGGCCGGCTGCGGATCTTCTTCGGCGCATCGGCCGGCGTCGGCAAGACCTTCGCGATGCTGGAAGCGGCACGCAGCATGCGCGCCTCCGGCACCGACGTCGTAGTCGGCTACGTCGAGCCTCACGGGCGCGTCGAGACCGAGCGGCTGCTGGAGGGCTTGCCGCGCCTGCCGTCGCTGCCGGTGAGCTACCGGGGAATCGTCCGCCAGGAATTCGACCTCGACGCAGCCCTCGCCCGGCATCCCGCGATCCTGCTGGTCGACGAGCTCGCGCACTCCAATCTCGTCGGCGGCGAGCCTGCGCCGCGCCATCCCAAGCGCTGGCAGGACATCGAGGAGCTGCTCGCCGCCGGCGTGAGTGTCTGGACCACCGTCAACGTCCAGCACCTCGAGAGCCTGAACGACCTCGTCTACCAGACGACCGGTATCCGCCAGCGCGAGACGCTCCCCGACCACGTGTTCGACGAGGCGGACGACATCGAGCTCATCGATCTGCCGCCCGACGACCTGATCGCGCGCCTCAACGCCGGCAAGGTGTACTTCGCCGACCAGGCGCGCTCCGCCGTCGAGCGCTTCTTCCGCAAGCAGAACCTCATGGCGCTGCGCGAGATCGCGCTGCGCCGGGTGGCCGACCGTGTCGAGGCAGCCTCGCGCGAGCTGCCGCCCGACCGTGCCCAGGCGCGCGGGGCGCGCGACCGGGTGCTGGTCGCGGTCGGGCCGGACGAGCAGGCCGAGCAGCTGGTGCGCGCCGGCAAGCGCATGGCGGACGCCCTGGACGCGGAATGGACGGTCGTATACGTGGAGACGCCGCTGCTGCTGCGCCTCTCGGACGAGCAGCGCAACCGCCGCATCGACGTCCTGCGCCTGGCGGAGTCCCTCGGCGCCGAGACGGTGACTCTGGATGGGCCCTCGGCCGCGGATACTCTGATCGAATATGCCGGGACCCGCCACGCCACCCGCGTCATCGTCGGTGCGCCGAAGCGGCGCGGCTGGCGCGCGTGGCTGCGTCCCTCGACCGCCACCGAGCTCGCGCGCAGGGCGCGCGGTTTCGACGTCGTGCTGATCGCCTCCGCCGGACGCACGCTGCCGGCGGCCCGCGCCGCATCCGGGCCGCCGCCGGCGCCTACCCCCGTGCGCTGGGACCGCTACGCCGGGGCGGCCGCCATCACCGCGGCGTGCACGCTGGTGGCCTGGGCCATGTACCCGCACTTCGACCTCTCCAACCTCGTCATGATCTATCTGCTCGGCGTGACGGTCGCGGGCCTGAGGCTCGGGCGCGGTCCGTCGGCGCTCACCGCGGTGCTGAACGTCGCCGCCTTCGACTTCTTCTTCGTGCCGCCGCGCTTCTCGTTCGCGGTGTCGGACGTGCAATACCTGGTCACCTTCGGCGCCATGGTCACCATCGCGCTGGTGATCGCGACCCTGACCGCGAGCGTGCGGCAGCAGACGCGCGTGGCGGGCGCGCGCGAGCGGCGCACGGCGCTGCTCTACGCCATGAGCCGCGAGCTGTCCGTAACGCGCGGCATCACCAACATGGCGCAGGTGGCGGTGCGGCACGTCGCGGAGGTCTTCCGCTGCCAGGCGACGGTGCTGCTCCCGGACGTGGACGGCAAGCTCCACTATCCCGCGCAAGCGCCGCTCGAGGCGTCTTTTCGCGGCGCCGATCTCGCGGTGGCGCAGTGGGTTGCCGATCACGGGCGCCGCGCGGGTCTCGGCTCCGATACGCTGCCCGCGGCGCGCGGCCTGTACGTGCCGCTCGGCGATGAGCGGCGCACCGTCGGGGTGCTGGCGGTGCTGCCCGACAATGCGCGCCGCGTCCTGCTGCCCGAGCAGGGCCACCTGCTCGAGACCTTCGCCGGACAGGTCGCGCTCGCCCTCGAGCGCGCACAGCTTGCCGAGGTGGCGGTCCAGTCGAGCCTGGCGGCTGAGCGCGAGACGTTGCGCAACACGCTCCTGTCCTCGATCTCGCACGATCTGCGCACGCCGCTCGCGGTGATGGCCGGGGCCGGCAGCGCGCTCGCACAGCACGGCACGACGCTCGATGAGGCGACGCGGGTCGGGCTGGCACGCTCCATCGAGACCACGGCGCGCGAGATGTCCGAGCTGGTGTCGAACGTCCTCGATCTGGTGCGCCTCGAGTCGGGGCAGGTGGCGCTGCGGCGCGACTGGCAGACGCTCGACGATCTCCTCGGCACCGCGCTCAGCCGTTACCAGGAGCGCCTGGCCGCTCACCGGGTGGAGACGCGCCTGCCGCCGGATCTGCCGCCGGTGTGGGTCGACGCGACGCTCATCGTGCAGCTGCTCGCCAACCTGTTCGACAACGTCGCCAAGTACACCCCGCCCGGCACGCGCGTATCGGTGTCCGCGGTGCCGGCCGGCGATTTCATACAGGTATCGATCGAGGACGACGGGCCGGGGCTGCCGGCCGGAGACCCGGCGCGGCTCTTCGAGAAGTTCCAGCGCGGCAGCGGCGAGGGAGCCGTGGTCGGCGTGGGGCTCGGACTCGCGATTGCGCAGGCGATCGTGCGCGCCCACGGCGGGGAGATCGAGGCGCAGCGGCGCGAGGGGGGCGGGGCGCGCTTCGTGTTCACGCTGCCGACGATCGAGAGCGCGCCGGCTGCTGCGCCGGCGGACACGAGCGCAACGCCGCCATGACCGAGGCGATGCACCAGATTCTCGTGATCGAGGACGAGCCCGGCATCCGCGCCGTGCTGCGCGTGCTGCTCACCGCCGAGGGCTACCGCTGCGTCGAGGCCGATACCGCGCTGCGCGCCGAGATCGAGGCGCGCAGCCACAAGCCGGACCTGTTGCTCATCGATCTCGGGCTCCCCGACGGCGACGGCCTGAAGGTGATCCGCCGGGTGCGCGAATGGTCGCCGGTGCCGATCGTGGTGCTGTCGGCGCGCACCATGGAGGAGCAGAAGGTGGCGGCGCTCGATGCCGGCGCAGACGACTACGTCGTGAAGCCCTTCAGCGCTCCGGAGCTCCTGGCGCGGCTGCGCGCGGCGTTGCGGCGCGTGACGCACGCCACGCCCTCGGCGGTACTGAGCTTCGGCGGCGTGCGCGTCGATCTGGCGCGGCGCGAGGCGCACGGCGCGGACGGCGAGCTGCACCTCACCCCGCTCGAATACCGGGTGCTCGGCTGTCTCGCGCGGCAGCCCGGCTCGATCGTGATGCAGCGTCAGCTCATCCGCGAGGTGTGGGGGCCGGGGCGCGAGGACGACTCACGGTCGCTGCGGGTATGCATCAAGAACCTGCGCGCCAAGCTCGAGCCCGACCCGCGCCAGCCGCGCTACCTGATCACCGAGACCGGCGTCGGCTACCGGCTGCGCGCCGACGAGGACACGGCTGCGTAGGGCGGCTCACTCAGCAACGCCGAAAGCATCGACGGGGTACACCGCCCGAGGAGTCTGCGGCGTCAGGTGAGGGAGACGACCAGCTTCGCCGAATGACTGCGCCAGTTGATCGGGATGATGAACGAGCGCACGCCGGGTTTTTGCGGAATCTTGGGCTGACCCGACAGCACCGAGGGCACCGAGATCACGAAGTCGCGGCCGAAGTCGCGCCGCGCGTTGCCGGAGATGGTATTGGCGACCTCGCCCACGAGATCGCGCATGGTCTCGTGACTGAAATCGTTCTCCTGCATCTTCATCAGCAGCACGGTCAGCATGGCCTTGGGCGCGGTGAACATCACTGTGCCCTCGCGCTTGCCGGAGATGTTGATGATGCCGGTGTACTCGTGTACCGCCGGCGTGCCTTCCAGCAGGTACGGGGAACCGATCGAGGCCGGCTGCTGCGCCGCTACCGCGAAGAAGCTCGTCGTCCCCTCGACGAATGTCTTGAGCTCCTGTTCGTGCAACATCAGCGCATCAACTCCGCGATCGCCTCGTTCAACTGCCGGTCGGTAAAGGGCTTGTTGAGGAAGCCATTCGCGCCTTTCTCCATCGCCTCGACGGCCGTCGCCTTGTCGGCGAGCGCCGAGACTACGAGGATCCGTACCTCGGGCTTCAGCGCCACCAGGCGGCTGATGCACTCGATACCGTCCATGCGCGGCATCGTGAGGTCCATGGTGACGACGTCGGGATCGGTGCGCTTGAACAGCTCGATCGCCTCGACGCCATTGCCCGCGGTGCCGACCAGCTCCAATTCCTCGAACTGCTGCGAGCGCTCGATGCGCCGGCGCATGAGGTTCGAGTCGTCGACGATCATCAGCTTCATGGGCCGCCTGGCATTCATCGGCGTCTTCAGGCGACCGCGCTGCTGGCGGCGCCTGCGGGCAGCGAGATCTTGAAGCGCGTGTACTTGCCCGGGTGCGTGCTGACGCCGATCTTACCGCCGAGAGCGTAGACGCTGCGCGCCACCACGTCCATGCCCACCCCGCGGCCCGCGTCCATCGATATTCCGTCCTGAGTCGAGAAGCCGGGGCGGAAGATGAGCGCCATCGCCGTGCGCGTGTCCATCGCCGCCGCGTCGTCCTCGCTGATCAGCTGCCGGCGCACCGCCGCGGCCTTGAGCGTATCGGGCGCGATCCCGGCGCCGTCATCCTCGAACACCAGCTCGAAGCCCTCTGCCGCCTTGTGGAACGCCACGCTCACGACGCCGACATCCTCCTTGGTGAGCGCCTGGCGAATCTCGGGAGCCTCGATGCCGTGGACGGCGGAGTTGCGCAGCATCTGGATGAGACAGTCCTTGACCGTCCCCACGTAGTGGGCGGGCACGTCGCCGAGGCCGGCGAGCTTCAGCCTGAAGCGTTTGCCGTGATCATGCGCCAGGCGCTCGGCGAGGGCGTGCAGCGTCGGCACCAGGTCTTCGGCGCGCCGTGCGAATTGCTGCGGTGCACGCGCGCCGGGCTGGGCCGCAGCGGCGGCCGGCGCCGCGGCGGGGGCCGGGGCGGGTACCGACGCCAGAGCCGGCAACGGCGCCGCAGGCGCCCCCTCCTTGAGAGACGTGAGGCGCCCGGCCATCTCGCGCACCGAGCGCAGATGCGCCAGCAGCTCGTCGAGCTTGAGCACCATCGGCAGGAAGTCGCTACCGGAGAGCTCGGCCTTCTTCTTCAGCTCGCTCACGAGGTCCTCGAGCGTGTGCACGCGCGAGGCGATGCTCGAGAGGCCGAGCGCCGAGGCTTCGCCCTTGATCGAGTGCAGCTCGCGGAACAGGCCGGAGAGCTTCTTGCGGAACTCCGCGTCGGTGCGCGCCGGCTCCTTGAGGATGGTATTGACGAGCTTCAGCCCCGTCTCGGCGCCGTCGAGGAACGACACCAGCTGCAGCGGGTCGACGTGCATCATCGCGAGCATCATGTCGAGCTGCGCGTTGGCGTTGTCCTGCGACTCCTGCAGCTCGCGCGCCAGCAGCACGCTGGAGGTGATGTCGCCGACCGCGCACAGCACCTGCTTGATGCCCGCCGGACCCATGACGCGGTGGAAGTCGAACTGCAGGTAGCGCGTCTCCTTGCCGCCGTGCCCGTTGTCCACCGTGATCTCGAGCTGGCCCAGCGGGTTGATGCTCTTCATCAGGTTCTCGTGGGCGCGCTCGCCCCACAGGAGCTTGATGTACTTGGTGGCGGTGGCGAGCGTCGCCGCCGACACCAGGTCCTTCAGCAGCTCTTCGAAGGTGAGGCCGGCGAAGTCCTTGCGGCCGAACATGTGCGTCAGCGCGTCCGACCACACCGAGCCGATGCGGTACTCGGCGTCGAGCAGGAAGAAGCCCTCGCGCACCGTCATGAGGATGTCGCGGGTCTGTTCCTGCGCCTCGCGGGCGGCGCGCTCGTGGCGGGCGCGGGTGAACTGGAACCAGACAGCCGCGGCCGCCAGCACCAGTGCGGCCAGCACGCCGATCGACAGCAGGGTACGCAGCCGCGCGGCGGCGCCGGAGGCGTCGCGCTGCAGCGAGGTGGCGAGCGTCGCCAGCTGCAGCTGCAGGGTCCGGGCATTGTCGGTGGCGAACAGCTGGGCGCGTTTCACCTCGGCGTAGTGCGTGCGCCCGTCGCGCGACAGAAGGCTGCCTGCGGTGTCGGAGTCTACGTAGGGCTGGCCGTTGAAGCTCACTACCGGCTCGATCACCGGGCCGTACTCGCGCCACAGCTGCAGCGCGCGCGTCAGCTCCGGGGAGCGCACATAGCCCGTGGCGTTGAGCTCCTTCAGCTGCCGATCGAAGCGCCGCACCGTCCCGCGCAGGTCCTCGAGCGCCTGGCCGGAGTAGGCGCGGGCCTCGAGGCGATCGCGGAGCGAGGCGAGCTGCTGGGTGATGTCGTCGGGATAGGTCTGCAGGGCGCTCGCCGCCTGCAGCGCGGCGATGTTGGCGCGCATCTCGGTGGCGATGCGGAAGCCGACGAACAGCACCAGGCCCATGACGAGCGTGAGCACCGTGCCGACACCGGCGGTGATGAGTTGGCGACGGCGGTCAGTACCGCTCAGCAGCATCGGGGCTCTCCTGTCTCTATTGCTTCGGTAGCTCGAAACGCACCAGGGTTCTGACGGGCACCTCGACCGGTGCGCCGTTAACGAGCACGGGCGCGTATTTCCAGCGCTTCACGGCGCTGACCGCGGCGCGGTCGAATACGCCGGCCGGCGTCGACTGCAGCACCTGCACATCGCGCGTCTCGCCGCGGGTATCGACGGTGAACGACAACAGCACGCTGCCCGCCACGCTCTGTTGCAGCGCGCTCTTCGGGTAGTCGGGAGGCGCGCTCTTGACTAGCTTCAGGCGCGCTGCGAGCGCGGCCATGTCGGCTGCGGCCTTCGGGGCGGCGAGCTGCTGCACGGCGAGGATGTCCTTCGGATCCGCGCCGAGCCGGCGCGCGGTGCCGAGGTCCTGGTCGGCGCTCCGGCCCGCCTGCACGGCGGCGCGCGCCCGGTCGAGGAGCTTAGCCGCGAGCTCGCGGCCCAGCGGGAGCAGGGCGGAATGCTCGGCGTCGGATGACTGCAGCTGCGTCAGGTAGTAAGCGGCGCTGTCCTGTGCGGGCTCGGTAAGGCGGCCGTCGCGCATCCGGTCGCGCACCAGCTGCGCCAGGCGGTCACCCTCGGCCTGCGCCGCCTTGGCGCGTGCGCCCACCAGGTCGTGCTGCATGGCGCTGATGTCGGCCGCCGGCACGCCGGCGGCGCGCGCCTCGTTGAGCCAGCGGTCCGACTCGGCACTGTTCCTCGCGAGCGCCGCCTCGCGCGCCTTGCGCACGTACGCGGCTCCGAGATCGTGCTGGGCACGCTGGGTGCTTTGGCTCGACGGGGCGGCCGTCACCAGCTGCCGGACGTAATACTTGGCGCTGTCGTCGGCCGGGTCGAGGAGCTTGCCGTCGCGGATGCGGTCCTCGACCAGGCCGGCGAGGTGTTGGATCCGGGTGTCTTCCTGCTGCCGCCGGGCCAGGTCAGCGCGCAATTTGCCGAGCTGCTCGGCCGTCAGGGCGCCGGACTGCTGGGCCTGCCGCAGGAGCGCCGTCGCGCGCTCCGGGCTGCCGTCGGATATCGCTTTGGCGATCTGGGCATTGGCGAGCAGGGCGGTCAGCTCCGGGATGCGCGGCTCTTCGGGGACCGCCGCGCGCAGGTTGGCGAGATCCTGGCCTGCCTGCTCGAGGCGGCCGGCGTTCAGGGACTCCTCGAAGCGGCCGGTGATCACGTTGGCGACGCGGCCGAGCCCATCCCGTGCCTCGCCGCTCGTGGGATCGGCGGCGGCGGCAGAGCGGTAGTAGAGCAGCGCGTTGTCACCGGATGGCTCGGTGTAATGCCGCTCGCGCATGGCAGCCCGGGCCTTCTCCAGCAGCTCGTCCACCTTGCCGTGCACGATCGTGAGGTCGGCGCTCGGCGCGGGGGCGGGCGCGAGTGCGGCCTCCGGTGCTGCCGGGACCGCGGCAGGCGGGACGCTCTGCGGTTGTGCGGCGGGCGTCGGGGCAGGCGGCCCGCCTGCGGCGCCACTGCCACCCCCACGGAATAGCAGCCACGCCCCCACGGCGAGCGCCGCGACGGCGACACCGGCCCCGGCGATCAGCAGCGTGCGTTGGGGGGGCGCGCGTAACCCCAGGACCTCGAGCGTCGCCGACGTGGTGTCGATGGGCTCGAGCTCGAGCTCGGCCGGTGGAGCGGCCGCCAGGACCGGCGGCGCGGCCGCCTTCTTTCTCGCCGCCGCCTCGTCGATCACTGCCGTGAATATTGCATGGGTCTTGCGCGGGTCGATCGGCGAGGAAGGCAGAACTGCGAAGACCTTCGAGCCCTTGACGGACGCAGCCACCTGCCGCTCGAGCGCATTGGGAGCAAATACCAGTACGACCGCGTGCGGGGCCCGGCTTTGTGCCGCATCGACCGCCGGGCGGACCTCGCCCGCCTGCAGAGCGTCGACCACCAGTACCTGGCCGCGCCGGGAGTGGGCGGTCAGGGCGTCGATCGCGGCCTCGACCGAGTCGACCGGCCGGATAGAGGCCTCGCCGGCGAGCGCCTGGCCGAGCTCCAGCAGGAACTCGTCGCGGGAAGTGAGGGCGGTGATGTCGACGGAGGGCTTAACACCGGCCGGCGGGGTGGCGGCGTTGACAGGCGTCGCGGCGGCCGGACTGTGCGACGGTCTGGATTCTGCACTGGCCACTTAAAGCGTCTCCCAGCGTATTTTGCACTGACGAACCTACGAGCATCCCCTTCGTCCGTGAAGTGTGCGTGAAGTGAAGCCCGCGCACGCGCCCGCCCCGCTGCGCGGAACTCCCTCCCGATGGAGGATATGTAGCCTCAGCGGGAGCGCAAGTGCTTCAGTTCACAATAACGAGAGGCGGCGTCGGTCGGTAGCGACGCCGATTGCCAAACTCTGAATCAGGCCTCGCTCCAGGCGAAGTTTGCCGGTCCCGCCCCCTGCGCGTGGCTCAGGTGGCGGAGCAACGAGGGCGCCGGGCACGTCCGCCGACGCACCCGTCGGGACAGCGGCCGCCACGCCGCGGGTGGAGCGGGGGGATCTTTGCAATCAGCTACTTAAGCGAGTCGCGCGGGCCTGGCGGCCGACACCCGGAGCGCCTGGTAGCAGCGGGAGGCTCTGGCGTGAACAATCCGTTGCTGTGACACTCTTAACGTAATCACTCCACGAGGATCGGAAGGCCGTCACTTTTTGTGGGGGACGTTGGGACTAAGTTGATCCCGGTGGATTCGCCGGCGCGTCCGGCGTCCAGGGACTGGAATCTCGAGCTCAACGGAGGGATGGACGATGGGATCTGACTCGGATTCTCGCGAGACAAGCGCCACCTTCATCGACACACTGAGCTCCTTCAGCCGCTTGCACCGCGCGCAGCGCTGGGAAGGAACCTTCGGGGATTTCCTCGCCAACATCCTGCCGGCGAACCCGAGCGCGCTGGCGCGCTCGAGCCACGAGTATATCTGGGACATGCTGCGCTGGCACGGCCGCGCGGCGGCGGGAGAAGCCGCCGAGAACGTGCGGGCGCGCGAGCTCTTCAAGCACGAGTTGTTCGGCATCGACGAGCCGCTGTCGCGCCTGGTCGATTACTTCAAGGCCGCGGCCGCCGGCTCCGACGTCGGACGGCGACTGCTCCTGATGCTCGGGCCACCCTCGGGTGGCAAGTCCACCGTGGCGATACTGCTCAAGCGCGGGCTGGAGGAGTACAGCCGCACCGACGAGGGCGCGCTCTACGCGATCCGCGGCTCGCCGCTGCGCGAGAACCCGATCAACCTCATTCCCACCAGCCTGCGCGCCGAGTTCCGCCAGCGCTACGGCATCGCCGTGCAGGGCGAGCTCTCGCCCTGGGCGCGCGATTTCGTCGAGCGCGAGTACGAGGGCGACTTCGTGCGTGTGCCGGTCGAGCGCGTGTTCCTCGCCGAGGCCTCGCGCGTCGGCATCGGCACCTACGCGCCGCACGATCCCACCACCGCGGACATCGCCGACCTGGTGGGCTCGGTGGATCTCGCCAAGGTCGCGCAGATCGGCGACGAGGGCGACCCGCGCGCCTGGTCCTGGTCCGGCGCCGTGTACGCCGCGAGCCGCGGCGTGCTCGAGATGATCGAGATCCTCAAGGTGAAGCGCGAGTTCCTCTACCTGCTGCTGACCCTCACCCAGGAGAAGAACGTCAAGGTGTCGCGCTTCCCGCTGATCCACCTCGACGAGACCATCCTCGCCCATACCAACCTCGCCGAGTTCCACAAGTTCCTGCAGGAGAAGGAGAACGAGGCGCTGCTCGATCGCATGGTGATCATCAAGATCCCCTATGCGCTCTCCTACCGCGACGAGTCGCGCATCTATCTGAAGCTGGTGTCGGGCGCGCCCGCATTCCGCAACGTGCATCTCGACCCGCACGTGCTGAATCTCGCGGCGGTGTTCGCCATCCTCACGCGCCTGGTGAAGCCGGAGCGCGAGGGACTCGATGTCGCCAAGAAGCTGCGGCTCTATGCCGGCGAAGCGGTCGAGGGCATGCCGGAGACCGAGGCGCAGCGGCTGCGCTCCGAGGCGCCCGACGAAGGCCTGACGGGAGTAAGCCCGCGCTTCGTCATCAACGCGATCTCCAATGCCATCACCCGCGGCAACACCCACAGCCTCACCAGCATGGAGCTGCTGCTGGCGCTCAAGGACGGGATCGAGAGCGATGCGCGCATGGACGCCAAGCAGAAGAAGGCCTGGATCGACCACCTGGTGACCGCCCGCAAG
>DASQIP010000083.1:0-12387 GCA_035631515.1 Steroidobacteraceae bacterium
GGGCCCGCCGCAGCCAAGAGGCTGCGGCGGGTCTTGCGAGGATGCGCGTGAGAGGCGGGGTGTCCGCTAACCGTCCATGAGCCTGACCAGCTTTCCCCGCCACCCGCTGACGTTCGGTGTTACGCCCATCCACCCGCTGAAGCGCCTCAGTGCGCACCTCGGCGGCAAGGTCGAGCTCTACGCCAAGCGGGATGACTGCAATAGCGGGCTCGCCTTCGGTGGCAACAAGACTCGCAAGCTCGAATACCTGATCCCCGAAGCTCTCGCGCAGGGGTGCGACACTCTGGTGTCGATCGGCGGCGTGCAGTCCAATCAGACCCGGCAGGTGGCAGCGGTGGCCGCGCACCTCGGGATGAAGTGCGTGCTCGTACAGGAGAACTGGGTGGAATACCCGGATGCCCTCTATGACCGCGTCGGCAATATCGAGCTCTCCCGCATCCTGGGGGCGGAGGTGCGCCTCGATACGGCGGGCTTCGACATCGGCATCCGCCCGAGCTGGGAGCGGGCGCTGGAGGATGTGCGTCGCGCGGGCGGCAGGCCCTATGCGATTCCGGCAGGATGCTCCGAGCATCCGCTCGGCGGTCTGGGTTTCGTGGGCTTTGCCGACGAGGTGCGCGCCCAGGAAAAGGAGCTTGGTTTCCGCTTCGACTACGTCGTGGTGTGCTCGGTCACGGGGAGCACGCAGGCCGGCATGGTGGTCGGCTTCGCGGCGGATGAGCGTGCACGGTGCGTCATCGGTATCGACGGGTCCGCCACACCCGCCAGGACGCACGCGCAGATTCTGCGTATCGCTCAGCATACCGCGCGTCTGGTAGAGCTGGGCCGCGACATCAGCGCCGCGGATGTGATTCTCGATACACGCTATGCCGCGCCGGCGTACGGCCTGCCGAGCGCCGGCACGATCGAGGCCATCCGCCTCTGCGCGCGTCTGGAAGGCATGCTGACCGATCCCGTATACGAGGGGAAGTCGATGCACGGGATGATCAGCAGGGTCCTGGCAGGCGAGTTTCCGGCGGGATCCAGAGTGCTGTACGCGCACCTGGGCGGTGTGCCGGCGCTGAGCGCCTACAGCTATCTGTTTCGCAACGGCTGAGAGGCCGCCGCCTCGGTGAGTTCGACACTGCGTGGCGCAGCCAGCCCGCCGAAGCGGGCGTCGATCTGTCTGAGGCCCCGCTCGGCCTCCCGGGTGGCGCCCCGCTCGAGCAGCTCCTCGACTTCGTGAAGGCGTGCGGTGAGGTCCGCGGCGAGCGCCGCGCGACAGCGCGCGAGCTTCCCGGGCTCTGCGTGCCCGGGCGCCGCGAGGCGTGTGAGCGCCTGCGACAGCGCTCCGGGAAGGCCGATTTCGTGCTGCACGCGCGGCTGCACGGCCTCATCGACGTTCGCCACGCACCACTGGTGCAGGGAGCGGATGCTCTGGGCGTCGTCGGCGAGATGCTCCGTGTCACGCTCGCCGGTGATATAGACGAGGCGCGTCTGCGACTGGAACAGCGCCAGCAGATCCTGCGGCGGCAGCGGCACCTGCGGCGTTCCGATCGGATCGCTTCCGGCATCGAGGATCACGCCGCGGAACAGGTCCGGGTACGCGAGCGCGATGCGCAGCGCGACCCGCGAGCCGCCGGAGAATCCTCCTACGTACACACGCTCAGGGTCGATGGGAAAACGGCGCTGCGCCTCGGCAGCCGCCAGCAGCGCCAGAGGCACCCGCCGGCCGATGGGATTCTCGTCGTTCCCGGAGCGCGCGGCCGTAATGAACACCGTGCCGAACCGCTCGAGCACGCCCGCCCAGCCCGGCGGCAGGCGCGCGTCCCGCCAGGGAGGCACGAACACCAGCAGGGCGAAGCCGTGCGGCGGCGGCGGCGCGGCCGGCTGGTAGATCAGGAAGCGCTCGGTGCTTGCCTCGAGAGGATCGCGCGCCAGCGTTGCGCCAGCGTCGGCGAGCCTGCGCTCCTCGGCGCGCCGGGTGAGGGGACTCGCCATGCGCCGCAGAATCTCGGTGTTCGCGGCATACGGGGTGTTATCCGCGGCGACGACGTCGTGAAGCGTGGTGCCCGCAGCTCCCGCCGCCGCGGCGCCGGTTGTGGCGATCAGGGTCGCCGCGGCGCTGCTGAGCGCGAGGAGTCCCGTCCTGGGAGTGTGGTTCACGGCTGCAAATGGCTGCGATCTCGGTCGCGACAGTTTGACTTATTTCGGCGTCCCGCGCCGGTTGGGCGCACCCGGCGGCCGTTCGCCGGGCGCGTGTTCCGCAAGCTGCCGGGCGGCACTCCTTGTCGCACCTCACGGACAGATTCTCTCGGGCGCCGGCGCACCGTACGCTGCGCGCCATGGCTCAACGTCTCGTGATCCCGGGCCGCGAGGAAGTCGACCGGGAGCTGCAGGTTGCGCGCCCCTGGTGGCAGTTCTCCGCCCGCTTCAACGTCGCCGTCTCGCAGAGCGTGCCGGTTGCGCGGATGCACGGCCGCGAATCCGAAGGCGTGATGATGCGCTGGGGTCTCGCGCGGCGCAGCGCGCGCGGCACCATCGATCTCACCAGCCGCGGCGAGGTCTGCAGCGCTGACCTCGGGTCGGACCAGGACCTGAAGAGCCTGTGGGTGTGCGGCCAGCGCGGCATCGTGCCGCTGGCCGGCTTCTATCTCTGGCAGCGCGCGGCCGCCGGGTATCATCAGCCTCATTACGTGCGCCTGGTGAATCGGCCGGTGTTCGGTGTCGCGGTGCTCTGGGCCCGCGCCGAAGCCGACGACGAAGTCATCGAGAGTTGTGCGCTGGTGACCGTCGCTGCCAATCCGCTGCTCGCCGAGATCAGCCCGGCGACGCTGCAGATGCCGGCAATCCTCAGGCCGCAGGACTACTTCGCGTGGCTCTCATCCGGCGCCGGCGAGGTGCAGGAGCTCCTGCAGCCCTATCCGCACACCCAGATGGTCTCTCACCCGGTTGCGCCCCATGTGAATCATCTCGAGTTCGACGAGCCGGGCCTGATCCGACCGGCCCATGGCTAGCTCGCGCGCGGGAACCGGGGATCCCGCCGATGGTCGAATCGGTTTTGAGGCAAGGAGGAGCAATCCATGAACACTGCCATGTGGGAACAGATGAAGGGCAAGGTCAAGCAGCAGTGGGCGAAGCTCACGGACGACGACCTCAGGCAGCTGGAAAGCCACGCCGAAGAGCTGGGCGCGAAACTCCAGCAACGGTATGGCTTCACCAGAGAGGATGCGGAGCGCCAGGCCAAGGACTTCCGCAACCGCAATAACTGGAATTGATCGGCACGCCGCGCCGCGAGGGTGAGCTGACTCGACGCTCAGCGAGCGCCCGCGGCGCGGTCTTCCGGGTTCATCCGGGCAGATAACCGGCGACCACCGGCAGGCGGTCGCGCGCTGCGGGTACTCCCCGGCGTCGCGGTGCTCGCGCGCACGGGAGCCGGAAGGAGCCAGGTTCGAAGTGCGCGCGACAGGGGCGTCTCGATCCAGCGGAAGGACGCGAGCGCCACGGCGGTACATCCGGCCGCAAGCAGGATCACGGCGACGGCGCCGCCGACCGCCTGCATGGGCGGGAGACTATGGAGGATGGCGACGCCGACGTTCTCATGCAGCAGGTAGAGCCCGTAGGATGCGGCGCCGATTTTCGCCATCGGCCTGGACGCGAGGCAGGCCGCGAAGGGGCGCAACCAGATCGCGGCGGCGAACAGGATCGAAGCGCCTACCACGACGCCCATCGGTACCGCGTCCGGCACGCCGGACAGGTACAGAGCGAATGACTCCAGCGTCCCGACGGAAATCAGCAACGCCCCGAGCGGCCAATCCGCCTTCCACGCAAGCGCGTGAAAGCCGATGCCCGTGACGAACCAGGGCAGGAAGAGGGGAATGAGCAGATTGTTCGACAGGGGCGAGGCGAGCGGAACCCTGACGATCAGCAACCCGCAGGCAATTGCCGACAGCAGTGCCAGCCACAGGCCAAAGCGCTCACGCGCGCTGAAGTAGACGAGGCACGCCAGCGCGTAGAACTGGACCTCGACGTACAGCGACCAGTACACGCCGTCGATGCTCTGGAAGCCGATGGTGGGCGCGATGCGGTTCAGGTTCACCGGGCCAATGAAGGTGAGCGAGGATGCGAACCAGGCTGCGCGCTCCGGAAACGGCGCATGCGGGATCGCCGCCATTGCCACGAAGGTGATCGCGCTGAAGAGCAACATGGCGGGTGCCAGGCGGGCGTAGCGGCGTACCACGAACTCGCGCGGCGTCCGGCAGCGCTCCAGTGTCATCGCGATCACGAACCCCGAGATCACGAAGAACAGGTGAACGCCGTACTGCCCCAGGCGCACGCCCGGCAGGCCGGCGAGCGCCGCGCCATAGGGGTACAGGCTCTCGGGATTGAGTGGCGGGCCCCAGCGGTAGCAGTAGTGAAACGCAACCACCGCGAGAATCGCGATCGTCCGCAGTCCGTCGAGGCTGGCGATTCTCCGGCTTTCCAAGGGCGCACCTCCTCGCAGAGGTATTTTTAGTGCGCCCGGGCGAAGACGGTTAGGGCGGCGGCGGCAGACAAGTGAGCCGCTCGGCCCATGGCGGCCGGGAGTGGCAGGGCGCCGCGCGTTCGTCTTTAATCCCCCGATGACGACCGAGATCTGGATCGGGCTCGACACCGGGGGCACCTATACCGATGCCGTCGCGCTCGACGGCGCGCGCCGGGTCATCGCCAGCGCCAAGGAGCTCACCACCCATTGGGATCTGTCGCTCGGCCTCGCGGCCGCGTTGCGGGCCGTGCTGGCGCAACTCGGCGCGCGGCGCGCGCAGATCGCCCTCGTCTCGGTGTCGACGACGCTTGCGACCAATGCCGTCGTGGAGGGCCGCTTCAGCCCGATCTGCACGATCCTGATCGGCTTCAACGAGCAGATGGTCGAGCGCTCCGGATTGAAGCGCGCCGGGGATGGCGTCATCGTGCGGGTGCGCGGCGGCCACGAGGCGACCGGGGAGGAAATCGAGCCGCTCGATGAGGAGGCGATCGACACCGCGGTGCGCGAACACGGCTCCGGGGTCGAGGCCTTCGCGGTGGCGGCGATGTTCTCGGTACGCAACCCCTCGCACGAGCAGCGTGCACGGGCGCGCATTCGCGCGCAGTGCCCGCGGCCGGTCACCTGCAGCTACGAGCTGAGCTCACAGCTCGACGCGCCGAAGCGTGCCCTGACCGCAGCGCTCAACGCCCGCCTCACGCCGCAGATCCGCCACCTGCTCGAGGCCCTGGAGCGCGTGCTCGCGCTCGAGGCGATCGCCGTCCCCGTGATGGTCGTCAAGGGCGACGGCACTCTCATCAGGGCCGAGGTGGCTCTCGAGTATCCGGTCGAGACGGTGCTGTCGGGACCGGCCGCGAGCGTCGTGGGTGCGGGTTTCCTCAGCGGTCTGGCGGACTTCGTGGTCGCCGACATGGGTGGCACGACGACCGACGTGGCGATCGTCCGTGGCGGCCGGCCGGTGGTGCGCGGCGAGGGCGCCGTCGTCGGTGGCTGGCGCACGATGGTCGAGGCCATCGACGTTCACACCTGTGGCCTCGGCGGCGACAGCGAGGTGTACCTCGATCGTGACGCGCATCTGCGCGTCGGCCCACGCAAGGCGATGCCGCTCAGTCTTCTCGCACAGCGCTTTCCGGATGTGCTCGACGATCTTGGCAAGCTCGCAGGCAGCGAGCGGCTGCCGCTCTTTGCCGGGCGCTATGCCTTCCGCAATCCGGGCCGGGATCCGGGCGCGCAGCTCGATCGGCTCGAGGGGCGGGTGTGGGACTTGCTGTCGGAGGTCCCGCGGCGGCTCGGGGACGTGGCCCGCACCGGCCAGGGAGTCGAGGCGGTGAGAAGGCTGGTCGACCGCGGCCTCGTGACGGTCGCGGGCTTCACGCCGAGCGATGCGATGCACGTGCTCGGCCGCCAGCAGGGCTGGAGTGTCGAGGCGGCGCGCCTCGGGGCCGCGATCCTCGCCACCGAGGAGCGCAATGCGCGCGCGCGCGCGGCGGGCGACAGTCCCGAGGCGCTGTGCGAGCGCACCTACCAGCACGTGGTCCGCGAGGCGGCGCGCCTCGTGCTCGAATGCGCGCTGGCGCTCGACCCGGGTATCGAACCGAGCCACGGCCGCTGGGGGCCCCTCGGGCGTCTGCTCGAGGACGTGATCTCCGGCCGGCCGTTCTCGCGGCTGATCGACGCGCCGCTGCGCCTGGCGACGCCGCTCATCGCGGTCGGCGCACCGGCGGGCGGCTACTACCCGGAGGTCGCGCGCCGCCTGCGTGCCGAGCTCACCGTGCCCGAGCATGCCGCCGCCTGCAATGCGGTGGGGGCGGTGGCGGGCGTGGTGTCAGAGATCTGCGAGGTTCTCGTGAATCAGCCGGCGCTGGATCTCTTCCGGGTACACGATCCGGCCGGCAACAAGGATTTCGATGATGCCGCCGCGGCGATCGAATACGCGCGCGGCGTTTCGCGCGAGCTGGCCCTCGCTGCCGCGCGGCGCGCCGGGGCGCGCGATCCGCACGTCGAGACCTGGGTCTCGGAGCGCCGTGCCCAGGCCGGGGCCGCTTCCCGCGTCGACTATCTCGCCGAAGCCACCGTGCGCTCGCGGGCTACCGGGCGGCCGGCGAGTCACCACCCGGTGCCGCCCGCCGCGTGAGCTCGCCCGGGGTCTCTATATTATATGGGGACCTCGGCGCTATATGGGGACGTCAGTGTCCTCCGTCCCTGCTCATCGACGACGGCAGGCGCCATGCTCCCGGATACGCCTGTCCCAGCTGCAGAACGCCGTTCCTGCCGGAAATCCGCGCCGCAGCAGACTCGAGCGTCATGTCGAGATCGATCGGCACCTCGATCGTGAGCTTATCGAGGATCGTCGTGTCAGGTTTCGGCGCGCGCGCGATGGCTCGGCTCCATGCCCGCGTGATCTCCGTGGCCGCATCGACGGTCGAGCGGTGCACTTTCGTGCCGGTATCGGCCTCGGTGACATGGACGCGCGGGACGGCGCGGATCTCCATCACGCCGCTGCCCGGCGTGAACTCGACGACCGCGGTCCCGGGCTCGAGCGCACCCCGCGGCAGTGTCGTGCGCAGCAGCTCGGCGGTCAGGCCGCCGAGCGTGCAGGCGTAGCCGCGCGAATAACGCGAAATCCGGCCCTGGGAATCCACACCGGCCACGCGGCACACTTCGCCCGCCCGCTCGTAGCTTTGCTGAACCCCGTCACCGAGTCCGATCTTGGTCGCCCAGTCGAGCGCCGAGCCGGTGGCTCCGAGCATCAGGGCGCGCTCGAAGTAGGCGGCCGAGGCGGCGGGATTGCGCGGGGTGCAGATGCCTTCGTTCACCATCCGCCCTACCACGAAGGCAACTTCCCCGACGTCGAAGACGCCATTGTTAGCTACCTTCACCGCCGAGTCGCAGTCGCCGCGCTGGACGGCGGCAATGATGGGGCGCACGGCGGGCGAAGACTGGAAGTCGGGGATCTCGAGCGCCCCGGCCGGCAGTGTCGCGCCCAGGACCGCGGTGGCGCAGCCGGCGAGCAGGAAGCCTTTGTTGGAAATCCTCATGGTGATCTCCAGCGGCGGGCGCCTGCGAGCATGCCACACCCGGGGATGTGCGCGATAGCGGCGGCCGTCAGTGCCCTGCTTTCATCCCGCCCACCTTCACCGGCATCGCCAGCTTCATGTCGGCCACCTGCGGGCGGCCCTGGCTGCCCGTGCGCAGCCCGGCCGACTCGAGCGTCATGTCGATGTCGAGCGGCATTTCGATGGAGAGCTTGTCGAGGATCGCCGCGTCGGGCTTCGGCACCTGCGCGAGCGCGCTCTTCCAGGCCCGCGTGATCTCGCGCGGCGCATCGACCAGCGGATGGCGCAGGTTGGAGCCGGTGCCTTCATCGGCGAGCGCCACGGAGGGGGTACTGCGGATCTGCATTGCGCCGGTAACGGGGGTGAATTCGACCCGCAGCGCCCCGGCGCGGAACGCGCCGCGCGGCACGGTCGTGCGCAGCAGCTCGGCGGCCAGGCCGCCGACCGTGCACGCGTAGCCCAGGGAATAGCGCGACATCCGCGCCTGCGGGTCCAGGCCCGCGGTGCGGCATAGTTCGCCGGCGCGCTCGTAGCTCTGCTCGACGCCTTCGCCGAGTCCGACCTTGGTGGCGAAGTCGAGCGCCGAGCCGTTGTCGCCGAGCTCGGTCGCGCGCGCAAAGTAGCTGACGGCGGCGTTGCGGTCCTGCGCGGTGCAGATGCCCTCGTTCACCATGCGCCCGACCACGAACACGGCGCGCGCGTCGCCGGACGTGACGCCCTCGTTCCCGGCCTTCACCGCTCCGGCGCAGTCGCCGCGGCTCATGGCCGAGACGATGGGGCGCACGGCAGCCGACGATCGCCATGCGGGCGCGTCTACGGCCTGGGCCGCCGATGCTGCCCCGAGGGCCGCCACGGCACAGCCGGCGCGCCAGGTAAGCTTGCTCAAAAGTTTCAAATCGACTCTCCCCCGGGCCGCACCAGCGGCCGTCATGTCGGAGAGCATGCCACAGCCGCCCGCCGCCGTGACAGAGCATCCCGGGCTAGAATCACCTGACCGTGCCCAGGACGCGAATGGCAACCGACTACGACGTCGTAGTGATCGGATCCGGTCACAACGGGCTGGTGTGCGGCGCCTATCTCGCCAAGGCGGGGCTCAGGACCCTGGTACTCGAGCGGCGCGAGCTGGTGGGCGGGGCGGCGGTGACCGAGGAGTTCTCGCCGGGCTTTCGCGCCTCGCGTTTCTCGTACGTAATGAGCCTGCTGCATCCGCGGGTGATCGGCGATCTCGAGCTGCGCAACTACGGTCTCGAGGTGTTGCCGGCGAACGACCTGTTCTGTCCGCTCGGTGGCGATCAGTACATCGTGTTCAGCGACGAGCTCGCGAAGACGCAGGCGGAGTTCGCGCGCTTCTCGCGGCACGATGCCGAGGTCTACCCAGAGTTCGCGCGGCATCTCGAGGAGGCCGCCCGACTGGTGCGGGGACTGCTGTTCGAGACGCCCGTCGATCCCACCCGCCGCCGCTGGAAGAATTACCGCGACGCTGCCTCGCTCCTGTGGCGCCAGCGCCGCATCGGCGAGCGCATGTACCGGCTGATCGACCTGCTCACCCAGAGCGCCTACGACTATCTCTCGGCGTGGTTCGAGAGCGACGTCATCAAGTCGGTGCTCGGCTACTACGCCTGTATCGGCACGTTCGCAGGCCCGCGCTCTCCGGGTACCGCCTACGTCATCCTGCATCACCTGATGGGCGAGCACGCCGGGGCCGGCGGCTGGGGCTTCATCCGTGGTGGCATGGGCGCGATCACGCAGGCGATCGCACGCTCGGGACAACGCTACGGGATGGAGATCCTGACCAGCGCGCCGGTGGCGGAGGTGCGGGTTGCGGACGGCAGGGTACGCGGCATCGCCACGGCCGACGGCCGCGAATTCACCGGCAGGGTCGTGGTCTCGAACGCCAACGCGAAGACCCTGTTCCGCAGCCTCGTGAAGCCCGAGCACCTGCCGCCGGAGCTGCTCGCGGAGGTCGACGCCTTCAGGACCTTCTCGACGGCCTTCAAGATGAACATCGCCGCGGAGAGTCCGCCGCACTACCGGGCTTTCGATCCCGGCCGGACGGGATTCCGCTATCCGACTTACGCGCACCTCGCGCCCGGGATCGATTACCTCGAGCGCGCCTACGACGACGCGAAGTACGGCTGGTACTCACGGCAGCCGTTCCTCACTCCGGTGGTGCCGACCATCGTCGACGACACACTGGCGCCCGCCGGCAAGCACGTCGTCAACGTATTCGGCGGGCACGCGCCCTATGCGCTGCGGGGCGGGGCCGACTGGGCGCAGGAGAAGCCGAATCTCGCGCGCGCCGCGTTCGCCGTTCTCGAGGAGATGGCGCCCGGCTTCTCGAAGCAGGTGATCGATTTCGAGCTGCTGGTGCCGACCGACCTCGAGCGCATCGTCGGCCTCCCGCAGGGCCATATCTTCCATGGCGAGCTGAGCGCCGATCAGCTCTTCTGGCAACGCCCCGTGCCGCACTGGGCCGACTACCGCACGCCGGTGCGCGGTCTCTATCAGTGCGGCTCCTCGACGCATCCGGGCGGCGGCGTCTCCGGAATCCCGGGTCACAACGCGGCGCGCGAGATCCTCAAGGACTGGAAACGGCTCCGCTGAGCTCCGCCGCCCTTGCTAAAGCGCCTCGAGCCAGCGCAGCAGAGCCTCGCGGTGCCGCGGGAACAGTGCGACGAAGTTGTGGCGCGCTTGCGCGCCCTCGGCCGAATGCCAGAGGATCGCCTCTTCGACCGTTCGTGCGCGACCATCGTGCAGGAACGTTGCCCCGCCGTGACTGCGGTACCCGAGTCCCCACAGGGGGGCAGTGCGCCAGCGGGTCGAGACTCTCGCTCCGGATGCGTCCTGATCGGCCATTTCGGCGCCGAGGTCATGGAGCAGCAGATCGCTGTAGGCGGCGATGGTGCCGCGGGTCGGCTGGCCATCGGCGCCGGTGACCTCGACCGGCAACTCAGGCCGGTGGCACTGTGCGCAGCCGATGGTCGCGAACAGCTCCGGACCGCGTGAGTCGGATCGGGCGCGCTCCGGGGGCTCGGGCACCGGCAGCGCCCCGACGAAGCTGACGAGGGCCTCGAGCAACTCGTCGGCCACCTCCGGCGAGCTCGCATCGTGCGATTGCCAGCAATCGGCTTCGGCCGGCGTGCAGTCATCGCGTGGTCGAGCCGTCGTGGTGAGTCCCATTTCCCGGGCGAATGCCTTGGCGGTCTGATCGCGGATCGATACCGATCGACCCTGCCAGCCGAAGCGCCCGGGGACCCCGACACCCCGATCGACGATCGCCGTGGCGGGCACCGATTCGAGCAGGCCGGCCCCGAACAGCGCCGGCGCCAGCCGTGGCTTGATGATGGTGGCGCGCGCCAGGGGTCCGCGAGTCAATCCGCTCAAACGGTAGTGCGGCACGCGCAAGCGCCAGTGAAATCCGTCCGGATAGTACTGCGCCTCGGTCTCGCTGTAGTGGATCGTCACCGCGCCCTCGGGCTGCAGTCCATCCACCGCCGAGGTATTGAGCACGTGACCGTAGACCGGGTCCCCGGGCCCTTCTGCTCCTGACGCGGTCCCGGGCGTCTCGAGCTGAAGGACCAGCGCGGCCGGCACCGGACCGTCCGCCGCGGGCGCTGCGCCGCCCTCGCCATGCTCGCCGTGACAGGCCGCGCAGGAGTTCGCGTTGAACAGCGGCCCGAGGCCCCGCACCCAGTGTCGCTCATAGATCAAGCGGCCCTGGGCGATCTGCGCGGACGGTGGCGCGGGGCGCGCTCGCAGGGCGGGCGGCGCCGGGGCCTGCATCGCGCCGGTCAGTGTCTGCGGCAGGCCCGCGCCCTGCGCCTGGGCATGGAGACCGAGGCATGCCGCCGCGCCCAGCCAGGCCGTGCGCCCGGCGCGCACCGGACGGCGGGCGCCGTGCCCGTGCCGTGAGGTCATGCAACGATGGTCCTTGCAGCGCCGAGCTCCTGACAATGGGTATGAGGCCCCACGGGTTATGGGGCGCGCCGGGGCTCCCTCTGGCGCCCCGGCCGCAGGCGCGGGAACAGCCGCAGGTTCCGCACCAGCACCACGCCCATGAAGATGACCGCGGTGCCGACCCACTGGCGCGCGTTCAGCCGCTCATCGAGCAGCGCCCAGCCGGCGAACACCGCGACCAGTGGGTTGACGTAGGCGTAGGTGCCGATGCGCGCCGGCGGCTCGTGGCGCAGGAGATAGGTGTAGGCGAGGAACGCGAGCGTCGAGCTGAAGATGGCGAGGAACACGATCGCCGCGAGTCCGGCCGGCGACCATGTCCAGCGCCCGGCGTCGCCGGTCGCAAGGCCCGTGACGGCGAGGGCCACCCCGCCCACCAGCAGATAGGTCGCGGTGAAGGCGAGCGGGTCGCACCCCGGCTGCGATTCGCGGATCGCCGCCGTCGCGAGCGCCCAGGCGAGCGCGCTGCCGAGCACCACCAGCTGCCAGCCGAAGCGGGCGTGGAGGCCGACGCCGTGCGCCGCAACGAGGATCGCGACGCCGACGAAGCCTACCAGCAGCCCGAGCCAGGTGCGCCCGCTCACCGGTGCCGGGTGGCGCCCGTACATGCCCGTCCACGCGATCCAGAAGGCAGAGCTCGCGCTGATCAGGGCGACCTGGCTCGAGGCGACGTGCTGCAGTGCCAGCACATTGAGGCCGTTGCTGACCGCGATGCCGAGGAGTGCCGCGGAGACGACCAGGCGCCAGTCGCGGGCGCGGGTCGGGAGCGAGAGGCCGCTGGCGTAGACGAGGAGCGTGAGGAGCGCTCCCGAGAAGCAGAAGCGCACGCCGGCGGCGAGCAGCGGCGGCAGCTCGGTCGCCATGATGCGGCCCACCGCG
>DASQIP010000084.1:0-75161 GCA_035631515.1 Steroidobacteraceae bacterium
CTGCCTGTTCGTCGGCGCGATGGGCAAATCGGCGCAGGTGCCGCTGCACGTCTGGCTGCCCGACTCGATGGAAGGCCCGACGCCGATCTCGGCGCTGATCCACGCCGCCACCATGGTGACCGCCGGCATCTTCATGGTGGCGCGCATGTCGCCGCTGTTCGAGTACTCGGACGCGGCCCTGTCGGTGGTGATGGTGGTGGGGGCGGTGACCGCGTTCTTCATGGGACTGCTCGGGGTGGTGAACAACGACATCAAGCGTGTGATCGCGTACTCGACGCTCTCGCAGCTCGGCTACATGACGGTCGCGCTCGGGGTGTCCGCCTACGGCGCGGCGATCTTCCACCTCATGACCCACGCGTTCTTCAAGGCGCTGCTGTTCCTCGCCGCAGGCTCGGTGATCATCGCCATGCACCACGAGCAGGACATGCGCCGCATGGGCGGGCTCGCGAAGTACATGCCGATCACCGCGGTCACCTGCTGGATCGGCGCGCTGGCGCTCATCGGCACGCCGTTCTTCTCCGGCTTCTATTCCAAGGACGCGATCATCGAGGCCGTCGGCGCGTCGCACCGCTGGGGAGCGCGCTTCGCCTACTGGTGCGTGCTCGGCGGCGTGTTCGTCACCGCGCTCTACACCTTCCGCCTGCTGTTCCTCACCTTCCACGGCCCGGAGCGCTTCCGCACGGCCGCCGCGCACGCTGGCGCGGACGACCACGGGGGCGGGCACGACGGCGCTCACGGCCCCGACGATCACGCGCACGGCGGCGATCCGCAGGAGAGCCCGTGGGTGGTGACGGTGCCGCTCATCGCGCTCGCCATCCCCTCGGTGCTGATCGGCGCTTTCACCGTGGCGCCGGTGCTGTTCGGCAGCTACTTCGGCCAGTCGATCTTCGTGCTGGGGGCCAACAACGTGATCGCGAAGGTGGGCGAGGACTTCGGCGGCGCCGTGTCCTTCGCGCTGCACGGGCTCGTCTCGCCACCCTTCTGGCTGGCGGCCGCCGGGGTGGCGAGCGCGTGGCTGTTCTTCCTCAGGCGCCCGCAGCTCGCCGACGCCGCCGCGCGGCGCTTGCGCCCGGTCTACCGGATCCTGAGCGAGAAGTACTACTTCGACTGGTTCAACGAGAAGATCCTGGCCGCGCTCGCGCGCGCGGCCGGCACGGCGCTGTGGAAGGGCGGTGACGAGGGGCTGATCGACGGCGCCATGGTCAACGGCACCGCCGCGGGCGTCGGCTGGTTCGGCGGCGTGCTGCGGCGGGTGCAGAGCGGCTATCTCTACTCCTACGCATTCTGGATGATCATCGGCCTCGCGGTTCTCCTCGGCTGGTACCTGACTCACCCGTAGCGAGCCGTCCGCGCATGCCGCACCTTCTCTCCATCCTCATCTGGCTGCCGATCGCCGCGGGCTCAGGGGTACTCCTGCTCGGCGACCGTAATATCGGCGCCGGCCGCTGGCTGGCGCTCGCCGCCGCGCTCGCGACGCTCGCCCTCACCGTGCCGCTGTGGGGTGAGTTCGATACCGGCACGGCGGCCCTGCAGTTCGTCGAGAAGCTGCCGTGGATCCCGCGCTTCCGGGCCTACTACGCACTCGGCATCGACGGCATTTCGCTGCCGCTCATCGTGCTCACGGCGTTCATGACCGTGCCGGTGGTGATCGCCGCCTGGACGGTGATCGAGACCCGGGCGGCGCAGTACTACGCCGCGTTCCTCATCATGGAAGGACTCATGATCGGGGTGTTCTCCGCGAGCGATGCGCTGCTCTTCTACTTCTTCTGGGAAGCGATGCTGATCCCGATGTTCCTCATCATCGGCATCTGGGGCGGTCCACGCCGCGTCTACGCGACCATCAAGTTCTTCCTGTACACCTTCCTCGGCTCGGTGTTCATGCTGGCCGCGCTCATCTACATGTACATCAAGGCCGGCGATTACTCGATCGCGAGCCTGCAGGCTCTGCCGCTCACGCTCATGGAGCAGCGCTGGATCTTCCTCGCCTTCATGCTCGCCTTCGCGGTCAAGGTGCCGATGTTCCCGGTGCACACCTGGTTGCCGGACGCGCACGTCGAGGCGCCCACCGGCGGCTCGGTGATCCTCGCCGCCATCATGCTGAAGATGGGCGGCTACGGCTTCCTGCGCTTCTCGCTCCCGGTCGCACCCGATGCCAGCCGCGAGCTCGACCTGCTGGTGATTGCGCTGTCGCTCATCGCGGTGATCTACATCGGCTTCGTGGCGCTCGTGCAGCAGGACATGAAGAAGCTGATCGCCTACTCCTCGATCGCGCACATGGGCTTCGTGACCCTCGGCGCCTTCGTGATCTACGAGATCGTGCGTGCCACCGGCTCGAGTCGCGGCGCCGGCATGGGGCTCGACGGTGCGATGGTGCAGATGATCTCGCACGGGCTGATTTCCGGGGCGCTGTTCCTGTGCGTCGGCGTGCTCTATGACCGCGTGCACAGCCGCCAGATCGCCGACTACGGCGGCGTCGTCAACACCATGCCGGTGTTCGCCGCCTTCATGGTGCTGTTCGCGCTCGCCAACACCGGGCTGCCGGGCACCTCCGGGTTCGTCGGCGAGTTCCTGGTGATCATCGCCAGCTTCAGGGCCAGCTTCTGGTATGCGGCGCTCGCCGCGGTCACCCTGATACTCGGCGCCTGCTACACCCTGTGGCTGGTGAAGCGGGTAGTGTTCGGCGCCGTCGCCAACCCGAAGGTTGCCGCGCTCGAGGATCTGAACCCGCGCGAGCTGCTGGTGCTCGGCTCGCTCGCCGCCGCGGTGCTGGTGGTGGGAATCTGGCCCGCGCCGCTGCTGAAGGTGATGCAGCCCACCCTCCACCATCTCCTCACCCAGGCGATCGCCACCAAGCTGTGAAGTCATGGCCGCAAGTCCGCTGAGCCTCGAGAGCCTCGCGCCCGCGATCGCGGAGATCTGGCTCATCGCCGCGATCTGCATCGTGCTGCTGGTCGACGTATTCGCCGGCGAGCGCCGCCGCGGACTCACCCCGACGCTGACGTTGCTGGCGCTGGCGGTCGGCGCCGCGCTCACCGTGCGGTACGGCGAGGTCGGGCAGCGCACGGTGCTGTTCGAGGGGCTGTATCTGGCGGATGAGCTCGGCTGGGTTCTGAAGCTCGCCGGTTTCCTGATCGTGGCGCTGACGCTGCTCTATTCGCGCAGCTATCTCGAGAATCGCGGCATCCTGCGCGGCGAGTACTACGTGCTCGCGCTCACGGCGCTGCTCGGGATCTTCGTGCTGGTCTCCGCCAACAGCCTGCTGACGCTCTATATCGGCGTGGAGCTGCTGGCGCTGTCGGTGTACTCGATGGTGGCGTTCGACCGCGACTCGGGGGTGTCGGCCGAGTCCGCCATGAAGTACTTCGTGCTGGGGGCGATCGCCTCGGGGACGCTGCTGTACGGCATGTCGCTCATCTACGGGCTCACCGGCACGCTGGATCTGGGCGAGATCGCCGTGCGCCTGCGGGGGCCGGCGCATCCGGGCGTCATCCTCGGGCTCACCTTCATCGTGGTCGCGGTCGCCTTCAAGCTGGGCGCCGTGCCCTTCCACATGTGGCTGCCCGACGTGTACGAGGGCGCGCCGACCAGCGTGACGCTGTTCATCGGCACGGCCCCCAAGATCGCGTACTTCGCGCTGGCGTTGCGGCTGCTCGCCTACGGGCTCGGCGGGGTGGTGGCCGAGTGGTCGCAGATGCTGGCCGCGCTCGCGGTGCTGACGCTCATAGTCGGCAACGTAGTGGCGATCGTGCAGTCGAATCTGAAGCGCATGCTGGCCTACTCGACCATCGCCAACGTGGGCTTCATCGTACTCGGCTTCGTCGCCGGCACGCCCGAAGGCTACAGTGCGGCCCTCTACTACACGCTGGTGTACGTGCTGGTAGCGCTCGGATCCTTCGGTGTCATCCTGCTCGCGGCGTCCAAGGGTTTCGAGGCCGACCGCCTCGATGACTACAAGGGCCTGTATCAACGCGATCCCATGCTGGCGCTCGCCATGATGGTGCTCATGTTCTCGACCGCGGGCGTGCCGCCGTTCGTAGGCTTCTGGGCGAAGCTGCGGATCTTCCAGGTGTTGTGGGAGTCCCACCACCTGTGGCTGGTGGTGCTCGCCGCGGCGACGTCGGTGGTGGGCGCTTTTTACTACCTGCGCGTGATCAAGCTCATGTATTTCGATCCGCCCGCCGCTGCACTGCCGCCCACGGCCCGCTCCACCGGGGTGCGCTTCGCCCTCGGCCTGAATGCGCTCGCGGTGCTGCTGCTCGGCCTGCTCCCGGGTCCGCTGCTCGATCTGTGCGCCCGCTTGATTCGCTGATCGCGCACCGCGCCGTACCCGGCATGCAGCTGCGCTGTTCGAACCGGCCTGCCACGGAGACCTCGCCATGAAGCACCTGCTGCCGCCCCTCATTTGCCTGCTCGGCCTCGCGCTGCCCGGCGCCGCGCCGGCGGCCGGCGCGCCCCACTACCACATCACTCACCAGGTCGCGCTTCCCGGGGACGAGGGCTGGGATTACCTGCTCTACGACAGCCAAGGCCACCGGCTGTTCGTGTCCCACGGCTCGCGCGTCCTGGTGGTCGATGGGGAAAAGCTGTCCGTGGTGGGAGAGATCCCCGACACGCCGGGCGCGCACGGCATCGCGCTCGCTCCCGACCTCGGGCGCGGCTACGTGAGCGCCGGCCGCGGCGGTTTCGTCGTGGTGTTCGATTTGAAGACGCTCGCGCGCCTCAAGGAGATCAAGGTCACGGGCGAGAACCCGGACGCGATCCTCTACGATCCCGCCACGCAGCGCGTGTTCACCTTCAACGGCCGCGGGCGCAACGCCACCGCGATCGACGCCAGGACCGACGAGGTGGCCGGCACGGTGGCGCTCGATGCCAAGCCCGAATTCGCCGCCAGCGACGGCCTGGGCCGCGTGTACGTCAACCTCGAAGACCGCAGCAGCCTCGCGCTGCTCGATCCGCACAAGGTCTCGGTGCTGTCGGTCTGGCCGCTGGCAGGCTGTGAGGAACCATCGGGACTCGCATTCGATGCGGTGCACGGGCACCTGATCCCGGTGTGCGGCAACAAGGTGATGGCGGTCGTGGATGCGGCCTCCGGCAGGCTGCTCGGCACGGCGCCGATCGGCGCGGGTGTGGATGCCGCGGCCTTCGATCCCGGCAGCGGCCTCGCGTTCGCCTCGTGCGGGGAGGGCGTCCTCACCGTGGTGCACATCGGATCCTCAGGCTCCCCCGAGGTCGTTGAGACCGTTGCGACGCAGCGCGGCGCCCGCACCATGGCGCTCGACCTCGAGAAGCACCGCGTATTCCTGGTGACGGCGGACTTCGCGCCGCCACCGCCCGCGACGGCCGCGCAACCTCACCCGCGCCCCTCCATAGTCCCGGGCTCGTTTCGCCTGCTGGTGCTCGAGTCCGGTTCGTGAGCCGCTCCCGGCACCGCGCACCGCCCGCCCGCGCCGCGCTGGCCGCGCTTGCGGCGCTCTCGCCGCTCGCCTTGCCCGCGGCCGGCGCCGCGGCGCCGACGGCGCCGACGGCGGACGCCGCTTACGACACCCTGGCGCACGACATCTTCAGGCAGCTGATCGAAATCGATACCAGTGATTCGACCGGCAACGACACGGCCGCCGCCGAGGCACTCGCGCAGCGCTTTCGGGCCGCCGGCTTCCCGGCGGCGGACCTGAGCCTGCTCGGTCCCAACGACCGCAAGAAGAACCTCGTGGTGCGCCTGCACGGCAGCGGTGCGCACAAGCCCGTGCTCCTCATCGGGCATCTCGATGTCGTCGAGGCGAAGCGCGAGGACTGGACGGTCGATCCGTACAAGCTCATCGAGAAGGACGGCTTCTACTACGGGCGCGGCGCGATCGACATGAAGGACGGCGACGCGGTCATGGCGGCCGCTCTGATCCGCATGAAGCAGGAAGGCTTTGCTGCGGGCCGGGACATCATCGCGGCGTTCACCGCCGACGAGGAGGGCGGCTGCTGCAACGGCGTCAGCTGGTTGCTGAAGAATCACCGCGAGCTCATCGACGCCGAGTTCGTGCTGAATCAGGACGATTGGTCGGTGATGGCCGAGCACGGCGTGCCGCGCGTCGCCCGGCTCATCGCCACCGAAAAGCTCTACTCCGACTACCAGCTGAGCGTCACCAACAGGGGCGGTCACAGCTCGGTGCCGCGGCCCGACAACGCCATCTACGAGCTCGCCCGCGGCCTCACGCGGCTCGCCCGCTTCCAGTTCCCGTTCGAGCTGAACGGCGTCAACCGCGGCTACTTCGAGCAGATGGCGCGCGAGGTGGCGAAGGGTCAGGAGGCCGACGACATGCGCGCGGTCCTCAGGGACCCGCCCGATGCGCAGGCGTTGGCGCGGCTGTCGCGGGACCCGGACAATCTGTCGATGACGCGCACCACCTGCGTCGCCACCCGCCTCGCAGGCGGTCACGCCAACAACGCCCTGCCGCAGCGGGCCGAGGCGGTGGTGAACTGCCGTATCTTTCCCGGACATACCAAGGAGGAGATCCGCCAGACGCTCGTCGCGGTGCTGAACGACCCGCAGATCACCGTGCGCTACGTCGCCGACGACGGCTCGATCTTCGACCGGGCAACCGACGAGCAGGCCGTCGCGCCGGCGCCGCTGCGTCCGGACGTGATGCGCTCGCTCACGGCCCTGGCGCGCGCGGCGTGGCCGCAGGCGCGGGTGATCCCGATTCTCGATCCCGGAGCATCGGACGCCAAGTACACGCTCAACGCCGGGCTACCGACCTACACCTTCGGTGGTGTGGCGGTGGACCGCGACGACGTCCGCGCCCATGGACGCGACGAGCGGCTCGCGGTCGCCGAGTTCTACAAGTGGAACCGGTTCTTCTATCGCTACGTCGCCGAGCTCACCCGGCAGTAGCGGCTTTGCGGCGAACCCGCCGCCTCAGGACATGCGGCGCGAGACGGCGACGACGCCGATCAGGACGATGACGATGTTGAGGATCCACCACGCCATCTGCTTGTGGATCAGCGCGCCCGCGCCGTTCCCCGACTGAGGCACGGGTGCGGCGCCGCTCCCCGGGAGCTGCCCGTCGAGCACCTCGCGCAACCCGTCGTGGGCCACGACGATCGAGATCTTTCCCGGAGGCTTCGTGGTGAGATCCCTGAGCGGCACCTCCCAGGTGCCCTCAGGGCGCGGCGTCACCGGGACGGTGCGGCCGTCCACGCTGACGGTGAGCCCGGCGCCGGCCGGAGGCTGGCGATCGGCGGTACGCAGCACGCGCAGCACCAGCGTGTCGGCCGTCACCACGCCATCGACTGTGACGAGGGCCGAGTGCGCCACCGGGGCGAACGCGGCGCCTGCCGGCGAGTCGGCCGGCGCCAGCGCCGGCGCCGCGCACGCGAGGGCGACGGCTGCAGCCAATGCCAGGAGTCTCCTCACGCGTTTCATACTGGTTGCCCGATGCGAGCTCCATACTAGCCTAACAACTCGGGAGCGTGCCGGTGCAGAATAGCGAGCGGCGCGCGGCGCGCCGGGGCAGTGAGAGGTCCGATGGCGAGACGCAGCAGGGCGGCGGGTGATTCCACGAGCGGCCGGGAAGCCGCGGCAGCGCCGGCCGGCGCCGCGCCGCTGCGCTACAGTTGCGGATTCGGCAATCACTTCGCGACCGAGGCGCTGCCGGGCGCACTGCCCGAAGGCCGCAACTCCCCGCAACGCTGCGCGTACGGGCTGTACGCCGAGCAATACTCCGGCACCGCGTTCACCGCCCCCAGGCACGCCAACCGGCGCAGCTGGCTCTATCGCATCCGTCCGGCGGCGGTGCACGAGCGCTTCGCGCCGCTCGACTCCGGCAGGCTCGCCGGGCGTTTCGACGAAGTGGCTCCCTCGCCCAATCAGCTGCGCTGGGATCCGCTGCCGGTGCCGCGCGCCGCGACCGACTTCGTCGGCGGGCTCGTGACCGTCGCCGGCACCGGCTCGCCCGCGGAGCACAGCGGCTGCGGCATTCACTGGTACGTGGCCAACCGCTCGATGCGCGGGCGCTTTCTCTGCGATGCGGACGGGGAGCTGCTCATCGTGCCGCAGCTCGGCGGACTGCTCATCAGGACGGAGCTCGGGATCATCGGCGCCGAGCCGCAGCAGATCGTGGTCATTCCGCGCGGTCTGCGCTTCTCGGTCGAGCTTGCGGGAAGCGAGGCCCGTGGTTACGTGTGCGAGAACTTCGGAGCGCCGTTCCGTCTGCCGGACCTGGGTCCGGTCGGCTCCAACGGACTCGCCAATCCGCGCGATTTCGAGACCCCGGTCGCCTGGTACGAGGACCGCGAGGGCGACTTCGAGCTCGTCGAGAAATTTGCGGGCCGGCTCTGGACGGCACGCATCGGACACTCGCCGCTCGACGTGGTCGCCTGGCACGGCAACCATGTGCCGTACCGCTACGACCTGCGCCGCTTCAACACCATCGGCTCGGTGAGCTACGACCACCCCGATCCGTCGATCTTCCTCGTGCTGCAGTCCCCGAGCGATACGCCGGGCGTCGACACGATCGACTTCGTCGTCTTTCCGCCGCGCTGGCTGGTGATGCAGGACACGTTCCGGCCGCCGTGGTTCCATCGCAACGTGGCGAGCGAGTTCATGGGTCTCATCACCGGCACCTACGACGCCAAGGCCGAGGGCTTCACGCCCGGCGGCGCCTCGCTCCACAACTCGATGAGCGGACACGGACCGGATGCGGCGACGTTCGCGAAGGCGAGCCGCGCCGACACCTCGCTTCCCGTGCACCTCGCCGACACCATGGCGTTCATGTTCGAGACGCGCACGGTGCTGCGCCCGACGCGCTTCGCGCTCGAAGCGCCGCAGCTGCAGGGCGACTACCAGAGTGCCTGGCGGGATCTTCCCAAGAACTTCTCCGCGGAGCGAGCGCCATCGCGCCTGCCGCGCCGGCGAGGCGACGCGACGGGCGGAGTGCGCGCCGCGCCGGGCAGGCGGCGCGGCGCCTGACGCACCTGGCACACTCAGCCATGGCCGCCGTCGATGCGACCCACGATCCGCAGCTCACGAGCTGGGTGGCCTCCGCCAATGCCGCCGGGAACGACTTTCCCATCCAGAACCTGCCGTTCGCCGCCTTTCGGCGCGCCGGCAGCCGCGAGTCCTTCCGTGGCGGCGTCGCGATCGGCGCGGAGATTCTCGACCTCGGTGCGCTGGCCGCCGCGGCGCCCTTCGGCGGGCTCGCGGGGCAGGCGCTCGCCGCGGCGGCACAGCCGGCCCTGAATGCGCTCATGGGCGCGGGTGCCGCCGCTGCCGCGGCGCTGCGCGGCGCGCTTTCCGCAGCGCTGCGCGCCGGCAGCGCGCTCGAGGAGCCGCTGCGGCGGCTGCTCGTGCCCCAGAGCGCGGCCGAGTACACCCTCGCCGCCGCAGTCGGCGACTACACCGACTTCTACGCCTCGATCCATCACGCCACCGCCGTCGGCCGGCTGTTTCGCCCCGAGAGTCCCCTGTTGCCGAACTACAAGTGGGTGCCGATCGCCTACCACGGCCGCGCTTCCTCGCTGCGCGTCGCGGCGGGCGAGGTCATCCGGCCGGTGGGTCAGGTGCTGGCGCCAGGCGCTGCGGTTCCCGAGCTCGCCGCGACGCGCCGCCTCGATTACGAGCTCGAGGTGGGAGTCTTCGTCGGGCGCGGGAACGCGCTCGGCACGCGCATCCCGATCGGGGAGGCGGAGAGCCACGTGTTCGGGCTCTGCCTGCTCAATGACTGGTCGGCGCGCGACATTCAGTCGTGGGAGTACCAGCCGCTCGGGCCGTTTCTCGCCAAGAACTTCGCGACCACGGTCTCGCCGTGGGTGGTAACGCTCGCGGCGCTCGCGCCCTTTCGGGCCCCCTGGGTGCGGCCGCCGGCCGAACCGCCGCCGCTTCCCTACCTGGACGGCGCCGAAGTGCGGCGTGCGGGCGGCTTCGACCTCGAGCTCGGAGTGTGGCTCGACACCTCGAGCATGCGCGCGGCGGGACTCGCGCCGCAGCGGCTCAGCCACGCGAACTTCCGCGACTCCTGGTGGACGGTGTCGCAGATGGTGACCCACCACACGGTCAACGGCTGCAACCTCGAGCCCGGCGATCTCCTCGGCAGCGGCACGCAATCGGGACCCGCGCCGGGCGAGGCTGGCTCGCTCCTCGAGCTGAGCGGCGGCGGCAAGCGCCCGATCACGCTCGCGGACGGCGAGCAGCGCACCTTTCTCGAGGACGGCGACCGCGTGATCTTTCGCGCCTGGTGCGAGCGGCCGCCGTTCAGGCGCATCGGTTTCGGCGAGCTCGCCGGCACCGTGCTGCCGGCGCGCGCCTGACGCGGAGGCGGGCGCGCCGGTGAAGAGCTACCGCTACTACGACCTCATCCTCGGCGCCTACGTCTGCGTGCTGCTGTGCGCGAACCTGATCGGCGCCGCCAAGGTATCGGTCGTCACGCTGCCGTGGCTCGGGCCGCGCACCTACATGGCGGGGGTGCTGTTCTTCCCGATCTCGTACCTGTTCGGAGACATCCTCACCGAGGTCTACGGCTACGCCCGCGACCGGCGCGCCGTGTGGAGCGGGTTCGCGGCGCTCGCCTTTGCCGCGCTCATGTCCGCGGTGATCGTGCACCTGCCGCCCGCCGACTTCTGGCGCAGCCGCCAGCCGGCCGTCGAGGCGATGTTCGGCAACACGCCGCGCATCATCTGCGCCTCGATCATCGCCTTCTGGTGCGGATCGTTCGTCAACAGCTACGTGCTGGCAAAGATGAAGATCTGGAGCAGCGGCCGCTGGCTGTGGACGCGGCTCATCGGCTCGACGGTGTGCGGAGAGCTCATCGACACCGCGCTTTTCTACACGATCGCCTTCGCCGGCCTGTGGGCGATGAGCGACCTGGTATCGGTCGCACTGGACCAGTATGTGCTGAAGTCGCTGTGGGAAGTGATCGCGACGCCCGCCACTTACCGGATCGTCGCCTTCCTCAAGCGCGCCGAGCAGGAGGATTACTACGATCGCGACACCGACTTCACGCCGTTCTCGCTCAGGGCATGACGGCCGGACCCGGAGCAGCAAGTACGGCCGCGCCGGACCGCAGCGCGTTCCCTACGCTGCGGTCCGGCCATGCGCGGAGTTTCAGCTCACTTGCCGATCTGCTTGCTGACCTGGTTTTCCTGCTGGTTGAGCGACTTCTGCTCGGCCCTGGTGAGGTGGCCGCCGTTGGTGCTCGCCATGGTGCGCTCTTCCCGGCGGATCGCATGATCCTCGCTGTGCAGCTGCTGCGCCTGCGCCTTGGTGATCTCGCCTTCCTTGCGCTCCTGACGGATGCGCTTGTTCTGGTTCTTGAGGCGGTTGTTGACCTGCTCGCGGCGCGGGTGGTCCTTCTGCCACTGCGTGTCGGCGAAGGCCGGGGCGGCGAGGGCGCCGAGGGTCACGGCGACGACGCCGGCGATCAGTGCGGTGCGAAATGAAGTCATGGACATATCCTCCGGAGGACGAGTTGGTTCAGGGGTCGTATTCAGCCGGAATGCCGGCCTACTGGGCGTTACCAACGTCGCAACTTGAGGCGCGCTGACCTTCGTTACGGAAACTTAACGACGGATACCGTGTGACGCAGTTCACAACACGAGGACTGTTGCTTCTGGGGCTCGCGCTCGCCGCGCGCGCGGCGGCGGCCGCCGACGATGCGCCGGCCGCTCCGGCGCGGCAGGAGCGCGCCGACGCCTGGTGGACCGGGCCGCTGCTCGCACCCAACGCCTCGACCTTTCCGGCGGGACACGCGCTCGTCGAGACCTACGTCTTCGACGTCAACGGCAACGGGCAGTACGACGGCAGCGGCAGACACGAGCCGGCGGCCGGCGGACACGAGCTCGGCTCGCTCACTTATCTCATCTACGGCCTCACCGACCGGGTGTCGTTGGGCCTGCTGCCGCGCTTCTTCTACGACGAGCCGGCAGGCGGTCCCAACAGCTCCTCGCCCGGTGTCGGCGATCTCGGGGCACAGGTGCAGCTCGGACTCACGAGCTTTCACGAGGGCAGCTGGGTGCCGGCGACCGCGGTGGTGCTGGGGGAGACCCTCCCGACGGGGCGTTACGATCGTCTGGCGAATCCGGCCGACGGATTCGGCGCGGGGGCCTGGAGCACCTCCCTGTCGTGGTATTCGCAGGATTATCTGTGGCTTCCGAACGGGCGCATTCTGCGCGTACGCCTCGATCTGACCTACGCGATCTCGAGCTCGGCGAACGTGGCAGATCGGAGTGTCTACGGCACCGGCGCCGGCTTTCGCGGTCACGCCCGCCCCGGCGATTCCTTTACCGCCGACGCAGCCGCGGAGTACAGCCTTACGCGCAATTGGGTGCTGGCGACGGACTTCGTCTGGGTGCACGACTCGAGCACCCGCCTGACCGGCAGCCAGCCGGCGGCGGGCGGCTCCGCCGCCGTCGACACGCAGTCGGGCTCGAGTGAGTATCTCGCCGTGGCGCCGGCGGTCGAGTACAACTTCAGCGCGCGGGTGGGCGTCATCGTCGGCGCGCGCATCTTCGTCGCCGGGCGCAACACCGGCTCGAGTGTCACCACCGCGGCTGCGATCAATATGGTCTTCTAGGAAAGCACGCCAGGCTGAATGGCGGATTAAAGCAGGATTAATACGTAGATTAAGACCGCGCGTGAGGCCGCTCTCCTGCCTCGGGGACGGCTTGCCGCAGGCTTATTCTGACAAAGGGTCAACGCAGCTCAAGGTGACTGCGTTTTAATGACTGTCGGCTTGAACGACCCCCTGCGCCGGGAGTCTAATTTGACGCATGGGAACCTCGGAAATCGGGCGTCAAGCCAAACGAAACTGAGGTGAGGGCTGTGAGCAAAGTGAACGTACGACCTCTTATCCGGACCCTGGGAGCTCTGCTGCTGGGCATCGCGGTCGCGGGGGTGCCGGCGTTGACCTACGCGCAGCACGGCGGTGGTGGTGGTGGCGGCCACTCCAGCGGTGGTGGTGGTGGCGGCCACTCCAGCGGGGGTGGTGGTGGCGGCCACTCGAGCGGCGGTGGTGGTGGCGGCCACGTCAGTGGCGGCGGTGGCGGCGGTGGCGGCCACTTCGGCGGCGGCGGAGGGCACTTCTCCGGCGGCGGCCATTTTTCCGGCGCGGGGCGCTTCGGCGGCTATTCAGGTGGCGGCCACGCCCTGAGTCACGGCGGCGGGTTCGCGGGCGGCTACACTGCCGGAGGACACTATTACTCAGGGGCGCGCGGCGGCTACGCAGCGGCCCACTACGGCGCGGGCTACACCGCCGGCCGTGTCAGTGCTCCGGTCGCGGCGCGTGGCGGCTTCCGCACTTCCGCGGCTGGCCGGTACGTGGGTGGCCGGCCCTATCCGGGACGTGCCTGGGCCGGCGGCTACTGGCGCGGCGTCTACTGGCCGCGCTGCTGGTACTACCCGGGCTTTGCCTGGTTCCTGCCGGTACTGCCTTTCGGATACGCGACCTACTGGTGGGGCGGAATGCCCTATTACTACTGGGACAACCTCTACTACACCTGGAGCCCCGCGGATAACGGCTACGTCGTGACGACGCCGCCGCCGGTCGACGGCGATCAGCCCGACGAGAGTGGCACGGCGGGAGCACCCGCGGATTCGGGTGCCGACGTCTACCTCTATCCGCGCAACGGGCAGAGCGACGAGCAGATGTCGAACGACCGCTATGAGTGCCACAGCTGGGCGGTGGGTCAGACGGGATTCGACCCGACGCGCGGCGGGCAGCAGTCCGGCAACCGCGACGATTACCGGCGCGCGATGATTTCCTGTCTCGATGCGCGCGGCTACAGCGCGCGCTGAGCACTGACGGACCGAACGCGCCCGGCGTACTGCCGGGCGCTTTTTTTTCGATTCATCCGGCGAATCAGTTCCCCACCTGCACAGGACTGGCGAAGGTCCCCGGCGTGGTCGCGCTCTGCAGCATGACGGTGGCGCTCGTGCCGTCCGCGACCGCGATGTCGGGGTGATGGTCGCCGTTCAGATCGCCGATGGCGACGCTCAGAGGCTGACCCATCCCCGGGTAGACCGTAGCGGTGCCGAACGCGCCGGGCGCTGCCGGAGCGGCACTCTGCAGCAGCACGGACACGGCGCCCGTGAAGTCTGGGTCGAGGCTCGCTACCACGAGGTCCGGCCGGCCGTCACCGTCGAGATCGCCGACCGCGACGTCGATCGCGCCGTCCGGCGTCGCATAGGTCACCGGCGCGAGGAAGGTGCCGGGAGTGGCGCCGTTCTGCAACAGAACCGAGACGCCGGCCGTGCCGATGCCGTCGGTCCCCGGCCCGTAGTTGGCAACCACGAGGTCGGGCAGGCCATCCCCGTTCACGTCCGCGATTCTCACCGCCTGAGGCTGGGCACCGGCGGGGAAGGTCACCGGGGCCGCGAACGTCACCGGGGACGTCGAGGTCTCGACGAAGACGTAGACCCTGCCGTTGTTGCCGTTGCTGTCGTAGGTCGCGGCGACGACGGCGACCTTGCCGTTGCCGATGCTGCCGATCGCGACCGAAGGCGTGAAGTTGTTGGTGGCCAGCATGATGGGCGCGAGAAACTGGCCCGGATTCGCTGCATCGTGCACCAGGACGATGGCGTTGCCGGAGGCGCTGTTGTCCGCGAGCGCGAGATCGCGGTTGGCGCCGCTGCCGGTCAGGTCTCCGGCCACGACCTGATTGGGCTGGCCGCCGGTCGCGATGTTCACCGCCGTCTGGAAGGTTCCGGCCGTGGTCCCGTGCATGAAGACCGAGATGCTTCCGGAGCCCGAGTTGGAAACGATGAGGTCGAGATGGCCCGACCCGGTGAGATCCGCGACCGCCATACCCGAGGGATTGGTGCCGGTGATGGCGTAGTGCACGCCGGTTGCGAAGGTGCCGGGCGAGCTCATGCTGCCGAGGATGACGTTGGCGAAGCCGGCATTGTTGACGACTCCCGTATCGTTCGTGGTGGCGACCAGGAGGTCCGGCACCCCGTCGCCGTTGACGTCGGCGATCGCCACGGAATTGGGAACGTTGACCGGCAACGGGGGCCCGCAGCCGTAGTAGCAGTTGTCCCCGTAGCCGCCGCAGCCCGCCAGGGTGAGCAGCAGTGCCGCGGCGCCGGCGAGGAGCCGCAGGCGGCCCTGCGCGGCGTAGCTCACGAACAGCTCAGATTTCATGTGCGTTCCTCCGTGCAAAATACGCCCTGAACGCCGGTAACGCGCTCAGCAGCGCGGGGTTGACCGCCCCAAGCGTTAAGGCGTTCCCCCCGGCAGCGTACACTGCTCCTGGTGCGGCGGGACAGAACGTGAAGCAAGTTGCAGATTCCAAAACTGTCTTTCTTTTCGACGTGGACAACACCTTGCTCGATAACGACGCCGTTCAGGCCGACCTGAGCAGGCACCTCGAGCGTGAGTTCGGCCGCGCCAGCCGCGATCGCTACTGGGCGCTGTTCGAGCAGCTGCGCGAGGAGCTCGGCTACGCGGATTATCTCGGCGCCCTGCAGCGCTACCGGCTCGAGAACCTCGATGATCCGCAGCTGCTGCAGGTGTCTTCGTTCCTCGTCGACTATTCATTTGCCGGGCGGCTCTATCCCGGTGCGCTGGCGGCGCTCGCGCACTGTGGGCGTCTCGGCCAGACGGTCATCCTCTCGGACGGCGACGTGGTGTTCCAGCCGCGCAAGGTGCAGCGCTCGGGGCTCTGGGACGCGGTGTCGGGCCGGGTGCTCATCTACCTGCACAAGGAGCAGATGCTCGATGCGGTCGAGCGGCGCTACCCGGCCGGTCACTACGTGATGATCGACGACAAGTTGCGCATACTGACCGCGATGAAGCGGGTCTGGGGAGCGAGGCTGACGACGATCTTTGCGCGCCAGGGACACTATGCCCTCGACCCGCGCGAGCTCGCGGCCTACCCGGGGGCAGACCGCACGCTCGAGCGTATCGGCGAGCTTGCCGGATGCGATTACACCTGGCTGAAGGGGATGACATGACGGCAGACCGCCCGTGGCTCACGGGACTCGGGGATGCGAGCGCGGCGCTGCAGACCGTACTCGGCGCGCTGCTCGAGGCGGAGCGGCGTTTCGCCCCCTTTGCCTCGCCGCTCGAGCGGCTCAAGCACATCACCACCGACCCGGCCTGGGCGTGGTTGCAACCCCTCTACGGCCTGATTGCCGACGTCGATCACGCGCTCGCCGTGGCGCGGGATCTGCCCGAGAGCGAAGCCGCCGCGATCGGCGCGCACGCGCGCGAGCTGTTGACGGGCGGCGGCGGACCCGCCGAGCAGCAGTTCCTCGAGCACTACCGCGGCATGCTGCAGACGGATCCGGCGATCGCCATGGCGCATGCGGGCGCACTGCGCGCGCTCAAGGCGCTGCCGGCCGAGGCCGGCGACCAGGCCGAGCGGCTGCACGCGCGGCATCAGTGGAACGAGCGACGGCGTTTTCTGCGCATGGGTCCGCGCGGACGGGGCACGTCCTAGCGCGGCGCGCCGCGCCCGGAACGCCCGCCGCGGGCTCAGGGCGGCAATTGCCCGCGCGTCAGCCGGATCTGTAGCTCGCGCAGGCGGTAGTCGATGATGAGGGTGTCGAAGGACCCGAGCAGATCCATGCCGAACAGCAGCACGGGCTTCTCGGTCATGTGCCAGTGCTGGAACAGGTACATGTCGCCGAACACGATGTGCACGCCGGTGATCGTGAGACCCCCCATCTCGATCTGAGGCGCCGGCACGTTGTCCCCGGTCTGCACGTCGAGCGTCACGCCCTCGATCTCGGCGCGCCGGGCATCGCGCGGCGGACGACGCATCAGCGCCTCCCGCAACGGCAGATTGCCGACGCTTCCCTGGGCGCCGGTGTCGATGATGGCCCTGCAGCGGACGCCGCCGACCCTGATATCGGCGATCAGCAGGCCGCCCTCCGCCACTTTCAGCGGCACGACGCTGAAACCGCTGTGCGCGGGCTCGCCGTGGGAGGAGGAGATCTCCAGCCGGTCGTGCATGAAGTCCGCGAAGATGCGCTTGCCCGCCAGGCCTTCGTTGCCGAGCACACCCTGCGCGCCTCCGAACACGTCGGCGACGACCGGGAGGGTGGTGGGCCCGAGCAGCAGGTCGCCCACCTCCATGCGCGAGACGGACACCGAGGGAACCACCGCGGAGCCGGTGAAGCCGGTGACCACGGTGGCGCTGGCCGCGCCCGGTGAGCCGAGTACTGCGGCGGTGGACGGAATGATGGCCGAGTGGTTGGCGCCGGTGTCGAGCACGAGCCGGAACGGACCCTTGCCGTCGATCAGCACCGGCGCCCAGATGCGGCCGATCCGGTCACGGGTCGTCCTCGCCACGAAGCGCGGCTCCGGCGCCTCGACCAGGACTTCGGAAAGGGGTGGCTCGGCCGATCCGGCCGGAGGGGCGGGCGTGGGCGATGCCGGCGGCGGCGGAGTCTGCACTCCGGCCGGGGGCGTTTCTGCAAGACCCGCCGCCAGGGGAGAGCCCAGGAGCAGTCCGCCCAGAGCGGCCGAGAGCAGGGAGCGGCGCGAGCCTTTCACGCGCGCCAGTAGATCACGGCGTGTTGGGCCGCTCCAGCGGCCGCCGCAACGCTTCGGCGCACGAGCGGCGCGCCGTGGCGTGCGTGCGGAGCCGAGACCATTACAATGGCGGCCGGCGTGCAATATTTAACCCATCTCGACCGGCTCGAAGCCGAGAGCATCCACATCTTCCGGGAAGTGATCGCCGAGTGCGAGAAGCCCGTGATGCTCTACTCCATCGGCAAGGACAGCGCGGTGATGCTGCACCTGGCGCTCAAGGCGTTCTACCCGGCCACCCCGCCTTTCCCGCTGCTGCACGTGGATACCACCTGGAAGTTCCGCGCCATGTACGAGTTCCGCGACGCGGTCGCGCAGCGCTCGGGTCTCGAGCTGATCGTGTACGTGAACCGCGAGGGGCTGGCGCGCGGGATCAATCCGTTCACGCACGGCTCCCAGGTGCACACCGACGTGATGAAGACGCAGGCGCTGCGCCAGGCGCTCGACGCGCACGGCTTCGATGCCGCCTTCGGCGGTGCGCGCCGCGACGAGGAGAAGAGTCGCGCCAAGGAACGCATCTTCTCGTTCCGCTCGGCGCAGCACCGCTGGGATCCGCGTCAGCAGCGGCCCGAGCTCTGGTCGCTCTACAACACGCGCAAGCGCCCCGGCGAGAGCATCCGCGTGTTTCCGCTCTCGAACTGGACCGAGCTCGACGTCTGGCAATACATCTGGCGCGAGAACATCGCCGTCGTGCCGCTGTACCTCGCCGCCCCACGGCCGGTGGTCGAGCGCGACGGCGCCCTGATCATGGTGGACGACGAGCGGCTGCCGCTCAAATCCGGCGAGCGGCCGGTGGTGAGGAAGGTGCGCTTCCGGACCCTCGGCTGCTATCCGCTTACCGGCGCTATCGAGAGCAACGCCGACACGGTCGAAGCGGTCATCGCCGAGATGCTCGCGACCAGGACCTCGGAGCGTCAGGGACGCGTCATCGACCGCGACGCGATGGGTTCGATGGAAGTGAAGAAGCTGGAAGGCTACTTCTGATGGCGCGCCCCCCCGCGCATGTGGCGCACGACATCGGCGCCTACCTGAGGGCGTACGATCGCATGAGCCTGCTGCGTTTCATCACCTGCGGCTCGGTGGACGACGGCAAGTCGACCCTCATCGGGCGGCTGCTGTACGAGTCCAGGGTCGTGTTCGACGACCAGCTCGCCGCGCTCGACGAGGATACCCGCAGATTCGGCACGCGCGGCGCCGAGCCGGATCTGGCGCTGCTGGTCGACGGCCTCACGGCCGAGCGCGAGCAGGGCATCACCATCGACGTCGCCTACCGCTACTTCGCTACCGAGAAGCGCAAGTTCATCGTGGCCGATACCCCCGGGCACGAACAGTACACGCGCAACATGGTGACCGGAGCCTCGAACGCGGACTTCGCGGTCATCCTGGTCGACGCCCGCAAAGGCGTGCTCACCCAGACGCGCCGCCACAGCTACCTCGCGCGGCTGCTCGGCATCTCGCGTGTCGCGCTCGCGGTCAACAAGATGGATCTGGTGGGCTACGAGCGCGCGGTCTTCGAGAGCGTAGTGGCGGAGTACCGCGCCTTCGGTGCGCAGATCGGGCTCAGCGAGATCACGGCGATCCCGCTGTCGGCGGTGTACGGCGACAACGTCACGCAGCACGGCGCCAACATGCCGTGGTTCCAGGGCCCGACCCTCATCGGGCACCTCGAGAGCGTGCCCGTGGACCCGGAGCTCGCCGAGCGGCCGTTCCGTCTTCCGGTGCAATGGGTGAACCGGCCGAACGGTGACTTCCGCGGCTTCTGCGGCCGCATCGTCAGCGGCAGCATCCGGCCGGGCGAGCGGGTGCGCGTCCTGCCCTCCGGGCGCGAGACCCGAGTGGCGCGCATCGTCACCGCCGCAGGGGATCTCGAAGCCGCCATCGCCGGCCAGTCGGTCACGCTGACCCTCGACTCCGAGATCGACGTCGGCCGGGGTGACATCATCGCCGCCGCCGCTGCCGCCCCACAGGTCGCCGACCAGTTCGAGGCCACCATCGTATGGCTGGACGACGAGCCGATGCTGCAGGGGCGCACCTATCTGATGAAATGCGGCGCGCGCACCGTCGCGGCCACGGTGACGCCGCTCAAGCACAAGATCAACGTCAACACGCTCGAGCACACGGCCGCCGAGCGGCTCGAGCTCAACGACATCGGCGTGTGCGAGCTCGAGCTCGACCAGCCGATCGCCTTCGAGCCGTACGCCGAGAATCGCGCCCTCGGCGGCTTCATCCTCATCGACCGCATCACCAACGGCACCGTGGGCGCGGGCCTCATTCACTTCGCGCTGCGGCGCTCGCAGAACGTCCACTGGCAGGCGCTCGACGTCGACAAGACGCTGCGCGCCCGGCAGAAGGGTCAGCGGGCCTGCGTGCTGTGGCTCACGGGACTGTCGGGCGCCGGCAAGTCGACTATTGCCAATCGCATCGAGAAGCAGCTCGCCGCGCAGGGCCGGCACACCTATCTGCTCGACGGCGACAACGTGCGCCACGGCCTCAACAGGGACCTGGGGTTCGCGGCCCAGGACCGGGTCGAGAATATCCGCCGCGTAGCGGAAGTCGCGCGCCTCATGGTCGATGCCGGCCTCATCGTGCTGGTGTCGTTCATCTCCCCGTTCCGCGCCGAGCGGCGCATGGCGCGCAGCCTCTTCGAGCCGGGCGAGTTTTTCGAGGTGTTCGTCGATACGCCGCTCGCCGTGGCCGAAGGCCGCGACGCCAAGGGGCTGTACCGCAAGGCGCGTCGCGGGGAGCTCAAGAACTTCACGGGCATCGACTCGCCCTACGAGACGCCGGAGCGGCCCGAGATCCGCATCGACACGACGCAATTGAGCGCCGAGGCGGCCGCCGATCTGGTGGTGGCACATCTCAAGGCGGCGGGAGTGACGGGGTCGGCATGAGCGAGGGGCCGGGCTCCCTTGCCGGGCGCGTCGCTGCAATTGCACGCGCGGCCGGCCGCGAGATCCTCGAGGTGTACGCGCAGGGCGAGAGCCCGCCGACCCTGAAGGACGACGACTCACCGCTGACGGCGGCCGACCTGCGCTCGCACCGGCTGATCGTGGACGCGCTCGCAGCGTTGACGCCCGGCGTACCGGTACTGTCGGAGGAGGCGGCCCGTCCGCCCTGGGCCGAGCGCTGCCGCTGGCCGCGGCACTGGCTGGTGGACCCGCTCGACGGTACGCGCGAATTCCTGGCGCGTAACGGCGAGTTCACGGTGAACATCGCGCTCATCGAGGCGCACGTGCCCGTGCTCGGGGTGGTACACGTGCCGGTGAGCGACACCACCTACCGGGGGGTCGCGGGCGAGGGCGCCTGGCGTCAGGTGGCCGGCGCGCCGCTGCAGGCGCTGCAGGTGGCGGCGCGCGCCGCCGATCCCGTGCGGGTGGTCGGCAGCCGCTCGCACCGCGGCGATTCCCTCGCCGGCTTCCTCGCCCGGCTCGGTGCCCACGAGCTCAAGGCGGTCGGCAGCTCACTCAAGTTCTGCCTGATCGCCGAGGGCGCCGCGGACGTTTACCCGCGCCTCGGGCCGACCAGCGAGTGGGACACCGCGGCGGCGCATGCGGTGCTCGCGGCCGCGGGCGGTGTGGTCGTCGGGCTCGACGGGCGGCCGCTGCGGTACAACGAGCGCGAGGGCCTCCTCAACCCGTTCTTCGTTGCCTACGGCGACCGGCGGCGCGACTGGCTCGGGCTGCTCAGAACTTGAAAGTCGAGAGCAAGAGGCTGGTCTCGGTCTGCGAGATCCCCTCTATCAGGCGGATACGCGCGAGCACGCGGTCGAAGCCCTCGAGGCTGTCGGCGCGCAGCTCCGCGACCACGTCCCACCGGCCGTTGGTGCTGTAGAGCGCCGCCACGGCGGGTTCACCGCGCAGCGCGCGGATCACGGCATCGACCTGATTGCCCTCGACCGCCACGGTCATGAAGGCGCGCATGCGCTGCTCCTCCACGTCCGGCTTCAGCCGTACCGTGAAGCCCACGATCGTGCCGTCGGCGGTGAGCCGGGCCATCCGGTTCTGTACGGTTCCCCGGGCGACCCCGAGCGTCTTGGCGAGAGATGCCACGGAGGCACGGGCGTCATTGCGCAGCAGCCCGATCAGCTGGCGGTCCATGTCATCCATTGCACAAATAATAGCACAAAGTGCCAATAACTCCTGGCGATCTGCTCGATAAGCTGAGACTTCTGTACAGGTTTCTGTCTTTCTTTTGGTTCCCGCGGGCCCGACCATGCTCGGAGAGCGAGAGGAGGCCGGGCAACGCATGGTCCCCTGGGCGATGGTTAGGCAAGTGCCTAACTATCGCGGTGAGGGATACCGCATGCGCCCATGCCTCGCCCCGCAGCGCGTACTTGGGAGAGCAGTCATGGTGGATTTCATCGGTATCGAGCGCGTCCGGGAGCTCGTCGCCCGGCGAGGCGCCGCGCGTTTCATCGAGGAGCTCTCGCATGAGATCGAGAGCGACTTCCTGCGCTGGAGCGAGTTCGAGAAGTCGCCCCGCCACGCGGTCCACTCGAGCGTCGGGGTGATCGAGCTCATGCCCGCCTCCGACGGGCGGCTCTATGCCTTCAAGTACGTCAATGGCCACCCGAAGAACACCGCGGTGGGGCTGCTCACCGTGACCGCGTTCGGCGTGCTGGCGGACGTCGCTACCGGCTACCCGCTGCTCTTGTCGGAGCTGACGCTCTCGACGGCGCTGCGGACCGCCGCTACCTCGGCGCTGGCGGCGCGGCGCATGGCGCGCCCCGGCAGCCGCGTGATGGCGCTGATCGGCAACGGCGCCCAGAGCGAGTTTCAGGCGATCGCCTTCCACCACCTGCTCGGAATCCGCGAGCTGCGCCTCTACGACACTGACGCGCTCGCCACCGACAAGCTGGTACGGAACCTCGCGCGGCCGCGCCTGCCGGGCCTCGAAGTGCTGCGCTGTGGCTCGACGGCGGCCGCCGTCGCTGGCGCCGACATCGTCACCACCGTGACGGCGGACAAGCGTAACGCCACCATCCTGACACCGGCCATGATCGCCCCGGGGATGCACCTGAACGCCGTGGGCGGCGACTGCCCCGGCAAGACCGAGCTGCATGCCGACATTCTGCGACGCGCCGACGCCCGGGTGGTGGTCGAGTTCGAGCCGCAGTCGCGCATCGAGGGCGAGATCCAGCAGCTGCCGCCCGACTTCCCGGTCACCGAGCTCACCGCAGTCCTCGCGGGCGGCGCGCCCGGACGCGGCAGCGACCGCGAAGTCACCATCTTCGACTCGGTCGGGTTCGCGCTCGAGGATTTCTCGACGCTGCGTTACCTGATGCGCATTCATCAGGAGGAGCGTGGCGGCGAGCGGCAGATCGACCTGGTGCCGGATCTGGAGGATCCGAAGGACCTGTTCGGGCTGCTGGCCGACGCCGGTGTGAAGCCCGCGGCGCGCTCCGGAGTGGTGGCGTGAGCGGCGGCGTACGCGCGGCGAGCCTCATTGGCGCACCCACGGACGTGGGCGCGGCGGATCGTGGCGCCTCCATGGGACCGGAGGCGCTGCGCGTCGCCGGGATCGCGGCGGCGCTCGAGCAGCGTGAGCTCGAGGTGCTCGATCTCGGCAATCTCAGCGGCCCCGGAAATCCCTGGCAGCCGCCGCAGCACGGCTACCGGCACCTCGGGCAGGTGGTGCGCTGGAACGAGCTGGTGCACGAGGCGGTGTATGGGCAGCTGCGCGCGGGCCGGCTGCCGATCCTCCTCGGAGGCGATCATTCGCTCGGTATCGGCTCGATTGCCGCCGTCGCGCGGCACTGCCGCGAGCAGGGCAGGAAGCTGCGCGTGCTGTGGCTGGATGCGCACGCCGATTTCAACACCAGCGAGCTCTCCCCGAGCGGCAACGTTCACGGCATGCCGGTCGCGGTGCTGTGCGGTTTCGGGCCGCGCGAGCTGACCGGCATCGGCGGTCACACCCCGGCCATCGACCCTGCCTGGGTGCGCCAGATCGGCGTGCGCAGCGTCGATGACGGCGAGAAGCGCTTCGTGCACGAGCAGGGGCTCGACGTATTCGACATGCGCCATGTGGATGAGATGGGGATGCGCGCGACCATGGAGCAGGCGCTCGCCGGTATGGACCACGATACCCATCTGCACGTCAGCTTCGACGTCGATTTCCTCGATCCCGGGATCGCGCCGGGCGTCGGCACCCGGGTTCCGGGCGGTCCGACCTACCGCGAGGCACAGCTGTGCATGGAAATGATCGCCGACACGCGCCGCCTCGCCTCCCTCGACGTGGTGGAGCTCAATCCCGCGTTCGATGAGCAGAACAAGACCGCGGCGCTCGCCGTGGATCTGATCGAGTCGCTGTTCGGCAAGAGCACGCTGGTGCGCCGGCCGGTATGGCCAGGCCTCAGGTCGGAGCGTTCTGCACCCGCTGCATGTGCAGGCTGAAGCCGGGCACCCAGCGGTCCTTGACCTGAAACTCGGTGACGACGTCGTAGGCGTCGTCGCCGGCGCGCTGCCAGCGGCTGCGCAGGTTCGTCGACCCGGTCCGTTCGATGAAGCCCGCCGCCGGGAACACCAGCGCGCCGTCCTCGAACGTGACCGTCCCGCGCAGAAAGCCGCCGGTGCTCTCGATGTAGAGATACTCGAGTCGTCCCGCGGCCGGATCCCACACGTAGATCGACTCGCCCAGCGCGTCCGGCCGGCCGTCGCGGTGCACGACGTGCTCGTCGCGCACGAACTTGCCGCCGTAGATCCTGCTGAAGCAGTGCTCATCGGTCGCGTGGGCATCGCCGGCAAAGGCGCCCTTCCAGCAGTGTCCGATCAGAAAGGCGAGCGGCTGGTAAGGGTCATCCGGCCCCGCGGTGCCTGCCGCGGGCGCGGTCAGGGGGACCGCCACCATCGCCACCAGGGCGGCGGCGCAACGTGCGGGGAGGGCTGCAGGCTTCATTTTCACTCCTTGGGTGGTGCGCGCGGGGCGGCCCGCAGGTCTACCCGCGGCGGCGGCCGCCCGTCAAGAGAGGCGCCGCTTGGCGCCCGGCGCACGGAAGGCGCACACTGCCGTGAAAACAAGAGAGTCTCCACGACGGGGACGAAAGGTGAGCAAGCCATGGCGGAGAGCGTCTACAAGATCGTCGAGCTGGTCGGCACCAGCACCGAATCCTGGGAGAAGGCGGCCGCGGCCGCGGTGAGTCAGGCCGCCAAGAGCTTGAGAGACCTGCGCATCGTCGAGGTCAAGGAGCTCGACATGCAGGTGGCCAACGGCAAGGTGCGTGCCTACCGCGCCCGCGTCAACGTGTCCTTCAAGTTCGAGAACAAGAAGGAGAAATAGCCGGCGGGCGAGGGCTCCTCACGGCCACCGCGGGCGGTGTGCCGAAAGGCGGGCCCGGGCGCGCTCAGGACTCCGGGCGCTGGGTCGCCCGGCGCAGCGCCGCGCGCGCCAGCAGGCGCGTCGAATCGAGCGTCGGGAGCGGCGAGTTGCCGTCGTCGATGATCAGCGGGATCTCGGTGCAGCCGAGCACTACGGCATCGCACCCCTCATCCTTCATGCGCGCGATCACCCCCTGGAAGTACTCGACCGCGGCGGGCGTGAACGCACCGCACACCAGCTCCTCGAAGATGATGCGGTTGATCTCGGCGCGCTCGGCGCTGCCGGGGCGCTGGTATTTCAGGCCGCGCGCCGCGAGTTTCTCCGGATACACCTCGCTGTCCACCAGGTAGCGCGTGCCGGTGAGCCCCAGGGTGCGGAAGCCGCGCTCCACGGCCTGCGCCGCCACCACCTCGGCGATGTGCAGCCACGGCAGCGGCGAGCGCCGCATCACCCAGGGAAACGCCAGGTGGATGGTATTGTCGGGGCAGATGAGAAAGTCGGCGCCCAGGCGGGCGAGCCGGTTGGCCGAGGACAGCATGAGCTCCGCGACGCCCGGCCAGTCGCCGGCGTCGATCGATCGCATGTAGCGCGCCAGGGAGTGATTGTGGAGCGACACCTCGGGGTGATCGAAGTCGCCGAGGTACTGGGCGCCCTCGAGACACAGGGTGCGATAGCAGAGCGCCGCGCCCTCGGCGGAGCAGGCCACGATCCCGATGTGCTGCGCCATGGAGCGATCTTACCGTGGTGCCGCCGTAACGGGCAGTCGCGCGCGCTGCCGCGATGAAATAAGGTAACGGGCATGGCGACAGCGCTCGAGCAGGGAGCGGGCCGGCAGTCCTGGACCACCCGCCGTGAGGACAAGGCGGCGCGGCTCGCGGGCGTCGCGGATTACGTCGACGGCAAGCTGGTGGGGCGCGCCGACATCGTGCCGGTGCTCGAGGGGCTGCTGCGCGCCGGAGACCGCGTCGCGCTCGAGGGCAATAATCAGAAACAGGCGGACTTCCTGTCGCGCGCGCTGGTCGAGGTCAACCCGGCGCGCATCCACGGCCTGCACATGCTGATCTCCTCGATCACGCGTCCCGAGCACCTGACCCTGTTCGAGCGCGGTATCGCGCGCCGGGTCGAGTTCTCCTATGCCGGTCCGCAGAGCCTGCGCGTGGCGCAGCTGCTCGAGGACGGCAAGCTCGAGATCGGCGCGATCCACACCTACATCGAGCTGTACGCGCGCATGTTCGTCGATCTGACTCCGCAGGCCGTGCTGGTGTGCGCGGAGCAGGCCGATCTCGCCGGCAATCTCTATACCGGCGCGAACACCGAGGAGACGCCGACCCTGATCGAGGCCGCCGCCTTCCGCCACGGGATCGTGCTGGTGCAGGTGAACGAAGTCGTCGATCGGCTGCCGCGCGTCGACGTGCCGGGGTCGTGGGTCGACCTGATCGTGCCCGCCGACCGTCCGTTCGCGATCGAGCCGCTGTTCACCCGCGACCCGCGCCAGATCAACGAGCTGCAGATCCTCATGGGAATGATGGTGATCCGCGGCATCTACGAGCGCCACGGCGTGACCGCTCTCAATCACGGCATCGGGTTCGACACGGCCGCCATCGAGCTGCTGCTGCCGACTTACGCCGCCGGGCTCGGCCTGAAGGGCAGGATCTGCCGCAACTGGATCCTGAACCCCCATCCGACCCTCATTCCCGCCATCGAGAGCGGCTGGGTCGAGAGCGTACACTGCTTCGGCGGCGAAGTCGGGATGGAGGACTATGTACGCGCGCGCCCCGACGTGTTCTTCGTCGGCGCCGACGGGAGCCTGCGCTCGAACCGCGTGCTGTGCCAGCTCGCCGGCCAGTACGCTGTCGATCTCTTCATCGGCTCGACTCTGCAGATGGACGCCGACGCCAACTCCTCCACCGTGACGCTCGGGCGCCTGGCGGGCTTCGGCGGCGCCCCCAACCTCGGGCACGACCCGCGCGGCCGCCGCCACCCGAGTCCCGCCTGGCTGAGCCTCGTCACGGCCGACGCGCCCATCGTGCGTGGCCGGAAGCTCGTGGTGCAGCTGGTCGAGACCTTCAATCGGGGCGGCGTGCCCGCGTTCGTCGAGTCGCTCGAGGCGGTGCAGGTGGGGCGCGACAGCGGGATGCCGCTCGCGCCCGTCATGATCTACGGGGACGACGTGACTCACGTGGTGAGCGAGGAGGGCATCGCCTATCTCTACAGGGCGCAGGGCGAGGAGGAGCGGCGCGCGGCGCTCGCGGCCATCGCCGGCGCCACGACGATCGGCCGCCGCGCCGACCCCGCCCGCACGGCCAGCCTGCGCTCCCGCGGGCTGGTCGCCTATCCCGGGGACCTCGGCGTGCAGCGCGCCGCGGCGCGCCGCTCGCTCCTCGCCGCGCGCAGCATCGAGGACCTGGTCGCCTGGTCCGGGGGGCTCTACAGGCCGCCGGCCCGTTTTCGCAGCTGGTAGAGCATGGCATCGCTGCTGCACGCACGGCTCCCGGCCTGGCATCCGCCCCGCGCCGTGGAGCGTCGCGCGGCCGAGCTGGCCGAGCGCGCCGTGCGCGCCCTGATCCTCGAGGCGCTGCTCACTCCGAAGCCGGCACTGGTCGATCAGCGTGGTCCGGGCGCCCACCGCGATCTCGATCTCGGCAAGCTCCTGCGCTCGGCGCGCGCCCTGCGCGGCACCTTCCACCGCATGGCGCTCGATGCCGGCACCGGCACGGCCGGCGTAGGGCTGCGCGAACGCTTAGGTTGGCTCGGCCGCTGCGGCGAGCGAGCGATGCTCGAGGCGACCGGCGGCAGCAACGCGCACCGCGGCGCGATATGGGTGCTCGGCCTGCTGGTCGCCTCGCTGGCGCTCGCCGGGAGCGAGGCCGCGCCGCACGAGGCGGCGGCGACCGCGGCCGGACTCGCGCGCCTGCCGGACCGCCACGCGCCCCGACAGGCGAGCAACGGCGCCCGCGTGTGCCGCGAGTTCGGCGTGGCTGGCGCGCGCGGCGAGGCCGCGGCGGGTTTTCCGCACGTCATCGAAGTGGGATTGCCGGCGCTCGCCGCCGCGCGCCGCCGGGGTGCTTCCGAGTCCTGTGCGCGGCTCGATGCGCTGCTCGCCATCATGGCGAGCCTCGATGACACCTGCCTCCTGCACCGCGGCGGCTGGGCCGCGGTGCACGCCGCGCGCAGCGGCGCCCGCCGCGTGCTCACCCTCGGAGGCAGCGCCACGTGGGCGGGAGCCGCGGCCTTGCTGGCCCTCGATGCCGAGCTCCTGCGGCGCAACGCCTCGCCGGGCGGCTGCGCGGACCTGCTCGCGGCCTGTCTGTTTCTCGATGATGCAGCGGAGAACCAGAAGTCATGGAACACCTGACTTTCACTTACCCGGCCCGCGAGGCGGTGGCGCGGCGTGTACACATCGGCGTCGCAGGCTCGGGGGATCTGGAGGTCCTGCTCGAGCCCTCGGCGGACGCTGACGCACACGTTGCCGTCACGACCAGCGTCGACGGCTTCGGCACGGTGTGGAAGCACGTCCTCGACCGCTTCTTCACCCGCTTCGACGGGGCGGCCGCCATCGAGATCAACGACTGCGGCGCGACGCCCGGCGTGGTGCTGCTGCGGCTCGAGCAGGCGGTGGAGGCGCTGCGCGCTTGAGCGGCACCACCGTGCGTGAGCGCTTTCTGGCGCGCCGCAGCTTCATCGAGCTCGACGCGCGCGAGCGGGCGCGCGCGCTCCTCGATCCGGGCACGTTCCGCGAGCTCGCCGGTCCCTTCGATCGGCTGAAGTCTCCGTGGCTGCCACTGCAGGGCGTGGTCGCGCAGGCGGACGACGGGGTGGTGATCGCGCGCGGCTCGATCGACGGCGAGTCCGCGGTGGTGGCCTCGATCGAAGGTGCCTACCAGGGCGGAAGCGTCGGCGAGGTCTCGGGAGCGAAGCTCGCCGGAGCGCTCGAGCTCGCGCTGCGCGACTTTGAGCTCGGCCGGCCGGTGCGGCCGCTGCTGCTGCTCGAGACGGGCGGGGTGCGGCTTCAGGAAGCCAACCTCGGGCTGGCCGCGATCGCCGAGGTGCATGCCGCCATCGTCGCGCTGCGCCGTCACGTCCCGGTCGTGGCGGTCGTGGCCGGCATGGTCGGCTGCTTCGGCGGCATGTCGCTCGCGGCGGCACTCTGCAGCCGCCTGATCGTGACGCGCCAGGCTCGGCTCGGCATGAACGGACCGGAAGTGATCGAGCAGGAGGCGGGGCTCGCCGAGCTCGACGCCGGCGATCGCGCGCTCATCTGGAGCCTGATGGGGGGCGAGCAGCGCCAGGCGACCGGTTTTGCGGACGTGCTCGCCGAAGACGACGCCGAGGCGATCGGCGCGGAGGTGCGCCGTGCATTCGCGGCCGCGGCCCCCACGCCGCGCAGCGAGCGGGTCGAGGCGCTCATCGCGCGCCTCGCAGGCATCGACGGCGAGCGTCCGCCGGAGCCGGCCGCGTTGCGCGCGCTTTGGGGGGAAACCAGGCAGTGAACGCGGACCACGGCCTGCCCGCCAACGGCTTGCGCTGGCTCGAGGCGCTCACCGGCTCGGCAGGACTCCTCGAGTCGCCGCCGCGCACGGTGCGCGTCGCGGACGCACCGCTCGGCGCCGAGGCGGCGCGGTTCATAGCGATAGTTCCCGATCCCCGCAATCGCTTTCCGCGCGCACGCGCGGGCGAGGCCGGGATCGACGAGGCCTTAGGCGTGGCGCGCGAGGTGCGCCGTACCATCGCCGAGGATGTGCGACGCGAGCCGCGCCCGATCATCGCGCTCGTCGATGTCACGAGTCAGGCTTATGGCCGCCGCGAGGAGCTCCTCGGCATTCATCTCGCCGGCGCTGCCGCCGTCGATGCATACGCCAGTGCCCGGCTCGCGGGCCACCCGCTGATCGCGCTGCTGGTCGGCAAGGCGATCTCGGGCGGCTTCCTGACGCACGGCTATCAGGCGAACCGGATTCTGGCGCTCGATTCGCCCGAAGTGCTGGTGCACGCCATGAGCAAGCAGGCGGCGGCGCGAGTCACGCGCCGCACGGTGGAGGAGCTCGAGCAGCTCGGCGAGCGCGTGGCGCCGCTGGCCTACGACGTGCGCTCGTACGCAAGACTCGGGCTCCTGCACCGCCTGATCGGCGGCGTGAACGCCGCGGCTCCCGGACCCCGGGACCTCGAGCGCGTGCGCGCCGAGCTCATCGCCGCCGTGGCCGATGCGCGTGCCGGGTCCCGGGATCTCAGCACGCGCCTCGCTTCCCCGGCGGCGCTCGCCTGCCGGGCCGCCTCGATCGCCGTACGGCGGCGGCTCGCCGAGCAGTGGGATGCGCCCTGAGCCGTCAACGCATGCGCTGCTGCGGATCGCGCAGCCGCGAGCTCTCGCCGGCCGCTTGCCCGCCTGGGCCGAGGCGGCGCTCACGCGCGCCCCCTGGGTGGTGGTGCGGCGGGCCAGGAGCCGGGACGGACTGATCCCGGTCGGAGTGCGGGGAGCCGCGCGCGCCGAGCGGCTCGCAACCTGGCTGCATCCCCGGGAAGTGCTCGAGTGCCTGACGCCGTCGGAGCTCCTGGCACGGGGCCGCTGGCCGCGCAGGGCGCGCTGCGCGCGCGTGCCCGCGCTGGCAGCCCTCGAAGCGGCCGCAACACTGATGGGCGCTCACGAGCTCGTCTGGGGGCCCGGCGGGAGCGTGGGCTTCGAGCTGGCGAGCGGCATCGCGACCGCGACCGGGGCGAGCGACCTGGACCTCGTGATCGAAGCGCGCGCACCGCTGCCGCGCGCGGTGGCGGCGGGACTGTGCGCGAGCCTCGCGGAGCTGGCGGTGCGCACCGACGTGCTGCTCGAGGTTCCGCGGGGGGCGGTGGCGCTCCGAGAGTACGCGGCGGCGCGCAGGCCCTTGATGCTGCGCACGACGGATGGTCCGCGCCTGGTGGACGACCCCTGGGGCGGCGCCGCGGCGGCGGCCTGATGCGGCTCGCGCTGCTCTTTCCCGGCCAGGGGACGCACACGCCGGGTTTCCTCGGCCGCCTGCCGGCACATCCCGCCGTCGAGGCGACGCTCGAGGAAGCCGCACGAGCGCTCGGCGCCGGAGCCGGGTGGCTCGACAGCGCGGCGGCGCTCGAGTCGACGGCTGCGGTGCAGCTCACCACGGTGATCGCGGGGGTGGCCATGGCGCGCGCGCTCGCGGCCGAGGGGGTCGAGCCCGACGCGGTCGCCGGTCTTTCGGTCGGGGCGTTTGCGGCCGCGGTGGTGAGCGGCGTGCTCGCCTTCCCCGAGGCGCTCGCGCTGGTGAAGCTGCGCGGCGCGGCGATGGCCGAGGCGGTGCCGTACGGTCACGGCATGAGCGCGCTTCTCGGACTCGCGGAGCGTGACGCGCGCGCGCTCGTTGCGCGCGTGAGCGTGCGGGCGCCGCTCTATCTGGCGAGCGTCAACGGGCCGAGCGAGGTCGTCGTTTCGGGGTCCGACGCCGCGCTCGAGCTCGCCGCCGCCGAGGCGCAGGCGGCCGGCGCCGCCGCGCGGCGGCTGCGCCTTGCGATCCCGTCGCATTGCCCGCTGATGGAGAGCGTGTCCGGGCGGCTGCGCACGGCGCTGCAGGGCATCGCGCTGCGCGCGCCGCGCGCCGCCTACGTGAGCAACGTCCGGGCGCGCGTCGCGCACCAGGCGCGCGAGGTGCAGGAGGACCTGATCGAGAACGTCTCGCGCACGGTGCGCTGGCACGATTCGGTGACGCTGCTCTCCGAGCTCGGCTGCCGGACGTTCATCGAGACCCCGCCCGGAACGGTGCTCAGCAGACTGGTGAAGGATGCGTTCCCGGAGGCGCGCGCGCTGGCGCTGGAGGAAGTGCCGTTGGCAACCGCGGTGGCGCTGGCGGCGCGCGCGTGACGCGGCGGCTCAGGGAGGCGCGGACTTGCGGCGGCGCTGATGCCACGCTGTGAGCTCGCCGACCACGCCGCTGCGGAAGGACAGCACGCACGCGACGAAGATCGCGCCGATGATGGCGGTGACCCAGCCACCGACCAGGTCGGACAGATACTCCTGCAGCGTCACTACGACCGCGGCGCCGAGTACCGGGCCGAAAAAGGTCCCGGTGCCGCCGAGCAGCGTCATCAGGATGACATCCCCGGAGGTCGACTGGTCGACGTCGCTGAGGGTGACGAACCCGAATACCAGCGCCTTGAGGGAGCCGGCGAGACCGGCGAGGGTCGCCGACAGCACGAAGGCGAGGAGCTTGTAGCGGTTGATCTCGTAGCCGAGCGAGGTGGCGCGCGCCTCGTTGTCGCGGATCGCCTTCAGCACCTGGCCGAAGGGCGAGTGCACCACGCGGCGAATGAAGAGAAACACCGCGACGAAGACGGCGAGCACCACGTAATAGAGCACCAGGTCCGACTTCAGCGGCAGGAACCCGAGCAGCTTGCCGCGCGGCACGCCCTGCAGGCCGTTCTCGCCGCCGGTGAAGGGCGCCTCGAGACAGACGAAGTACACCAGCTGGGCGAGCGCGAGCGTGATCATCGCGAAGTAGATGCCCTGACGGCGGATGGCGAGCATGCCGACCGCGAGCCCGAGGAGCGCGGCGACCGCGACGCCCGCGAGGATCGCCGCCCCCGGACCCCACTCGTGCGCCGTGACCAGCCAACCGGTCGCGTAGGCCGCGGAGCCGAAGAAGGCCGCGTGCCCGAAGGACAGCATGCGGCCGAAGCCGAGCAGCAGGTTGTAGGCGCAGGCGAACATCGCGACGCACAGCAGCTGCATCATGAACACCGGGTAGATCCCGAGCAGCGGCACGCACAGGGCGAAGAGCCCGATGAGTGCATAGAGGATCGCCGTGGTGCGCATGCGGTCAATCCTTGCCGAACAGGCCGGTCGGCCGCAGGAACAGCACCAGCGCCATGACGACGAAGATCACGACGTTGGACGCTTCCGGGTAAATGACCTTGGTGAAGCCCTCGACGACCCCGAGCGCCAGTCCGCTCACGATCGAGCCGAGGATCGAGCCCATCCCGCCGATCACCACTACCGCGAACACCACGATGACGAGCGAGGCTCCCATGTGCGAGTTCACCAGCACGATCGGGGAAGCGAGCACGCCGGCGAGCGCGGCGAGCGCCACGCCGCCGCCGTAGGTCGCCGCTACCAGGAGCGGCACGTTGACGCCGAAGGCCTGCAGGAGCGGCGCGTTCTCGGTGGCGGCGCGCAACGTCGCGCCGAGCCGGGTGCGCTCGATCACGAACCAGGTGCTGAAGCACACCACGAGCGACACGGCGATCACCCAGGCGCGATACAGCGGCAGGAACATGAAGCCGAGATTGACGGCGCCGGCGAGCGCGGGCGGCACCGGGTACGACTGGCCGGTCGCCCCGAACACCTGGTGGAGCGAGCCCTGGCAGATCAGGGCGAGCCCGAAGGTCAGGAGCAGCCCGTAGAGCGGATCGATCCCATATACGTGCCGCAGCAGCAGCCGCTCGACGGCGATACCGACCAGGCCGACGGCGAGCGGGGCGGCGAGCAGCGACACCCAGTAGCTGATACCGAGCCACTGCAGTCCGAGCAGCGCCGCAAACGCGCCGAGCGTATAGAACGCGCCATGCGCGAAATTCACGACGCGCATGAGACCGAAGATCACCGCGAGCCCGAGGCTCAGCATCGCGTAGAACGAGCCGTTGACGAGCCCCAGCATCAGCTGGCCGAGGATCACGGCCACCGGGATGCCGAAGACGCTCGTCACGGCGGTCTGGCGCTGCGCGTGGAGTACGTCAGGCCGCTTCGGTCACATTACCTGGGCGCCGGCGCGAGCGGGCACAGTCCCGTGATCGGACCGAAGGCCTCGGCGCCGCTCATCTTCTTCACCAGCTTGTAGTAGTCCCACGGGTACTTCGATTCCTGCGGAGTCTTCACCTGCCACACATACATATCGTGGATCATGGCGCCGTCGGCGCGGATGTAACCGCCCCTGGTGAACATGTCGTCGATCTTCGCCCGCTTGAGCTCCGCCATCACCTTGTCGGAGTCCGTGGTACCCACCGCCTTGACTGCCTTGAGGTAGGTGAGGGTTGCGGAATAGGCACCCGCCTGATCCATGGTCGGCTCGCGGCCGAACTTGTCGAAGAAGCGCTTGCCGAAGGCGCGCGTCTCGGGGTTCATATCCCAGTACCACGCATCCGTCAGGTACAGCCCCTGCGCGGTCGCGAGTCCCAGGCTGTGGATGTCGGTAATGAAGGCGAGCAGCGCCGCCGGCTTCATGGTCTTGGTGATGCCGAACTCGTTGGCGGCCTTCAGCGAGTTGCTGAAGTCGGTGCCGGCGTTGGAGAGTCCCAGTACCTGTGCGCCCGAGGCCTGTGCCTGCAGCAGGAACGAGGAGAAGTCCGCCGCCCCGAGCGGCACGCGCACCGCGCCGAGGTTCTTGCCGCCGTTTGCCTCGACGACCTTGGAGGCGGCGGCCTGCAGCTGCGTGCCGAAGGCATAGTCGGCGGTGAGGTAGAACCAGGTCTTGCCGCCGGCGTTGACGATGGCGGTGGCCGTGCCGTTGGCGAGCGCCACGGTGTCGTAGGTGTAGTGCACCGAGTAAGCGGTGCAGTCCTCGTTGGTGAGCGAGGCGCCGCCCGGGCCGATGTTGAAGATCGGCACGTGCTTGACGGCCGCTACCTTGGCCATGGCGATGTTGACGCCGGTGTTGGAGCCGCCGAGCAGGAAGTTGAGGCCGTTCTGGTCGGCCCATTCGCGGAACTTGGCCGCGCCGATGTCGGGCTTGTTCTGGTGGTCGGCGGACAGCACCGTGATCTTGCGGCCGAGCACCGTGCCGCCGAAGTCGGCGACCGCCCACTTCACGACCTCGACCCCGGCCGCTCCCATCACGTCGGCGTAGACGCCCGACATGTCGTCGATGTCGCCGATCACCACCTCCTCGGCCGCCAGCGCCCGGCCGCCGGCCGCGGTGCCGAGCGCCGCAAGCGTCGCAATCATCAGGGTGCGCAGTTTCATGAGTTGTGCTCCTCGAGTTGAACTGGCGGCGTCAGACGCCGAGGTACTGATGCAGCAGTGGCATTCTGTCCTGAAGCTCGCCGGATGCGAAACCCTCGACGATCCGGCCGCGTTCCATGATGTAGAAACGGTCGGCGAGGGGGGCGGCGAAGCGGAAGTTCTGCTCGGACATGACGATGGTGTAGCCCCGTTCGCGCAGCTTCTGGATGGTGCGGCCGAGCGCCTGCACGATGACCGGCGCGAGACCCTCGGAAATCTCATCGAGCAGCAGCAGGCGCGCGCCGGTACGCAGGATCCGCCCGAGTGCCAGCATCTGCTGCTCGCCCCCGGAGAGATGGGACCCGCGGCTCGCGCGCCGCTCCTCCAGGTTGGGAAACATAGCGTAGATTTCCCCGACTGACATGCCCCCGGGCGCCACCGGCGGGGGGAGCTCGAGGTTCTCCTCGGTCGAGAGGCTCGCATAGACGCCGCGCTCCTCGGGGCAATAGCCGATCCCGAGGCGGGCGATGCGGTGCGGCGGCAGGCCGATGGTTTCCCGGCCATTGATGAGCACCGAGCCGGAGCGTTGGCCCACCAGCCCCAGCAGGGCGCGCAGCGTCGTCGTGCGGCCGGCACCGTTGCGCCCGAGGAGCGTCACGACCTCGCCGCGCCCGACGCGGCAGTCGACGCCGTGCAGCACGTGCGACTCGCCGTAGTAGGCGTGCAGCTCCGACACCCGCAGAACGTCGTCCGCCATCAGTGGGTATTCCGCAGCTCGGTGTCGGCGGAGCCCATATAGGCCTCGAGCACCTGCGGGTGGTGCGACACATGGGCGTAGCTGCCGCTCGCGATGATCTGGCCGCGCTGCAGCACCGTGATGGTATCGGCGATGCGCGCCACCACACGCATGTTGTGCTCGACCATGAGCACGGTGCGATTCGCCGCCGCCTGGCGGATGAGCGCGGTGACGCGGTCGACGTCCTCGTGCCCCATGCCCTGCGTCGGCTCATCGAGCAGCATGAGCTCGGGCTCCATCGCGAGCGTGGTGGCGATCTCGAGGGCGCGCTTGCGCCCGTAGGGGAGCGCCACGGCGAGCACGCCCGCCAACGCGGCCAGGTCCACCAGCGCGAGCAACTCGCGGGCACGCGCGTCGAGCACCGCGAGCGTCGCCTCGTCCCTCCAGAAATGGAAGCTGGTGCCGAGCGAGCGTTGCAGCGCGATGCGGACGTTCTCGAGCACCGTCAGATGCGGAAACACCGCCGACAGCTGAAACGAGCGTACGATGCCGCGGCGCGCCACCTGGGCGGGCTTCTCGAGCGTGATGTCCTCGCCGCGGTAGACGATCTGGCCCCGGGTAGGGATGGTGAATTTGGTGAGCAGGTTGAAGAAGGTGGTCTTGCCGGCGCCGTTCGGGCCGATGAGCGCGTGAATGTGCCCGCGGCGCACCTTGAGGTCGACGTTGCTCACCGCGACGAAACCGCTGAACTCCTTGGTGAGTCCGCGGGTTTCGAGGAGGAAATCGTCGACGGCGGGCGCGGCTGCCATGGTGGTCTTTTCTTGTAGTATGCCCCGGGTGAGGCGCCGGAGGAAAACACTCGCCGCATTGCTGCAACCCCTGAGCCGGGCCGGGCCGGCGCAACGCCGGCCGGCCGCCGCGGAGAATGCCGCGCTCGAGGCGATCCGCCATGCCGTGTGCACCATTCCCCGCGGACGGGTGTCGACCTACGGCGGCGTGGCGCGCGCCGCGGGGCTCCCGGGACGCGCGCGCCAGGCGGGCTTCGCGCTGCGCACGGCGGACGAGACGCTGAATCTCCCGTGGCACCGCGTGGTCGGCGCCGGCGGCCGCATCGTCTTCCCGCACGCCTCGCGCGCGCACCGCGAGCAGGCGCGCCGCCTGCGCGCCGAGGGGGTCGCCGTCGTGGACGGGCGCGTGGCGCCGTCCGCTCTGATCGATCTCGGGGAGCCGTGACGGGCTTTACGTCTACCAGCCCTGGAACTCGAGACTGATGTCGTTGACTAGCCGCGTGACGCCCGGGGTTGCGCGCGCGATGTCCTCGGCGTCGAGGCGCTGCGTGTCGGTCGCCACCTCGCCACTCAGGTACACGACGCCATCGAGGGTCGAGACGTACACGCGGTTCGGGGCCAGCAGCTCGGTGTGCTGAGAGAGGCGGGCGCGAACGGCGGCCGAGATCCCGGCGTCGCCGGGGCATCCGGCGCCGCACTTGCGCCAGGTATCGAGCGCCGCACATCCGCCGGCGGCCCCGACGATCGCGAGGGCGAGGAGTCCTGCAGGCGTGGCTGCCTTCATTGCGTGCTGCCCGTGAGCGGGCGGCCATTGTACAACCCCAGCCATGCCGTGCCCGGCAGCCGGCGCGCGGTGCGCGGTGCGCGCGGGCTTGCTGCCGCGGGGTCGCGGCGACTACGATCCCGCCCCTCATGGACGCCGCGCCGCTCGCCGGTTGGGACAACTTCTACGTCATCGTCGGCTCCTCGGCCGGCGGACTGACGGGGCTCACGTTCGTGGTCATCGCGCTGATCCGCGATTCGGCGGCGGGCGTGCGGCCGACGGGTCTCGGCGCGTTCGTGACCCCGACGATCGTGCATTTCTGCGGCGTGCTGGCGCTCGCCGCTTTCATGAGCATGCCGCATCAGAGCGCGGTGACCCTGAGCGCCGGGTTGGCGGTCGGGGGGCTGGCGGGCGTCATCTACGGATGCCTGATCGGCATCAACATGTATCGCATCGGAGTCGGCGCCACTCGCTACGTGCCGGTCCGCGAGGACTGGATCTGGAACGTGATCGTGCCGACGCTGGTCTATGCGGCCCTGGTCGTCATGGCGGCGCTGATCCAGGAGCGCCTGACGCGGCAGGCCCTGTACGGGGTCGCCGTGCTGACGCTCGCTCTCCTTCTCACCGGTATCCGCAACGCCTGGGACCTCGCGGTGTGGATGGCCGTGAAGCCATCACCAGACAAGGAACAGGGGACCCGCTAACCCCATCCGCGTGGCTGCCGCGCTTCAGTATTGGGCTTTCTCAATACCGGAGGCGATTCGTGAGGTACCTTAATCTGATGGCGTCGGTTCTGGCGCTGGCGGCGAGCGCCGAGGCGAGTGCCGTGGGCTCGCTCGCGCGGGTGAGCGTCTTCGATCGCGACCATGGTGTCACGCTGCGGACATATTATGCGCGCGGCGAATACTGGGTGGCGGGCGATCCGGGAGCGCATTATGCGATCGAGATCCGCAATTGCGCGGGCGGGAGGCTGCTCGCCGTGACGTCGGTGGACGGCATCAACGTGCTCTCGGGCGACACGGCGGGCTTCGACCAGGCAGGCTATGTCTTCGATCCCGGCGAGCGCTATCAGATCGCGGGGTGGCGCAAGAGCAACTCCGAAGTCGCGGCCTTCACCTTCACCGCCGCGGGGGACTCGTACGCGGCGCGCACCGGCCGTGCGGCGAATGTCGGCGTCATCGGCGTCGCGCTGTTCCGCGAGCGGCCGCAGCCGGTGTACGCGCCTCCGAAGGTCGCGCCGGCACCTGCACCCGAGTCCGACGCGGCGGCACCCTCTGCCGGCGGCGCCGGCGGCTCACTCGCCGAGGACACGACTGCCATGCGCGGAGCGTCTGCGCTGCAGCGAGCCCCGGCTGCGGCGCCCGAATCGCGGCTCGGGACCGGGCACGGCGAGCGAGAATACTCTTATGTAGTCGACACGGAGTTTCACCGGATGCAATCGCAGCCGAACGAGGTCATCCGCATTCGCTACGACAGTCTCGAGAATCTGGTCGCCATGGGCATCATCAGCAGGCCGCGCCCGCTGCCGCGCGCGCCGGATGCGTTTCCGAACGCGGAGCTGCGGCAGTTCGTGCCGGACCCGCGATGAATGAACGACGCCGGCCTGAGTGACGAGACGCTGATGGCCCGCTATGCGCGCGGCGACGCCGGGGCGTTCACGGCACTCTATCGGCGGCACGAGCTGCGTATCTGGCGCTATCTCGAGCGCAACGCGGGGAGCCGCGCGACGGCGGAGGAGCTGATGCAGGAGGTATGGTTTGCCGTGGCACGCGACGCCGAGCGCTATCGGCCGACCGCGCGCTTCACGACCTGGCTGTTCACGATCGCGCGCAACCGGGTGATCGACGCGGCCCGTGCGAGCCGCCCTCACCTCAGCCTGGACGTGGTCGGTCACGAGGCCGAGACGGTGGTCGAGCCGCTGACCGCGGATGCGGACGCCGGTCCGGCCGCGGCGGCGGAGGCGCGGGACCAGGCGGTGGCGCTCCGGCAGGCGCTCGCGCGGCTGCCGCCGGAGCAGCGCGACGCCTTTCTGCTGCAGCTCGAAGGAGATCTGAGCGTCGAGGAAGTCGCGAGCGTCACCCGCGCCAGCTTCGAGACCGTGAAGAGCCGCCTGCGCTACGCCCGCACGCGCCTGCGTGAGCTCCTCAGCGAGTACGCATGAGCTCGCTGCCGCCCCCCTTCGATCCGTCCGACGACGACGCCGACGAGCGCTACCGGCGTGCCTCGGAGCGCGACCCCAGCCGCCCGAGCGAGGCCACGCGCCGGGCTGTGCTCGCCCATGCGGAGCGCCTCGCCGCCGGGCGCGCTCGCCGCGACGCGCGCCGCCGTTGGCTGATGGCGCTTCTCGCGCCGAGATGGCGGCCCGCGATCGCCGGAACCCTCGCGGCGGCGATCCTCGCCGCAGTCCTGATCGCCCCGCAGTTTCTCGCGCCAGCCGTGCCTCCCGGGAGTCAGCGCAGCTCTACGGCCGCGCCTGCTGCCCCGGCGCCGGTCGAGTCCGTGCCCGCGGCGAGCACGGCCGTCCTGCCCGAGCGCTCGCGCGTCGCGCCCAGCGCGCCTCGTGCGCCGCGCAGGGAATCTGCAGCCGCGCAGACCGCGTCCCCGGTGGTAGCCGGCCGGACCGCGAGTGATGCAGTGACGTCGGCGCAGCTCGAGCAGCGCGCCGGCGCATACGCCGCAGGTGCGCCGCCACCCGAGGAGCGGCTCGCCGTCACCGCGAACCAGAGTGCTGCGGCACCGACCGCGATGGCCGGCTCGCGGGGTGCGGCGGCCGCGAGCGACCTGGCGGGCGGCCCCGCACCGCTTCAACGGGCGGCGGCGGCCCTCCCAGCGGTTGCGGGGGATCCGGACGCGCTCCGGCAGGCCGCCGCAGCGGGCGATCTGGCGGCGCTCAAGGCGCGGCTCGGCGGCGCAGGCGACATCGATGCGCGCGATGCGCTGGGCCGTACCGCGCTCATGCTGGCGACGCTCAACGGACAGGCGGACGCCGTGGCCGTGCTGCTCGCGCACGGGGCCGACCCGAGCGCCGCCGACGCGCAGGGCACCACGCCGCTCAAGGCCGCGGTCGCGGCCGATGAGCGCCGGATCATCGCCATGCTGCGGCGCTACGGCGCGCGGTAGAGAGCCGGGACCCGCAAGTGACCCTCACGGCACCAGCACGAGGCGCCCGGTTACCGCTCCGCGCCCGAGCGCGTCGAGCGCGCTCTCGGCCTCCGACAGCGGGCGCCGGCTGAGAGGGATCGGCGCAACTTTCCCCGCGCGCACCAGCGCCATCATCTCGCCCGCCTCGGCGAGAGTTCCGGTGTTGGAACCCACGATCGACAGGGCGCGCAGCGGAATCAACGGCAGCGGCAGCTGCAGCGCGCCGCCGAAGAGGCCGACGATGACGATGCGTCCGCCACGGCGCACGACGCGGTTCGCGAGGGCGAAGCTCGGCTCGGAGCCGACGAAATCCACCACCGCGGCGGGGCCGCCGCCGGTATCGGCGCGAATCCGCTCGGGGGTAGCCGCGTCGGCGGCGTCGTAACAGGCCGCCGCGCCGCAGGCGCGCGCCGCCGCGAGGCGCCCCGCGTCGATGTCGGCCACGAGTGGCGCGTTGCCGAGGACCGCCCTGGCGAACTGAATCCCCATCATTCCGACGCCGCCGCAACCGATGAGCAGCACCCGCTCGGCGCTCTCCAGGGGGCCGATCTTCCGCAGCGCCGCGAATGCGGTGAGGCCGGAGCACATGCAGGCCGCGGCCAGCGCCGGGTCGGTCGGCCCGTAGTCGATGAGATAGCGCGGATGCGGCACCAGAACGTGGCTTGCATACCCGCCGGCACAGGCGCTCGAGCAGCCGAGCTGACGGGTCTCACCGAGACAGACGTTCTCCTCGCCGCGCCGGCAGGCGCTGCAGTGGCCGCAGCCGATCCACGGGAACACCGCGTAGCGTGCGCCGATCGCGACCGCGCCCGCCGCGGAGCCGCACGCCACCAGCTCGCCCTCGATCTCGTGCCCGAGGGTATGCGGCAGGGCGAGCCGGGACGCCAGATGCTTGCCGTTGCCGAGATCGAACCCGCCCGCGCGCAGGTGCACGTCGGTGTGGCAGACGCCGCAGTGTCGCACCTCGATCAGGACTTCCGTGCCGCTCGGCACCGGGGTGGGAGTCTCGAGCGCGGCGAGTGGCGCGCCAAACTCCCGAACGACGCAGCTTTTCATCCGACGCTCCGCGACGGGGGCAGCGCCCTCAGCGCCCGGGCTCGACCGGTCCGCCGGCCGCCTTCCAGGCGGCGAGCCCGCCCTCGAGATGACAGCACGCGGAGAGCCCCGCCTCCTGCGCCGCCAGCACCGCCATGGCCGAGCGCTCGCCGAAGGCACAGTAGAAGAGCAGCCGCTTTCCGGTCGAGGTGGCGAGCGCGTGCAGCATGCCGCCGGCGCGGGTGCTCTCCTCGAGGCTCGGGTAGGGCACGTGCAGCGAGCCGGCAATGCTGCCGTGGCGCTCGCGCTCGGCGCGCTCGCGCAGATCGATCAGCACCACATCGGTGCGCCCGAGGAGGGCGCGCGCTTCGACCGCGGTCGTGGCCCAGCCGCGCTGCGCGCCCTCCTCCTGATGCAGTCCCACCTTCATGTTGGCGGGCACCGCCACGTCCATCATCCTGGGACTGGCGAGCTTCAGGTTTCCCATCAGCTCGACATACTCGTCCACCGATTTCACCTGCAGACGCGGATTGCAGCGGCGCTCCTCGCCGATGGTGCTCACGGTATCGCCCTTGTAGTCGTGCCCGGGGAAGACCAGCGTCTCGTCGGGGAGCTTCAGCAGCCGCCCGAAGATCGACTGGTATTGGGCGCGGGCATCGCCGTTCTGAAAGTCGGTCCGGCCGGTGCCGCGGATGAGCAGCGTGTCGCCCGTGAACACCCGGTCCGCCATGCGGAAGCTGTAGGAGTCGTCGGTGTGGCCCGGCGTGTAGAGCACCTCGAGCTCCACCCCTTCGATCTGCAGCCGGTCGCCGTCGGCGACGCGCATCGACACCACGTCGACGCGGCTGCGCTCGCCCATCACGGTGATGCAATGGGTGCGGTCGCGCAGCGCACCGAGACCGGTGATATGGTCGGCATGCAGGTGCGTGTCGACGGCCTTCACCAGCCTCACATCGAGCTCGCGCAGCAGCTGCAGATAGCGGTCGACCCGGTCGATGACCGGATCGATGATCAGCGCCTCCCCGCCGCGCCGGCTGGCGAGGAGGTAGCTGTAGGTACTCGAGGCCGCATCGAACAGCTGGCGAAAGACCACGCTCGCCCCTCCCGGCGCGCGCGGCTTACGAGCGCGGTTGCGGCACGATCCGGATGTACGGCCGCGGCGCCTTCCAGCCCTGCGGGTAGAGCTTCGCCGCCTCGTCGTTCGATACCGACCCGGCGATGATGACGTCCTCGCCCTGCTTCCAGTTGACCGGGGTCGCGACGCGATGTTTGGCGGTCAGCTGCAGCGAGTCGATGACGCGCAGCACCTCGTCGAAGTTCCGCCCGGTCGTCATCGGGTACACCAGGATCAGCTTCAGCTTCTTGTCGGGTCCGATCACGAAGACGTTGCGCACCGTCTGGTTGTCGGCGGGCGTGCGCTTGGAGGGATCGCCGGAGGCGCTGGCCGGGAGCATCTCGTAGAGCTTGGACACGGCCAGATCCGGATCGCCGATCATCGGATAGTTGACCGCGTAGCCCTGGGTCTCCTTGATGTCGCCCGCCCATTTCGCGTGACTGTCCACCGGGTCGACGCTGAGGCCGATGATCTTTACGTTGCGCTTGTCGAACTCGGGCTTGATCTTGGCCATATAGCCCAGCTCGGTGGTGCACACCGGCGTGAAGTCCTTCGGGTGCGAAAACAGCACGGCCCAGGAATCGCCGATCCAGTCGTGAAAGCGAATCCGGCCTTCGGTGGTGTCGGCCTGAAAGTCCGGGGCGATGTCGCCAATCTTGAGAGTCATCTTCCTGCCTCCTCGAGGGCTTCTTTTGAGGTCGAAACGCTAGTGTACCCCCGTGTGATTCGGGTCACGAATCCGCAACGATCCTCAGCCGATTTCACTTTGCAGACCCTCACGCATGCCGAAACCGAGAGATGCAGAGACTCGCGCGCCGGGAATTCATGCAGAGTGATGACGAACGCGCGGCGCACGCCTGAGGGCACCAAAACGGCGGGCACCGGTCCACTGAACGGACAGGCGGAGGGAGCGGCTCCATCGTGAACCTGTTGGCACTGGCGGTATTTGCGACCATGGACGAAGCGGCGATCGATGCGCTGAAGCACGCCGCGGCGGTCTGCGACCCGCGCTACGAGTGCGGCGGCGTCGTGCGCCGGGTGCAGGGCGGCTACGAGGCCTCGGCACTCTTCAGCTCGAAGAAGCCCTTCGGCGTCGATCTCGGAGAGTTCTACGCCGCGGACGTCGTTGCGGACTTCCATACCCACATCTGCTCGATTCACAACCAGCCGTTCGCGGACTTCTTCTCGCCGGCCGATGCCTACGCGAACCAGGGCCTGCACACCGTCGGCTACATGCTGAGCCTGTGCGACTGGAACATCCGCCGCTACGACCCCTCGCAGGACGATCGCGACGACGAGGAGGTCGATTTCCGCAGCGGCCGGGTCATCTACCTCACCTGCGGCCACATCGTCGGCTGGGTAGCTTCCGTCCCCTGGTACGGCACCGAGTTGCCGACGAAGCTGGTGCGCCGGCGGCTCGGCCGGCCGAGCACCCTCAGGCTCAGCGTGACGTGCGACGGACCCTCGTGCGTGCGTCTCGCCGAGCCGGTCCACAACAAGCCCTGAGGCGGCTCGCCGTCATTCAACGACCCGGGCGGTGGCGCCGGCGGGGGCCAAGTTTTACCCGCGGAACCCGTCGGCTATAGTGCCGGCCACCAACAACTCCAGGGGGTTCCGATGAAGGCGACGATGCGGGTGGCGGCGGCGGCCGCGATCCTGTGGGCCTGCGCGGGCGCGGCGCAGGCGGGGCAGGCGCCCACGGTGCGCGACCTCGTGCGCCAGGTGCGCTTCTCCGATCCGCAACTCTCCCCCGACGGCAAGACGGTCGCCGTGGTCGAAACGCGCGCCGACCTCGAGAGCGATGAGTTTCGCTCCGAGATCGTGCTCGTCGACGTGGCGAGCGGCAGCGCCAGGCCTCTGACACGCGCGCGTCAACATGCCGGCTCGCCGCGCTGGTCCCCGACGGGGGCGGCGCTCGGGTTCGTCGCGCCGGACGCCGACAAGAACGGGCAGGTGTTCGTCCTGCCGATGAGCGGCGGCGATGCGCTGCAGCTCACCAAGGGCAAGGACGCGGTCTCGCAGTTCGCCTGGAGTCCCGACGGCGCGAGTATTGCCTACGCCGTCGCGGATCCGAAGCCGGAGCTGAAGGGCGAGGACAAGTACCGCAACGCATTCAGGGTAGGCAACGACGACTTCACGATCTCGGAAGCGGCGCGGCCTACGCATCTGTGGCTGGTGCCGGCGCAGGGTGGCGAGGTCAGGCGCCTCACCAGCGGCACCTGGTCGCTCCCCTCGAGCCTGCCGCCTGGTCCGCCGAGCTCTCCGATCGCCTGGTCGAAGGACGGCAAGAGCATCCTGCTCGTGCGCCAGGAGACGCCCTCGACGGGCGATCAGCTGCTCACACGTGTGCAGGTGCTGGACGTGGCGAGCGGAGCGATTCGCTCGCTCACGGGCGCCACCACGCTCGAGGGATACCCGAAGCTGTCGCCCGATGGCGCGAGCGTCGCGTACTGGCGCAACCGTGACGCGCACGCCTGGGAGTTTCAGGACGTGTGGCTGGCCCCGTTTGCGGGCGGCGCCGGCCACGATCTCAGCGCGCATCTCGAGGTGAACGTGTTCGGCACCTGGTGGGTACCGGGCGGCAAGTCGCTGATCGTCGGCGGCAACACCGGGACGACGGTCGGGCTGTGGCGGCTCGGCCTCGACGGCTCCTCGGTGCGGATTGCGCTGTCAGGCGTCATGCCCATCAACGGCTACTGGCTGGACCTCGATGTCGGCGCCCGGGGCGAGATCGTGTTCGTCGGCCAGACGAAGACCGACCCCTACGAGCTCTACCTGCTGGGACCGGACGGCGGCACGCCGCAGGCGCTCACCCACGAGAACGCGGCGCTGGCCGACCTCGCGCTGGCCCGCAGCGAGACGGTCACGTGGCGCGGGCCCGGGGGCCGGACGCTCGATGGCGTGCTCACCTACCCGGCCGGCTACAGCCAGGGCCGCCGCTACCCGCTCGTGCTGCTGGTGCATGGCGGGCCGAACTCCTCCTCGCGCGAGCGTTTCAGCCTCCTGCCGCAACTGATCGCCGCCCATGACTGGTTCGTATTCGAGCCCAATTACCGCGGCAGCGACAACAGCGGCAACGCCTTCTACGCCTCGATCTACCGGGATGCCGGCCAGGGGCCCGGCGAGGACGTAATGTCGGGAGTCGAGTATCTGAAGCGCCGCGGCTTCGTCGATCCGGGCCGCATGGCCGTCAGCGGCTGGTCCTACGGCGGCTTCATGACCACGTGGCTGGCCGGGCACTACCCGGTATGGAGAGCGGCCGTTGCCGGCGCCGCCGTCACCGACTGGGTGGAGATGTACGACCTGTCCGACGGCAACGTCACCCAGTCGGAAGCCACCGGCGCCTCGCCCTACGTCGGCGACGGCATGGCGGTCAATCGCCGCCAGTCACCGTCGAGCACGATGACGAAGATAACGGCGCCGACGCTCGTCATGTGCAACACGGGGGACTTCCGCGTTCCCATCACGCAGTCCTTCGGACTCTATCGGGCCCTGAAGGACAACCACGTGACGACCGAGTTCTACGCGATCCCGTCGGGCGGACACTTCCCCGGCGATCCGGTGCGCGAGATGGACGTCTTTCAACGCTGGGTCGACTGGCTGCAGCGTTTCCTGTAGCTAGAGTATCCCGTCCAGGTGATCGAGGTCGTTGATGACCCGCCAGTGGCCGCCGCCTTTCTCGACGCGGTCGCGCCACTGGTCGAGGCGGGCGAGGTACAGGCGCGGGTCGAAGTTGTCGCTGCGCAGCTTGGTCACGTTGAGCGCGACGACGTCGAAGCCGTGGAAGTCGAGCGGTACGTCGCGCACATAACCCTTGGCCAGCTCTTCCTTCATGTCCGAGAGGATCAGGATCTCCTTGCGCCCGGGGTGCTTCTCGTTGAGAAACTCGATCGCCTGCAGCAGGCCGCCGGTGATATCCGTGTAGGCCGCGGGCGGCGATTGATCGATGAACTTCTCGAGGCGGCTCGCGAACGCGCGTTTCTGCGCATTGGCCGTGCTCGGGCGGTCATCGAGTGTGGCCTTGGCGATGATGTCCTTCTCGGTGAAGCTGGCCGTGTCGATGCGCGCCACCGCGATCGTGTCCGCAGACTGCAGACGCGTCAGCGTATAGAGCGCGATCTGCTCGGCCTTGCCGACCTGCCGGTTGTAGGAGCCGGAAGTGTCGACCAGCAGGTAGACGCCGGTGTTGCGCGCCGCGGGCGGCGCGCAGCCGCCGAGCGCGAGTGCGCCGGCGAGCAGCAGCAGTATGCGCTTCATGACCGCGCCCCCTTCCAGGCCTTGCGCTGGTCGCCGTCCGCGACGTCCGCGCCCGCCTCGGCGTCGGCGTTGCCGGCCAGCATGCGGGTCTCGATCCACAGCGGCACGAACAGCGGCAGATCGTAGACCCGACAGGCGAGGGCGCCGAGGTGGCGGAAGCCATTGCCGAGCAGCCGCAGCACCAGCGCCAGTGCGTTCAGCACCGCGATGCCGATGAGACCCACCACCGTGCGCAGCGAGTGTACGAAGGTCTCGAGCGGGATCGCCACGAACACCAGTGCGAACGGCAGCACGAATCCCATGCCCATCTGCGCGGCGGTGGTGATCCACAGGTGCGAGCCCGCGATCGAGCCGGCGGCATCGCCGCGCAGCAGCGCGTTGGTCGCCATCTCGTCGAGCAGCAGCACCTCGCGCATGTAGGCGAGTCCGGCCTCGATGCTGGCCATGAGCAGCAGGATGAGGAACGTCACGATGACCATACGCACCCGGATCTTGTCCGACAGCGCGCCGATTACCGGAAACAGCCGGGTGATGCGCAGGGACTCCATGAGGAACAGTCCCATCGAGATCTCCACCATGATGATCACCAGGGCGGCGATGTCGGCGGTGCGGAACGCGCCGATGAAGTTGGTGCCGCCGACCATCTCGGCCATGGGACGCGCGATCAGCGTGAAGTTGACCGCCGTGCCGGCGGTCGCCACGGCGAGCACCAGGGCGGAGATGAAGAAGTACACGATCGAGGAGGATGAGAGCACCGACACGGCATGGTCCTCGCCGCGCACGATCGCCTCGTACTCCTGCATGTGGCGGTCGATGGTCTGAGCGCGGCCGATGACGCTCTCGACGCTCTTGCCGACATGGCCGAGCGCTTCGCGGATCTGGCGCCAGTCCGGCATCATGCGCCGCAGCAGCGCATGGCGTTCGCCGCTCGCCTTGCGATAGTCGTCCATCGCCTCCTCGTGGGCCTTGACGAGCGACTTGTGAATGTCGGCGAGGATCTCGCCCCCGGAATTGCGCTTATCGAGGTCGGCAACGACCTTGACGGCCTGCGCCCAGCCGGGCGCTTCGGGCGGCGACTCGGCGGCCTTCTCCTGGTCTTCCTCGATGCGCTGGATCGCCTCGCTGAGGCGCCGATGCATATCCGGATAGCCGGCCAGGTCCTTGCGTACCGTGTCGGCGACACGGGTGAACTCGCGCTCGACGATGCGCTCCTTGCCTTCCCGGCCTGCCGCGAGCAACACCTCGCGGTTGCGCGCCGCGAGGCGCTGCTGCCCGTGGATGACCGCGTGCGAAGCGACCCGCAGTCCCCGGGAGAGCGCGGCGGCCGCCGCCAGCAGCAGCTGATGGGCCGTGCCTCTGGCGAAGTACAGGGCGGCCATCAGCAACAGCAGCAGGATGGCGGCCGAAAGCGCCGGCCACGGAGTAATCGTCAGCAGGTTGGACAGAGTCATGGGTGAACTCGCTTGTCGTTGACCGACAGGACTGTAGTGAGTCGATTACGCAGCGTCGCTGCGCGGTTCCGGGAGAACGAACGGGATCGACGGCGCCGCACAGGCGGCGCATGCCGCGGAGGAGCAACCTCCCGGCGCTCGGCCGCGACGGCCCAGGCTCGACTGCGCCTGGCTCGTTACGGCCCTGGACTGTGCGCGGTGGGTGAGCCACACCAGCGCGCTGTGGCGTTCCATGCTGGCAACCCCGCTGTCTTGGGCAGACCCTTGAGACCGGTGGCTTTGCGACCCTTTCTTTCGAAAGGTGTGCCTTTACAGATGTGCGTGCAGGGTGAGCGCCCGCACTGCCGCTGTCAACGCGAACCTCATGTCCGGCGGCACGCTTTGTGCACCGGATCACAACTTAAGAAAGGCATTTTCCCTCGCCCCGCGAAATCGAGGCACAAGCAATTCCGGGGTTTGACCCGGCGAGGGCGCCGCGCGCAACCTCGCGCCATCGCGGCCCGCGTGCACGGCGCCGCTCAAGTTCCGCGTCCAGGGAGGCCGGCCGAACCGCATGCGCACCTCGCTGCTCCTCGAAGCCCGCTTCTGGCCCGTCATGTGGCGGCGCCGGCTCGCCGACTCGTGGCGCTACGGCGCGCACGAGCACCTGGGATTCGTCGGGCTGCTCGCGCTGCTGCTGCTGGCGGTGGCGGGTGTCATCTACGTTGCCTATCGGGACGGCACCAGCATCGAGCCGGTGCGCATCGAAGCCGTGCAGCGCGACGAAGCGCGCGCGCGCACGCGTGCCGACGAGCTGCAATGCCTGGCCGAGAACATCTACTTCGAGGCGCGCGGCGAACCGCTCGCGGGCCAGTACGCCGTCGCCGAGGTCACCCTGAACCGCACGCACGCGCGGAATTTTCCGCGCACCATCTGTGCAGTGGTCCACGAGAAGCGCTGGGATCCGGTGCGCCGGCGCCATATCGCCGATTTCTCCTGGACCGAGCTGGGCCCGCTCTCGCCCGAGGACGGACCGGCGTGGAAGCAGTCGCTGGCGGTCGCCAACGCGGCCTACGAGGAGCTGTCGCCGCCGCTGGTGCCCGAGGCGCTGTTCTATCACGCGACCAGCGTGCGGCCCGATTGGGCACGGAGCCGGCGCCCGGTCGCGACGATCGGCAATCACATCTTCTACCGCTGAGCAGGCGCGGCGGCGCGCGCCACTCCCGCGCTCAGGGCGAGGAGGCCAGCTCGAGCTCCCGCAGGCGCGGGCCCGCGACGTTACCGAGGTAGACGGACGCGTAGTAGAGCACGGCTGCGAACGCGAGCAGCGCAACCCCAAGGATGACGAACGCCCGCCGGTGTCGTGCCTCGAATTTCTCGATCGAGCGCGCGTAGGCGAGCAGCGCGAGCACCGCGGCGACCACCACCGTCGCATCGAGGCTGGCGCGCTGCCAGTAGCTGCCGCCGAGATGCAGCCACATCCCGAACTCGTCGAAGGTGAGCGCCATGGCGATCCCGTAAATGAACGCGGCGCGCCGCGCGGCCGGCGCGCCCGGCGTGGCCATCAGCGTGTAAGCGCCGATCGCGGCCAACAGGAAGATGCCGTAGTTGAGATGGTGGACATGCGTGTCGCTCAGGAAGAAGTAGAGGTTGGGGATGCGCCGCGCCATGATCAGAAGCACGGTGATACGCGCGGCGATGAAGGTGACGATGAATGCCAGCAGGGCGCGCCTGGCGAGCTCGTGCGTAGTCGGAGGTTGACTCGGGGACCTCATGGGCTGCCGTCAGGATTCGAGCGCTGCTCCGACGGCGAGACGCAGCTCCGCGGCGAGCGCGCCGGCCGCTACCTTGGCGCCCGCCTCGAGCCGCACGCTGCGCACCTCCAGCCGCCCGCCCTGGGCTGCAACCTCGAAGCTCTCGGCGCCGATGGCACAGACTTCGCCCGGCTTGCCCGCAACCGTACCGAAGGTGCGGGTCCGATGGCGCACGACGTCATAGATGCGGAGCTTGCGGCCCTGGACCGTCGTCCACGCGCCCGGGGAGGGATTGCAGCCGCGAATCAGGTCGTAGATCTGATCGACGTGCGCCTGCCAGTTGATGCGTGCCTGCGGATCGCGGCACCAGCCTTCATAGCTGGCCAGCGACTCGTCCTGCACGCGCTCCCGATGCCGGCCGCCGACGACGAGCTCCGCCGCCTCGAGCAGCGCCTCGACGCCGAGGGGAAAGAGGCGATCGAAGTAGACGCTGCCGAGCGTGTCGTCCGGCCCGATCGGCACCGTCTTCTGCAGGATGACCGGGCCTTCGTCGAGTCCGTCCGTAGGACGGAATATCGTCAGCCCGGTCTGCGTCTCACCCTGGATGATGGGCCAGTTGATCGAGCTCGGTCCGCGGTGGCGGGGCAGGAGCGAGGGGTGATACTGGATCGTGCCGTGCTTCGGGATGTTGACGAAGGCCTGCGGCGCGTGCTGCACCACGAAGGCCATCACGCCCAGATCGACTTTCAACCCGGCGAGAATCCGCGCCGCCTGCTCATCTTTCAGCGCGGGCAGCTGAAACACCTCGACGCCGCGCTCTTCCGCGGCCACGCGTAACGGGTCGGGCCGGGCGCCCGGCTTCTCCGGGGCACAGAAGGCGCCCGCGACCGTCGCGCCCCTGGAGACGAACGCCTCGAGCACGCTCTTGCCGAAAGCCTGTTGACCGATGATGGCGAGGCGCATGGTGATCTCGTGTGACGCTAATGGTTGGGTGACCCTACTGGTGATGGGGCCCGGGTTGCAAATCGATTAAAGTGGTGCGTCTGCGGGCATCGCGATCGCTGCCGCCCGCGACGCCGCAACAAGCCTTGAGGAGACTCTGATGCCAGGGCGCATGCCAGGTCGAAATTTCCTCTTCGTTCCGGGGCCCACCAACATACCCGACCGCGTGCAGCGCGCCATGGTAGTGGCGATGGAGGACCACCGCTCCTCGAAGTTTCCCGATCTCTCGAGCAGCGTGCTGCATGACCTGAAGCGCGTGTTCAAGACCAGCACCGGCCAGGTATTCATCTTTCCTTCCTCGGGCACCGGAGCCTGGGAAGCGGCGCTCACCAACACGCTCTCGCCGGGCGAGCGGATTCTGGCGGCGCGTTTCGGGCAGTTCAGCCACCTGTGGATCGACATGGCGCAGCGGCTCGGCTACGAGGTCGAGGTGCTCGACGTCGAATGGGGCGAGGGCGTGCCCCTCGACCGCTACCAGGAGATCCTGCGGGCGGACAAACGGCACGAGATCAAGGGCGTGCTGGCCTGCCACAACGAGACCGCGACCGGAGTCACCAGCGACATCGGCGGCGTACGCCGCGCGCTGGATGCCGCGGGACATCCGGCGCTGTTGTTCGTGGACGCCGTCAGCTCGCTCGCCAGCATCGATTTCCGCATGGACGAGTGGCGCGTCGATCTCGCCGTCAGCGGCTCGCAGAAGGGACTGATGCTGCCCGCCGGCCTGGGGATCCTGGCGGTGAGTGAGAAGGCCCTGGCCGCGATCCCCGGCGCCAGGTCGCGGCGCTGCTACTTCGACCTCAACGACATGATCAAGGCCAACGCCAGCGGCTATTTCCCCTACACGCCGGCGTTGCCGATGCTGTATGGGCTGCGCGAGTCGCTCGACATCATCTTCGAGGAGGGGCTCGAGGCGATCTTCTTCCGGCACCACTATCTCGCCGAGGGAGTGCGCGCGGCCGTCACCCGCGGCTGGCGGCTCGGACTGTGTGCCCGGGAGCCGAAGTGGTATTCGGACACCGTGAGCGCGGTGATGGTGCCCGAGGGCGCCAACGGCGCGCACGTGATCGACGTCGCCTTCCGCCGCTACAACCTCGCCCTCGGTGCGGGGCTCGCCAAGGTAGCCGGCAAGGTGTTCCGCATCGGGCACCTGGGGGATCTCAACGAGCTGATGCTGATGGGGGCGATCGCGGGCGCCGAGATGGCCATGCTCGATGTCGGCATCGAGGTCACCCCCGGGAGCGGAGTCGCGGCGGCCTCCAATTACTGGCGCTCCCACGACCCGGCGCCGCGCAGGAAGGTCAGCCGGGAACAGCAATTCTACGAATCCCACTCGACCGGATCGATTCAGGGCTGACGGCCGATGCACCACGTCGTGTTCCTCGACCGCGCGACACTGCAGGCTACGGTGCGCCGCCCGGCATTCGAGCATACGTGGCAGGAGTACCCGGCGACGGCCGCGAGCGCTCTGGCGGAGCGGCTGGCGGACGCGACGATAGCCATCACCAACAAGGTCCCGCTGCGCGCGGAGTCCCTGCGGGGTCTGCCGAAGCTCAGAATGATCGCAGTCGCCGCCACCGGCTACGACATCATCGACGTCGACTATTGCAGGTCGCACGGCGTCGCGGTCGCCAACATCCGCAACTACGCGGTGCACACCGTGCCGGAGCATAGCTTCGCGCTGATCACGGCGTTGCGGCGCAATCTGCTCGCCTACCGGCGCGACGTCGAGCAGGGCAGGTGGCAGCAGGTCGATCAGTTCTGCTTCTTCGACTACCCGATCCGCGACCTGTACGGCGCCACCATCGGCATAGTCGGCGAGGGGGTGCTCGGCCAGGGAACCGCCGCCATCGCGCGCGGCTTCGGCATGCAGGTGCTGTTTGCCGATCATGCTCCGCCCAAGGCACCCGGAGTGGTGTTCACGCCCTTCGACGAGGTATTGGCCCGCAGCGATGTGATCTCGCTGCACGTGCCGCTCACCGCCGAGACGCGCAACATGATCGGCATCGAGCAGCTGCGCAAAATGAAGCGCACGGCGATCCTCATCAATACGGCACGCGGCGGACTGGTGGACGAGCAGGCGCTGGCCCGGGCCCTCAGGGAGGGCCTGATCGCCGGTGCCGGATTCGATGTGCTCAGCAAGGAGCCTCCCAGGGAGGGAAATCCGCTGCTCGAGCTGCGGCTGCCGAATTTCATCCTCACGCCGCATGTCGCCTGGGCCAGCGATGGGGCGATGCAGTTTCTCGCGGATCAGCTGATCGACAATATCGAAGCCTTCGTCAGGGGGCAGCCGCAGAATCTCGTCACCTGAGGGGCAGCAATGAAGATCGCAATCGTGGGAGCCGGCGCGGTCGGCGGCTACGTGGGTGTCAAGCTGTCGCTCGCCGGCGAGCGGGTCACGTTTCTCGCCCGCGGCGCGAATCTCGACGCCATCCGCAGCCGCGGCGTCAAGCTCGTTCTGAGCGACGGCGCCGAGCTCGTGGCGCGCGACGTTCAGGCGACGGCGGACTACTCGGCCCCCGGACCCCAGGACCTGGTCATTCTCGCCGTCAAGGCCCACCAGCTGGAGGCGGTGGCGCACGACGTGCCGAAGCTGTTCGGTGCCGGGACCTGCGTCGTCACCATGCAGAACGGGATCCCGTACTGGTACTTCCACCGGCACGGCGGTCCGCTCGAGGGCCGTTGCGTCGCGGCGGTCGATCCTGCCGGCGTCAACCTGGCGCGGATCTCACCGGCGCGCGTCATCGGTTGCGTGGTCTATCCGGCCTCGGTGCTGGCGGCGCCCGGAGTCGTCCGTCACATCGAAGGCGACCGCTTCCCGGTGGGCGAGCTCGACGGTTCGACGAGCGAGCGCGTGCAGGCAGTCTCCGCGTGCTTCGTGCGCGCCGGATTTCAGGCGCCGGTGCTCGACAACATCCGCGCCGAGATCTGGCTCAAGCTCTGGGGCAATCTCACCTTCAATCCGATCAGCGCCCTGACGCGCGCGACGCTCGCCGATATCTGCCAGTTCCCCGGTACGCGCAGCCTGGCGGCGACGATGATGGCGGAGGCGCAGGCGGTCGCCCACAAGCTCGGCATCGCTTTCCGCGTGCCGATCGAGCGGCGCATAGCCGGGGCGGAGCGCGTGGGCAAGCACAAGACCTCGATGCTCCAGGACGTCGAGGCGGGCCGCGTGATGGAGACCGAGGCCCTGCTCGGATCGGTTCTCGAGCTGGCGCGCATGACGGAAACCCCCGTCCCGACTCTCGAGGCCGTCTACGCGCTCACCAAGCTGCTCGGAAGACCGTTCGAGGCGTGACGGCGCTCGTGGACGACCCCGCCGTTTTCGTCGAGCGAATGGCGCTGGGCGGTGACGGCGCGCGCGTCGGCGTCAAGGACTCCATCGACGTCGCCGGTTTCCCCACCCGCATGGGGAGCGCCTGTCTCGCGGACGCGCCGCCGGCGGTGCAGCATGCCGCCGTCGTGCGCTCGCTCCTCGACGCCGGCTGCCGGATCGTCGGCAAGACCAACCTCCACGAGCTCGCCTACGGCCTGACCGGCATCAACCGCTGGACCGGTACGCCGGTCAACCCGCGCGCGCCCACGCGCGTGCCGGGCGGATCCTCGAGCGGCTCGGCCGTGGCCGTCGCGGCGGGTCTCGTGGACTTCGCGCTCGGCAACGACACCGGGGGATCGATCCGCCTGCCGGCCGCGTGCTGTGGCGTAGCGGGCCTCAAGCCTTCCTTCGGAAGAGTGAGCCGCGCGGGGGTGCACCCGGAGCGCTCGACCCTCGATTGCGTGGGTCCTCTGGCGCGCGAGGTGTCGATGATCGAGCGCGCCATGGCGCTCATCGACGCGACGTTCCGGCCGCAGGCCGTGCCGGCGCAGGCTGTGATCGGCTGGGTTCAGGTGGAGGCAGATGCCGAGGTGAGCGCCGCGGCCCGCGCCGCGCTCGACCGCGCCGGTTTCGAGGTGCGCTGCGTCTCGCTGCCGACGTTCGCGGCGGCGTTCCCGGCGGCACTCACGATCATCGGCGCGGAGACCTGGACGGCTTTCGGACACCTCGCCGGATGCGAGCAGCTGGGAGCGGACGTGCGTCTGCGGCTGGGCGCCGCACGCGCGATTTCCAGCGTGGAGCTGGCGGCGGCCGAGGCACTGCGTGCCAGGTGGCGGGCCGAGGTCGACGCGGCCTTGAGCGGCCTCGACGCACTCGCGCTGCCGACTCTGCCGGAGCTGCCGCTGACGCTGGCGGCGGCCGCGGATGCGCGCGCCGCGCTCGACTCGAGCCGGTGCGTGCGCCCCTTCAACCTCTCCGGGCACCCGGCCATCACGCTGCCAATCGCCGTGCAGGGCGTGCCCGCGGGGCTGCAGCTCGTCGGTCGCGCGCAGCAGGACGAGGCGTTGTGCGCGCTGGCGCGCGGCGTCGAGGGCGCGCTGGTCGCTGAGGCAGGGTGCTGCAGGAGCGGGTGAGCCCTGCCGCACGCCATGCCGCCGGCCCGGGCTGACCGGAGCCGGCGGCGGACGCCCAAGCGGGGTCTCTTACTTCTTGAGCGGCGAATCGTGGGTGGCGACGCACAGCCATTTGCCGTCGATCTTCACCCAGGTATCGGTGAACCGCACTTGCTCGTCGAGCGGCTTACCCTCCGCATTCTTTCCCTTGCCGCTGAAGGTGCCGGTGGCGATGGCCGTATGGCCGAACACCGTGACCTTGAGATCCGAATACTCGACGCTGCTCCAGGTGTCCTTCTTTGCAGCGGCGAGCAGGGCCTCCTTGCCGACGAATACCTTGCCGTCCCCCATGGTCTCTACGACTTTGTCGGCCAGCAGCGGCGCGAGCAGCTCCACGTTGTTCGTCTGCTGCGACTTCAGCCACTGCTGCTCGGCCGCAGTCACCGCCTGCTCGTCCGCGCCGGCGGCGAGCGCCTGGGCGGCGCCACTCAACATCATTACCAGAGCGAGCGACCCCCAGATCATGTTTCTTGTAGTCACGCTGCATCTCCCCGAGAGAACTCTCCGGAGGTGGAGAGCCGCGCGACCGTACGCTCCCGGCGCCTGCGACGCAAGACCGCCCCATCGGCATTCACAAACCCGACGACGTGAGTTAGATTCCCGGCGGGGGTATAAAAGTGCCATGAGCGAGCTGACTCAGGCGATTGCGCAGATGATCGTGCTCGCGACCCGCCTGCGAACGCACAGCGAGAAGCTGCGGGACATGCAGATCAAGGGAATGGCCGATGATCTGCTGCTGCAGCTGGCGGAGCTGCAAATCAGGGCGGAGGGCTTCGCGAGCGAGCACGCCGCACTCAAGGCGCAGCTGCAGACCGCCGCCAATCCGGAGGGCGAGCGATGCCCCAGGTGTCATGAGCTCGGCTGGAAGGTTACCAACACGCGGCAGGACCGGTCGGGCCGCACCGTGCACACCTATTCCTGCAGAAGCTGCAAACTCAAGGAAGAAGCGTTCGCCTAGGCGTGTATAGTCCTCCCGTGGCCAACGCGGCAAGGAGGCGCAGCTATGAGCAGTACTCGACAGGCAGTCGGCGGGCTGGTCATCGCAAGCCTCGCTGCAGTCCTGAGCTCCGGCGTGTACGCAATCGGTCAGGCAGCCGAGGGTCCCGTGGATCCGGGCGTGCGCGGCGGCAGCCCGGGCGCGGGTGGCCCGCTGCCGGGCCTGACCCAGGATGAGGCGGCGTTCTTCAACGACGGGCTGACCCGGTTCGTCACGGTCGAATCCGTGAGTGGCGGCCGGAACAACGGCCTCGGGGCCCGCTTCAATTCCGACAGTTGCCTGTCGTGTCATGCGCAACCCGCTGTCGGCGGCAGCAGCCCGGCGTCGAACCCGTTGATCGCGGTGGCCACCCGGAACGGGGCGAAGAATGTAGTCCCGTGGTTCATCACCGCGCACGGCCCGATCCGCGAGGCCAGATTCAAGCGCAGTCCCGACGGCAGCCAGGACGGGTCGGTCCACGATCTGTTCGTGATCACGGGGCGCAGCGACGCCGGCGGATGCAACATCGCGCAGCCGGGCTTCCTGCCCGCGGGCAATCCCCTGAGCGGGCGCGGCGGGAATCCCAACATCATCTTCCGTATCCCGACTCCGGTGTTCGGCGCCGGGCTGATCGAGGCGATCCCCGATGCCGCGATTCTCGCGAACATGACGGCGGATACGCAGCGCAAGAAGCCCCTGGGTGTACTCGGTCACCCGAATGCGCACCTCGGCGGCAACGTCAACCGCAGCGCCAACGACGGGACCATTACCCGCTTCGGATGGAAGGCACAGAACAAGTCGCTGCTGATGTTCGCGGGTGAGGCCTACAACGTCGAGATGGGCGTCAGCAGTCAGCTCTTTCCGCAGGAGCGCGACGAGACTCCAGGCTGCGTTCCCAACCCCACGCCGGAGGATACGTCCAGCTTCACTACCGCTGCTGCATCCGGGCCCACCCAGAATCCGGCGGTGCTGTCCGATATCGAGGCGTTCGCCGACTTCATGCGGCTGCTCGCGCCACCCACTCCGGCCGCCGATACCCCGTCCACCAGGCAGGGGCGTGACGCCTTCATCCGCGTGGGTTGTGCCTTGTGCCACACACCCACCCTGACTACGGCCAGGGCGGTTGCGAGCGGGTCGTCGACCGCGCCGAGCGCGGCGCTGTCCAATCAGCCGGCCAATCTCTGGTCCGATCTCATCGTTCACCACATGGGCGCCGGTCTTGCCGACGGCATCACGCAGGGTGGCGCGGGTCCCGACGAATTTCGCACCGCGCCCCTCTGGGGCGCCGGCCAGCGAGTCTTTTTCCTGCACGACGGACGCACGACCGACCTGGTCGAGGCAATCAAGGCCCACCGCAGCCGCGGCAGCGAGGCGAACCGGGTGATCGAGCGCTTCGAGCGGCTGCCACGCGAGCAACAGCAGGACATCGTCAATTTTCTGCGCGGGCTCTAGCAGCCGTGCCGCGCTGGCCGCGGGCCTCGCACTCCTCGCGGGCCGGCCTGCTTGCGCTCAGTCCGCAATCGAGGCGCTGCGGGAGAGCTACGCGTACCTGGTGAGCTACCGCTCCGCCCACGGCGGCGCGCTCTACGGCAATTCGCAGGGGCCGCTGAAGGGCCTGATTCTTCCCTACAGCTTCGGCGACAGCGACCGGTACTGGGGCGAGTACGTCTGCCGTCTTTCCAATACCGAGTGCGCGGTATCCGACGTCTACGACCCGGGGGACTACTCGGTGAGGCCCGCGCCCGGTCCGGGAGCGCCGCTTCAGGACGAGCGCGTCAACGTGCACAACGGAACGAACATCTACGACGCCGCCACCTGGCAGATCGCTACCATGCTGGGCGCGGTGGTCAATCGATTCGGCAATTCCCTCGATGCGGAGCCTTACCGGCTGGTCTCCAATCAGAACGCGGTGCTGAGCGGGGCGTACGTCGCGCCGGACATGCCGCTCGGCAGCAGAGCGACGACCAAACAGGGCCTGTACGTGTACAACGGTGTCGCGATCACCGATGCGCGAGCCGCCTACGCCTTCCGCATGACGGCCGTGGCCTGGCTCGCCGACGATCCCCTCAAGGACTCGCAGTTTGCCCAGCTGCTGCGCGCCGGCGCGTTGCCGGCCAACCGTCCGCAGTACCAACCGGGCAGAATCTCATGGAGCGACTGGAAGCCAGTCACCGGCGATAACGCCTGGGCCTTTTTCGTCGGTCCGCTGCACGCGGCCTATCTTCATTACGTGCTCGCCGGGCACGGAGCCTACGTTCCGTTCAGGGACCAGAGCATCCAGAACGCTCTGGCGGTGCTGCCCACGTTTGCCGCCATGCAGTCCCCGCTCGGTGCCATCTACTACGCGCCGTCGGGAACCCTCGGCAACAGCAGCGACAGGCCCGTGAACGCCTACTCCGTGTCGGTCGAGAACAACCTGTCGGTGTACGCGGGGCTGCGGATTCTGGACGCGACTCTCGCCGCCGAGCTCGCTCATGAATCGGGCCTGGAGACTGCCAGCCGCGACCGGATCGAGGCAGCGCGCCGGATTATCGCGGCCATGATCTCGGGCGGCCGGCAGCACGAGATGAGGAGCACGCAGGGGCTGCTCGCCTTCTTGAGGGGCTCGGCGTGGCAGGAGGGTGAGTTCGTGCGGGCTGGCTACGCCAACGAGCGAGGCACCGGCCAGGAGTGGCGGGCGGTTACCGAGCCGAAGGCAGTGGATGTCGATACCTGGGGGGTAGCGGCTCTCGGTCCCGGGCGGATCGACGGGTGGTTCGGATTCGGAGCGTCGTATGAAGTGTGGCAGCGCCTGAAGAGGTGGGGCGGGTATGGCGTGGACCGCACCCTCTGGGGCGTCGGGTACTCCGATGCCGATGGCAACGGCCAGACGGCTGATGGCGCCTTCAGGAGTGGGGTTCTGTCGGCCGAATGGACCGCCGGCGCGATCGTAATGGTCCGAAGCATGCTCCGCCATTACGGCGCCACGCCGCGCGGAGAGTCACGGGCGTACGCGCGTGCCCGGGAATTCGTACGCCAGCTGCGGGCGGACGAGACCGCCATGATCCGCGGCATTCAGGAGTTACGCTTCGGTCGCTACGTAGCGGGCTCCATGCCGGGGAAGCCGGCGAACTACGGGAGTCTGCTGGCGGAGCCGACGGGCCCACTCGCTACCCAGCCTTACCTCTATGCGAGCTCGCGCTATCTGATCCCCTTCGGCTGGTACGCGAATCCGCTGCCCAGCACCTGCGCAACCGCGTGGATTCTGCTGGTGGCGGACGACTACGATCCGTTCGTCTATGGAGGAGGCCTGGCACATTAGTCGCAAACGTGCCGCCACAGTTCGCTATGATTTCATCACGGCCGGGCCACCGGGTGATGCAAAGCTAACCCTATGAATCCGAGGTTGGACATGAGTTCCATCAAGGTCCTTCAGGCCGTCTGCATGCTTCTCGCCCTGAGCCCGTCCGTGGGAATCTGCGACGGCTATTTCCGCTGCGGCTCGTGGCTCGTGTCTGCCGACACGCCGTTTGCAGAGCTACTGAAGAAATGCGGGGAACCCTCGTCCAAAAAAGTCTCGGTCGAGGACGTCTTCGGGTCCGATGGCCGCAAACTGGGCACTACGCGTGTCGAGACCTGGCGCTACGACCGGGGGCCGCGCGCTGCCGCCATGATCGTCAAGGTCGTAGATGGGAAGGTCGAGTCGATCGAGGGTGAGTCGGGCGACCGTCAGCCTGAGGCGCGCTAGTCTTCGAACTGCGCCGTATCCGCAAGTCCCAGCTTCTGCAGCCGATTACGCTGGGCTGACGCCAGTACCTTGGCGACAAAGTCGTACTTCACGCGACGGTCAGCATGCAGGTGGATCTCGGGCTGCGGCTGTTTGCCGGCTGCGGCGCGGAAGTAGCTCTCGAGCTGCTGCATGCCGGCAACCGGCGTGCCGTTCCACAGGACCGTGCCGTCGAAATCGACATCGAGATCGATCACTTGCGGCGGCGTGTCCCGCGAGGGGGGTGCCTGCGGCAGATCCAGCTTTACTGCGTGGGTCATGAGCGGGAGGGAAATGATCAGCGTGACGAGCAACACGAGCATGACATCGATGAGCGGGGTCGTATTTATCTCGCACAGGGCGCTGTCGCGTGCTGCAGAGTTCATGCGCCGGGTGAACAGAGGAGTTGCGCGGTATCAGTCCCGAAGCCGGAATCTGACGTTGAACGGGTAACAGGCGCTGACGGGGCGGCCGTCCTCGGTGGTAGCTCGATAATGTCCGGATCCCGCCCTCGCTAGCCTGAGTGCTGCCTCGTCGAGTCTCGCGCTTCCCGAAGACTGGCCAATGCGCGGCGTGCCGGTGAGCCGTCCGGCACCATCCACACACACGCTGACAGTAGCGATCCCCATCTCCCGAAGCCGAATTGAAGCCTGCGGATAGAAGTCATCCGCGTTCGGGAATCCCGCGCCGGGTCCTCCCAGCACGCGGTTCACGGGCCTGGGCGTCGACGTACCGGCCGGCGTCGGCTGCCCCCCGGTCACCGGCTCGCCAACCAGGACCGGATCCGAGGGGGCCTGGGGCTTCCACGGAGGGGTGGGGACGTCGGGCCAGATCTGCGTCAATTTCGGATCCGATGGCACCGGCGGGACGGGCGGTTCCGGTCTGGGCAACACATTGACTTCGATCCGCGGAGGAGGGGAAGTTGCCTTGGGAATCTTGTGCGCTTCGATTGCGGTCGCGAGCACACAAATCACCAGGACGTGCAGACCGACGATCAGCAGGATGACCGTCGTGCGGCGCGAGAGCGACCATCCGGGATCTGCGTGATCGACGACGGCGGTCTTGCTGCCCGACGCAGCTGCCGCCGCCCGCACGGGAGCGGCGAACTCGCGCGCGATCACCGTCGTTGCCCAACAGCACCCGAGCGCAAAGCGCAGCTGCGAGAAGGCGCCCGACCGCCCGGTGAGATCCGAGAGCCACTCCTCCCCGAGCCTCTCCGTCAACGCGGGGGGAGCCCGGCGTGCGGCGTGCCGGATCAGATTTCGGGCAACCCCATCGAACCACCGGTCATGTGGGTTCATACAGGTATTCCTCGGCCGAAGCTCGCGAACACGCCGCTGGCATGCGCGAGTCCACTGCGAGTCAGGCGATACAGCCGACGCCGTGGGCGACCGACACTCGCCGGATCGATCGCCTCCCAGCGGCTGACAAACCAGCCTGCGGATTCGAGTCGCAGAAGGATCGGGTACAAGGTGCCGGAGGCGATGCTGCTGCGCTTGTGCACGTCGGCACCCGAGAGCTCCTCGCCCGGGTTCTCGAGGAAGGCTTCCAGCACCTTCAAGGTCTGGAAGGACATCCGGACGTCGCCTCTACCCATACTCGCAAGTCTACATAGGGTAGCGGGCGAACGCAACTCAGGTCAGCTCGTCCGGCGCCCGCTCGGAGTCGCTCACGTAACGGCGCTCGCCGCTGCGCGGGTCGTAGAACACCTGCACGGTCTTACCCGTTTGAGGATCTTCGAACCGTTCGCCGGTCGCCTGCCAGCCGGCGCCCGGCCGCGCACCGTTCGGGCGATAGCGCCAGCGTTCGAACACGATTCCGACCACGATGAGGCCGCCGAGGCCGAGCGCCTGCGCTCCCCCCGGCAGGCCACGGAGGAGGAGGAGCACGCCGGCAAGCGCAAGCGCGCCCGCGCACACGAGCAGCGTCGTGCGCAGCACTCAGCCCACCTTCTCGAGCACGACCGCAGTACCGTAGGCCACGATCTCGCTCATGGTCTGGCCGATCTCGGCGGAATCGAAGCGCATCATCACCACCGCGTTCGCCTGCATGAGGCTCGCGTTCTTCACCAGGCGATCCACGGCGTGACGGCGCGCCTCCTCGAGGAGTTGCGTGTACTCGGTGATCTCGCCCCCTACGAGCGAGCGCAGCCCCGCCATGATGTTGCCGCCGAGACCGCGGCTGCGCACGACGACGCCGAATACCTGACCCTTGACTTCGCGCACCCGGTAGCCCGTGACGTTCTCGGTCGTGACGACCAGCATGGATGACCCCCTTGGAGGCGCTCGGGTTCCGACGGTCGGGACGCCGCGCCGCTGTCGATTCTAACGCCGAAGGTGCCGGACCGCTGCTAAGCTCCGCTCGCCATGCAAATGAACGATCTGGAAGTTTTGTTGCGCTCACGCGTGCCGATCATAGTCGTCGACTCGCGCGACGAAGCACAGGTCCTCAAGGCGCTCGCCGGCGCCTGCAGGCAGGTGACGGCGCCGCCCGCCGCGCCGCGCACGGCGGGCGCCGGCACGATCCCTGCGCGCATGGGTCTGCCGCTCTTCCAGTGGACCGTGACGGATGGACTGAAACGCCTGGATGCAGACATCGGTCCGCCGCAACGCATGCTGGCGCAGCCGCCCGATATCCTCAAACACATCCGTGCCACGGTGCTCGCGGGGGTCTATGCGCTGCTCGACTTCCACCCGTACCTGCAGGATCCGACCATCGTCCGTCTGCTGAAGGATATCGCCCAGGACTACGAGCGCTGCGCCCGCACGGTCGTGCTGATCGGATACCAGACCGAGATTCCGCACGAGCTCGAGCATCTCGCGGCGCGAGTCGCGCTCGCTCTGCCGGATCGCAACGAGCGGCGACAGCTGGTCGAAGAAGTGGCGCGTCAGTGGATGCGCGCGAATCCGCGCCAGGCCGTGAAGATCGATACTCGTGCTCTCGAGCTGCTGGTCGAGAACATGAGCGGCCTCTCGGCGGCGGACACGCAGCGCCTTGCCAGGAAGGCGATCTACGATCACGGCACGATCGAGCTCTCGGACGTGCCGCTGGTCATGCAGGCGAAGTACGAATTGCTGAACCATGCGGGCGTCCTGCGGTACGAGCACGACACCGCACAGCTTTCCGATGTGGGCGGCCTCGTGAGCTTCAAGGCGTGGCTCGGGAAGCGCTGCGCCGCCTTCGACGGCTCGGCGCCGGAGCTCGATCCCCCCAAGGGCGTGTTGTTGCTGGGGGTCCAGGGTTGCGGCAAGTCGCTTGCGGCGCGCGCCAGTGCCGGCATTTTTCAGGTGCCGCTGCTGCGGCTCGACTGTGGGGCGCTCTACGACAAGTACATCGGCGAATCCGAGCGCAACCTGCGCGAGTCGCTGGCGTCCGCCGACGTGCTCGCGCCCTGCGTGCTGTGGATCGACGAGATCGAGAAGGGCTTCGCCGCGGGGGACTCCGATGGCGGCGCGACCCGGCGCGTGTTGGGTGCGTTCCTCACCTGGCTGGCCGAGAAGAGCAGCCGTGTGTTCGTGGTGGCGACCGCCAACGACATCGCCGAGCTGCCGCCGGAGCTGATCCGCAAGGGGCGCTTTGACGAGATCTTCTTCGTCGATCTTCCGGGTCTCAGCACGCGTGCGGAAATTCTGCGCATACACGCGGCCCGGCGTGGGATCGCGCTCGATGCGGCGACCCTCGGCGCACTGGCGCGCGAGTGTGAGGGCTTTTCCGGCGCCGAGATCGAGCAGGCGGTCGTTGCCGCGCTCTACAGCGCGCACGCCAAGCACACCGCGCCGGATGCGCAGCTGCTGGGCGCGGAGATCGCCGCCACGCGACCGCTGGCGGTGGTCATGGCCGAGAGCGTGGCTGCGCTGCGCGACTGGGCGAAGGATCGAACGGTTCCCGCCGATTAGCCGCGGGAATCTAGGCGCGGTCCTCGATCGTTACCACCATCAGATTCTCGAGTCCGCGCCGCGCCGGAATCAGGCTGATGTCCACCGGCCGCTCCGAGCCATTCTTGCAGAGCGCGAACAGCTCGAGGCCCGCCCCCATCGGCCGCCGGCCCTGATCATCCATGAATCGAAGGCGATAGCCGACATGCGCGAGGCGCAACCGCTTGGGTACCAGCAGCTCCACGCTCAGGCCGTCAAGTTCGCCCGGGGCGTACTCGAGCAGGCGGCAGGCTCGATCGTTGGCGAACAGGATCGTCCCTGACTCGCTGACGAGGAGTGCGGCGTCCTCCGCTTGCGCGACGACACCTTCCAGGGTTTCGGGGGAGTTGGTTGACAGGCGGCTGCTCGCTCGGACAAGTACCGCGGAAGTCTCGATGCGGCCGGCTGCGCGGGGAAATACGTGGATACGCGTATTGATGAAGACGGCAGAAGGCGACTGCCCGCGTGAGGTCCGGGTCTCGCGCGGGGAGTGCCTGAGTATACTCAGACTGTACTTGAAGTGATTAATGTAAGTTATTGATATATAGCTATATACCAGGCGACCTTTGGCGGGATTGATAGACCCGAGCGGACCTCGGGGCGGCTCAGGAGCTTCTCGAGGCGCGCGCGGTAGGCGGCCGTGATCTGATTGCGCGCCGAATCCGACCCGTTGAGCTTCACTTCATCCTTGCCGGAGTCCTTGAACATCGCGACCTGCGCACCGGCCGTGTCGGAGATCTCGACCGTATACCCCCAATCGAAATCGAAGGATCCCACCCAGTTCAAATTGATGTCGACATACCACTCATCAAGAGTGATCAGGAGGATTCGATCAGAGCTCAAGGCGCGCGCGGCAGACTTGGCCGATGCCGCATTTCCGTGCGCCCCCTCATCCACACGCACGACATCGGCGCCTGTGGCCGCGAGCCCCTCCGCGATGCGCTGCTCGAGCTCCTGCGCGAGGGTGAAGTTCTTCTCCGGCTTCAGCGCCACCACCGGATAGACGTGGATGTCCATTGGGATGCCGAAAACGCCGTGAGCGTGCCCGATGTAGGTCGGGGGCTTACCTTCCGACTTCACGCTCGGCCTCGAGTCGATGACCACCACCGCGACTTTCTCAGTCACCGCGTAGGACATCCTGGGGGCCTGGTCCTTGATGGGTATAGGCGCTACGCAAGCTGCCAGCATCAGGGCCAGACCGACAGCCGCCAGGCGCACTGCGGCGATGGATGCAATCCGAGAATTGAGATGAAGGCAGCACATACCAACCCCCTGTGTCGCAGCAAAGCGGTCGTTCGGACACTGTACATACGCCGACGCCGAATCCCGGGCGCGGCGCCGCGCGTATGCTTCACTCGCGCAGTCGAATATCCCCTTCGTTCTCCGGTCGCAGTCCGCGTCTTCCGGCGTAGGAGGCCCGCATGCGCGCAAAGTCCTGCGTCGGATCTCCCGTAAGGTTCAAATACGTCTCGATGCCCGCGGTCTTAGTCGCGTAGTCGATATAACCCAGGCCGACACACAGACCGCCGGCAATGGCGATGCGGTAGAAGCCGGATTTCCAGTGATCCGTGTGGGCGCGGGTACCCTCGGGAGCCAGACCTAACCACAGCGAGTCGCTCCTGGCAAATTCCGCGAGCAACGTGTCCACGAATCCCGAGGGATCGCGTCGATTGACCGGGATACCTCCCAGACGCAGCAGGAGCCGGCGCACCGGCCAGCGAAATAGCGTGTCCTTGCCCAGCCAGCGCACCTGAAAGCCGGTGGCAATCTTGTAGAGAATGCCGATGATGAAGTCCCAATTCGAAGTATGTGGATACACAACGATGATGCCTTTGGGTACCGGCGGAGGCACGAACACGCAGCGCCAGCCAAACAGGCGCAGAAGCAACCCCGATCCCCGCTGTACAAACGTCATGTGTCCAACAGCATAGCGGCGGTTCGAGCCCGAGGCCTCATGACCGCAAGGGTAGGGCGGTCAGGCGCCGGAGGAACAGCGGCGCGGCTGCCGTCTTTACGCCGCACCGCCTTGCAACGGACTGCACGATCGGAGCATCGATGAGTGTGCGCGTCATCCCGTCTCCTTGCGGCCAACAAGACACATCGGCAGTTACCCTTCATTCTCCCGGTAACCGGACAGCCGGCGCCGCGCCGGGACTGTCGTGCCGCCCTTGTCATTTAACAGCCCCGCGCGCATCCTCCGACGCCCTCCCGCGTGGACTTGCTCGCCGCGGCGCAACAAACACCAACAACACTCAACCTTGAGGAAACGAACATGAAGACGATACTCAGTTTGTCTTTCGGAGCACTCCTGTTAGGAGCCAGCCTTGCTTGGGCTGCAGGCCCGGCTGCGGATCCCGTCATCGGTACGTGGAAGCTCAACGTTGCAAAGTCGAAGTTTATCTCCGGGCCGGTGCTCAAGAATCAGATTCGTATTTACTCGCAGTCTGGGGATAGCATCAGCCTGGTCAACAAGTCAGTGGGCTCCGACGGAAAGGAAACGACGACGCAAACAACCTATAAGCTCGACGGCAAGGATTATCCGGTGACGGGCGCGCCTAATTGGGACACGCTGTCGGCCAAGCAGGTCGACAGCAATACAACCGAGTTCACCTTTAAGAAAGGCGGGAAGGTGGTCGGCAATGGCAGCCGTACCGTATCGAAAGACGGCAAGACGATGACGTCAAGACAGAGCTTGACCGACGCGAAAGGGGAGAAGTCTGAGGTCGAGTTAGTGTTTGATAAGCAGTGACATCTGGCAGTGGAGCGGCCGGTCATCGATTCGGGGATCGGCCACTCCGCACCTGATCGCGCCGCCATCCCGCCGACACGCCAGGTACCTCCGAGTGCACGGACTCTTGGAGTCCTTCTTCGAGGCCCCTTCGGTCATGACGATCCTGAAGACTCCTATGTATATCGAAGGAAGCATGAATGACTTCAAGGCCTTGACTCATCTGGAGTCGACTGAGCCCAGGGTATTCGAAGCAACACTTCCACTGAAGCAGGGAATGAACGAGTTCAGGACCCTCTCCTAAGATGGCAAGACGATCAATTTCGGTGCGTTTATCGACGAGGTGGTAATGAAGCTTGCATCAGACGAAGGATCTGCCGGGCGCAACTACTCCTGGCGGGGCGCAGGTATGCGCCTGTCTTGCAAGAGCGCGAGGCAGATCAAAATCGTGATCGCCAAGCCCAAGATCGGCCATATCAAAAAGTAATGCGATCGTTGATAGGCGATTGAAAGGTCCTGCAGCCAGCCTGACTCAGGCCGACGGACTCTGACCGCGAACAGTAATAGCAAGACGACGAAAGGTGCGACGACCGCCTCGAGTGCAACCCGCTTACGCCTCAAAATGAGAACGACCGCCAGGAGAAGGACCACACCCGCCAGCAGGGACATTATCGGGTCCCATAGAGGAGTGACCTCTAACAAGGGGACATTCCAAGGAAAATTCCAAGGATAAGGAGGATGCTCCGTGGAAAGCCCAAGCTTATAGGTCAGGGTCAAACCTGCGTAACCAAGAGCGTCGGCCGCCACAAGTGCAACCCACAACGCCATTCCCCATCGAACGGGCCAGGGGTCTGTCAGTTTCATCGACTTCAACCTCCAATGACAACTGGCCTGGAGACAACCGAGCGCCCATCTGAAGGCCTCTCGATCATTTGGAATAGCGTCCAGTTCTCGGCTCATCGCCCGTGCCCATTCCTCACGCTCGCCTGGCGCCACGCGCATCGCGACGCGAATGAGTGGTTTTGAGACAGATCGATAAACCGTGTGCGATGTCATCGCTGGCCAGCCTTGATCGACCTAAGGCCGAACCCGGATTCGGCCGTCACTTTCACCTGTTCGCGTGCCAGGGCCAACCCGCTAGCCGTCAGGCGGTAGACATGTCGTGGCGGCCGTCCCGGCCGCTCAGCGTCTTTCCACCGCGAGTCGAGAAGGCCTTGGTCGCTGAGGCGTAGAAGGATTGGATACAGGGTCCCGGACTTGAGGCCCGTCCCTTTGGAAAGCTCGTAGCCGTGTTGCCATGCTCGCGGCTGTTCCATTAAGGCCGCCAGTAGGGCAAGGGTCTGACGAGAGCATCTACGGGCGAGAGCCATGCCATAACTCTACATATGTAGAGTAGAAAGAGTCAATACGTGCGCCGTGATTCACTCTGCGACACCCGGGTCCGGCCAAGACCGGCCACCTGGCAGCTGGGATTGCCTACCCAGAAGCAGTCAGGCTTCTAGAATGGCAGGGCGATTCTGGCAGGGTTCGCCCCCGGCCGACAGACCAACGCCACGTAAGCGAACGACGCCCAAAATTCCATAACCATCGCCGACAGTAGATCGCCCGCCTGCAGCTCCCTAAAGGCGAGGCGAAATTCGCTGCCCGTGCCCCTGACCGTTATCGTCCCCGCCGCCGCGAAGTCGCGCGCGGCTAGCATGGGTTCCCAATAGTCAGCGGGCCGCGTCTGCATGTGGAAGACGCGCTCGATCGAAAGTAGCGCATCTGGCGGCGCCGGCGTCCCTGTACTCCAAGCGTGCAGCCCTCGCGCATAGTTCGACAGCACATGCCTGAGCCGGCCGCTGTCCGGTCTAGTGTGCAAAGCATGTGTAACTGCGCCGTCTTCGTCGGCTTCCGGCCGTAACTCACTGTTATTCAGAAAATGTCGCCGCAATCCCGGCTGATGATCGAGCTGCCGCATCACCCGCGCGCGTACGTCCTCGATGGCTTGTCCCGGCGTATGCCCCCGCAAGGCTGTGAGGAACACACGTAGGTATTCCTCATCGTGCTTAACACCAGCATTGCAGGCCTTGCAAGTCGGCACGGTGATGAGGTTATCGGGCAGGGGACCAGCAAAAAACATCCGGCCGGGAATGTGCGCCTGTTCAACGGCCGGCGCGGCTGTACAGATGACGCAGATCTGTGCTGCCACGGCTTTTTTAGCAACTTACTTTGAGACAGCTTCTACTCATCACGGTTGGGCATTATCGCCTCCCGAAAGCAGCCTGTCGCAGCGACGCTTCGGCTAATGGATCTGATCGGCCACCACTCAGGCTTGAACTCGTTTGAGCTGCGGAGCGCCTAGTCGCGTTGCGGTGCGAAGTCGTGATGCCCCGGGATGAATCCGTAGTGCGGGGTCTTTAAACGGAATGGGCAAGTTGGGAATCTGATCATCAGCGTCACGAAGGTCGTGACGCGCTCGAAGGACTGAAAACTCATGTCAACGCAGATGACCACCACAACGCTCAACCCTGGCGGCCTGCGCACCGCCGTGGCTTTCACCGTTCTCGGCTTTTGCACCGCCATCGGCGCCATTGGCAGCGCACATGCCGCCAGCGCTGATGCCGCCGCGCTCACGGTCCGTTATTCGGATCTCAATTTGTCGACCCAGCAGGGAGCGCGCGTCCTCTACGGGCGCATCGTAGCGGCTGCGCACCGGGTGTGTGCGGGCGGTAATATGCTCGATCTGGACGCCATGGCGACGGCGAGGGTCTGCCGCGAGGAGGCGATCGCCAAGGCCGTTCGCGATGTCAACAGCCCGATGCTCGCCTCGGTGCATGCGAAGCATCGGGGTACGGCTAGAGGCCGCGCCTAGGCCGTCCCGCCGATCAAGGGTACGGGCGATCAGGCGGGCGAGCTGCGCGAGCTCCGCTTACCGCGTTTGGCCTTGGCATTGTTCTGGTGCAGCCAGGCTTCGATCTCCGACTTGGGCAACGGCCGGGCGTGCAGGTAGCCCTGGGACTCGTCACAGCCTTCGCGTATGAGGTAGTCGAGTTGGGCTTGCTGCTCGACACCTTCGGCGACCGTCGTCATGTCGAAAGCGCGTGCCAGGCCGATGATCGTGGCGACCAGGGTGCAACTCTTGCGGTCCGAGGGCAGCAGGCGGGTGAACCCCTGATCAATCTTCAGCGTGTCCACGGGCAGCGCCGAGAGGCGCGCCAGCGATGAGAAGCCCGTTCCGAAGTCATCGATGGCAACGCGCATGCCCGCGGCGCGCAGCAGCCGCAGGGCGTGCACGCAGGCAGAGGAGTCGCCAGCTAACGCGCCTTCCGTGATCTCGATGTCGATTCCCCAGGCAGAATCCCCGCCGAAGTCGCCGATGGCTTCGAGAATCTCCCGGGCGGCATTGCGGCGCCGAAGCTCGGGAGGCGAGATGTTGACCGCGATTCTCAGCGGCGCAAGACCCTTGCGGCGCCACTCGCGGCAGTCAGCCGCCGCCTGCTTCAGTACCCAGGCGCTCGTCGCCCCCATCAGCCCCGCTGACTCGAGCAGCGGCAGGAACGTCCCCGGCGGCACCAGGCCGTTCTCCGGGTCCTGCCAGCGCAATAAAGCCTCGACGCCCGCAACCTTGCCGGTCTGCAACGCGATCTTGGGCTGGTAATAGAGCACAAACTGCTGATTGTCGACGGCCGCCCGCAACCGATGCTCGAGGCCCACACGACGCGCGAGCTCCGAATTCATTTCAATGCGGTGATGCAGGTAGCGCTCGCCCAGGGACTTCGCCTCCTTGAGGGCAGCCTCGGCGTTCTGCACCAGCTGATGGGGCTCCTGACCGTCCTCGGGGAAACACGCGAGACCGCTCTTGATGCGGACGACAATCTCGCGGCCGTCGACGCCGAAAGAACGGTCAAACACCCGCTCCACCTGATCGTGCGGGGCCGGGGATGCCTGGTCGACGCGGCCCGGCAGTGCATTCATGCATACGAACGTTCCCCCGCCCAGGTGTGCGAGCTGCTCGGTGTCGGGGAAATGATGTTTCAACCGATCGGCGACGCACTGAAGCAGGCGATCGCCGGTGTGCCGGCCGTACGAATCGTTGATGACGCCCAGGTGATCGATGTCGAATACGGTCACGGCGAGGCGCGGCAGGCTCTCGGCACCGCGCATCAGCAGCCGGCTCAAGCGCTCGCAGAACAAAGCGCGCTTGGCGAGGCCGGTGAGCGGCTCAAAGTAGGAGAGAAAGTGCACCTCGTCCCGCTTGCCGAGGTACTGGAGGGCGAATGAGAGGTTGGCCGCCACCTCCTCGAGGAGCAGCAGCTCGTCTTTGTCTATTCCGCCCACGGGAGCCCTGCCGCAGATGAAGGAGCCGACCGGCGTTCCATCGACGCGCAGCGGCAGGACCGCAAGGGAGCGCACGCCGGCCGCGACGAGCTGGTCGCGACCCTGAATCGCATGCGCAAAGGTCGCGACGTCCTCGCAGAGGATCGCTTCGCCGGTACGAATGACGCGGCCCATGAGGCTGGTATCGGCGCCCTCATGATCGGCCACCGGAAACTCCTGTCCCGGGTTCGCGAGGAATTCCTCGTAGCCTGCCCAGCCCACGGGACGCGCCATGCGCGTGGCCGGATCAATCAGCGCCACCATCGCGACGCTGTAGCCGCCGCGGCCCCGCGCCAGGCGGCAGGTCTCGGTCATCACTTCGTTGCGATCGTGGATTCGCACCAGCGCCGAGTTGATGCCCGACAACATCTGCAGCACACCGGTCAAGCGCGCGACCTGCAACGCGCCGCGCTGGTTCTCGCGGCGCAGCGCGCATTCCTCCAGGGCGCGCTTCACCGAGGGGCCCAGGCGCTTGGGATTGCTCTTCAGCACATAGTCGATGGCGCCGCGCTTCAGCGCCTCGATTGCCCGTTCCTCACCGATGGTGCCGGACAGGAAAATGAAAGGCACATCGGGCGCCTCGGCGCGTGCGATCGCCAGGGCCGACATCCCGTCGAACCCGGGCAGACTGAAGTCGGAGAGAATGAGATCGGGGAGCCCGGCGCGCAGCGCCGCGCGCAGCTCCACCTCGTTGACTACGCACTGGTAGCTGCATGCGTAGCCGGCTTGTTTCAGACGCCAGATCGCGAGCTCGACGTCCGCGGGCGAATCCTCGATGAGCAGCACACGCAGCGCGGCTGCCGCGGTCTCCTGGGTCGGTTGCTCAGTGCTGAGCTCGTCCATGCCGAGGGTCTCCTCCCCGGGGTTAGCGCGCTGGCGCTCCTTGAGTCCTCAGCTTACCCGGCCGCGGGCGCGGCGGTTAAGTCTGCAATCACCTGGATTCATGGCATATTTCCACAGCGCGGAGTATTAGGCTCCCGGACCGCCCACCCGCTGCGCGATGCGCGTCACACTCTCCCCAGCCGCTAATGTCAAACTGTGAAAACGAAAGCGCGCGACGTCACAGCTAGTGAACGAGCGCCGCGCACTGACGGCCGGTGGGGGAACTAGCGCGGCTCGGCGGGGACCGCTGAACGCTCTGCGGGGTTCTCGACCGCGACCCCGTTTGCAGGCGAGCCCAGCGTGAAAAAGAAGGTTGCTCCCTTGTTGATCGCGCTGTCGGCCCATATCCGGCCACCGTGTCTTGTGAGGATGCGCTGAACGGTCGCCAGTCCGACCCCGGTTCCCTCGAAGTCCGCGAGCGGGTGCAGGCGCTGGAAAACGCCGAAAAGCTTGTCGGCATATGCCATGTCGAAGCCGGCGCCGTTATCGCGAATGAAGTAGACGGGTGCACCCTGTTGTTCTTCAACCCCGAATTCGATGCGCGCGCTCGCTCGCTTGCTCGTGAACTTCCAGGCATTGCCCAGCAGATTTTCCAGGGCGACACGCAGCAGGCGAGGATCGCCCGCAGCACGGACCCCATCAGCAACCACGAGATCCATCCGCCGCTTGGGATTTGCGTTGCTCAGCTGCTGCGCGACCTCGCGTACCAGCCCAGAGAGATCAAGCGACTGCCGGGTCAGCTCGCCGCGGGTGATGCGTGAGAGCTTCAGCAGATCCTCGATCAGTTGCGCCATTCGATTGCCGGACTCATGGATGAAGTGCAGATATTTCTGCCCATCCGGATCCAGCTGCTCGAGCTTGCTCTCGCGCAGGATCTCCGCCATGCCATTGATGCCACGCAGAGGCGCGCGCAGGTCGTGGGCCACTGAGTACGTGAAAGCGTCGAGCTCGCGATTCGCGCTCTCCAGCAGGCTTATCCATTCGCGTCGCTTCAAGGCGAGCTGCACGTGGGTGCGCACGCGGGCGAGGAGCTCCGCCGCCGAGAATGGTTTGATCAGATAGTCGTCGGAGCCGGCATCGAGGCCCTCGATCGCCGCCTCCTGGCCGGCGCGGGCCGACACCAGGATCACAGGTAGCGATGCGGTGCGTGGATCCGCACGAAGCGCGCGCACCAGCTCAATCCCGTTGAGACCGGGCATCATGACATCGCTGACGATGATGTCCGGCAATTCGGTCTGCGCGGCGGCGAGACCTTTGAGACCATCGTTTGCCGTCGAGACCTCGTAGGCCGGTGCGAGAAGCGAGCCGATGTACTCACGCAGGTCGGCGTTGTCATCGATGATGAGCACGCGCGGACGGATCGCAGGTCGCTCGGCGTCCGCCAGCTGCCTGACCGTGCCGGTCACCTCAGTGAGGCGCAACCAGCGTGCGGCGTCGGCGACGTGCGCGGCCGCCTCGCGACTGACGTGGGCCGCCTCTGCCTGCTGGGCGACGGCTTCGGCGGGTAGATGTGAGAAACCCTTGCGCAGCTGCACCCGGAAGCTTGTGCCAGTGCCGACGGCGCTGGTCACGCTCACGCTCCCTCCGTGGAGCTCGACCAGCTCGCGAACCAGGGCGAGACCGATGCCGGTTCCTTCGTAGGCGCGGCCTGTAACACCGGTCACACGATGGAAGCGCTCGAAAATGCGGGGAAGCTCGACCTCCGGGATACCGATGCCGGTGTCACCGACCTCGAGTGTCACGCAAGCCGGCTCATCCCGCAGGCGGACGGTGATTTGTCCTTCGTGGGTGAACTTGAAGGCATTGGACACGAGATTGAGGACGATCTTCTCCCACATATCGCGATCCGCCCAGACGGGCTCCGAGAGCGGTGGGCAGTCGACGATGAGACGGACCGCAGTCCTGGCGACCGCCGACTCGAACATCCCTGCGAGCTCGGCGGTGAAGTGCGCAATGTCGAGGGGCGCAAAGCTTGCCTGGGCTCGCCCGGCCTGGAGGCGCGAGAAGTCGAGCAGTGCGTTGACGAGTTTCAGGAGCCGCAGCGCGTTGTCGTGAGCCAGCGTGACCCGACTCTTCTGCGCAGGTCCCAGCGGCTCGGCGTTATCGGTCAATGCGTCTTCCAGTGGGCCGAGCATCAGCGTGAGCGGGGTTCTGAACTCATGACTTACGTTGCTGAAGAACTCCGTTTTGGCGCGATCGAGCTCCTTGAGCTTCTCCGTTGCTTCGCGCAGGGCTTCGTTTGCGGCTCCTAGCTCGCGGCTGCGAGCAACGACTTCCCGTTCCGGCGCACGTGCCGGGGCGAGCAACGCTTCGTTTGACTCGCTGGCGCGAACCAGCTCAGTCACGTCCTCAACCCGATGGAGGATGTAGATGATCTCGCCGTTTGCATCGAGCACCGGAATGTTCTTGGGGCTCCAGTACCTCGTGGTGAACTGTCCGTCGGCTCCCTGAATGTCGTACCTCTGCACGGCCATGGTGTCGGGTGCGCGGGTGGCCAGAACCCGATCGAGCGAGGCCTGAAGATTGCGAGTCCCGGTGGCCGCCGGATCCGTCGGGGCGTCGGGGAACACGTCAAACAGCGCCTGACCGAGGATCTGCTCGTAGGTCGTATGGGTCACAGCGAGCCGCGCGCGTGTCGCACCGACCATCGTGAAGCGCGGTGCATCGGGGAGCAGCACGAGAAGGATGTCCGGGGACTGCTCGAACAGCCGACGGTAATCGAGTTGCTCGCGCGCCGCGCTCAACGGGCCGTTCCCTCGATCAGTTGCGGGTTGCGCCAGGCGATCGACGCACGCGCCGCGACGGCGGTTGGTGCGACGAAGATCTCCAGCGACACCAATGCGCTACGAGCCTTGCCCGCGAGCCGCACTTAATCACTTGGTCGCATACCAGCTGACGCGACGATTCGCGTCGGCCGCCGAATGTTATGTCAATCGAAACGCCGTCCGAAAGCAAAGGGCTTTCATAACGTCTCACAGATGCGACTGAGTCGACAAAAACGATTGAAGCGATAGAAGCGATGTAATCGATGTGGCAGGATGCTCCCCAACGGAACCTCACTGGGAGTTGGAAGCCGCCATGACGGAGACCACATCGCACATTGCCGCCGCGGGAACGGACCCCGCGCTTCAGGCAGGGCGGTCGGCGGGCCCCAAGGCGGCCGATCTTCGCCGCGCGATTCACGAGCATGAGCTGACACTCTATTACCAGCCGAAGTTTGACTGCGCGGACGAGCGGACGCTCCTGGGCGTCGAGGCACTGATTCGCTGGAACCATCCGCAGATGGGGGTC
>DASQIP010000085.1:0-30248 GCA_035631515.1 Steroidobacteraceae bacterium
CAGCATGCCGACCGAGATGAAGAACAGGCCGAGCAGTATGTCGCGGAACGGGCGGATGACCGCCTCGATCTGGTGCCGGTACTCGGTCTCGGCCAGCATCATCCCCGAGAGGAAGGCGCCGAGCGCGAACGACAGTCCGGCGACGTGCGACGCCCAGGCCGAGCCCAGGGCCACCAGCAGCACCGTGAGCGTGAACAGCTCGCGCAGCCGGCTGTGGGCGATCTCGTGAAACAGCGGGCGCAGCAGCCAGCGGCCGGCAGCCAGCACCGCCACGATCGACAGCACCCCGCCGAACACCGCCACCAGGCTCTCGCCCAGGTCGAAGTGGTCGGCGCCCTGGGCGAGCGCCGCGGCGAGCGCCAGGAACGGCACGAACGCCAGATCCTGGAACAGCAGCATGCTGAAGGCCAGGCGGCCGTGCGTGCGATTGAGCTCGGCGCGCTCCGTGAGCTGCTGCAGCAGGATCGCGGTCGAGCTCATCGCCACCGCGCCGCCCAGCACGATCGCCGGCAGCCAGCCGACGCCGAGCCGGTGGGCAATGAGCGCGCACACGCCGCCGGTGGCCGTGACCTGCAGCGCTCCGAGACCGAATACCTCGCCGCGCATCGCCAGCATGCGCGGCAGCGAGAACTCGAGTCCGAGCGTGAACAGCAGGAACGCGACGCCGAGCTCGGCCAGCAGCCGTGTGGTACCCGAGTCCGAGACGACGGCGAGGGCGTGCGGGCCGAGCAGCAGCCCGAGAACGAGGTAGGCGAGGGTGGTCGGCAGGCCGAGGCGCCGCGCGAGCGTCACCAGCAGGACCGAGCCGGCGAGCAGCAGCAGGACCTGGGTGAGCGGCGCGATCATCGGTCCCCAAACTTAGACTGGGCCGCGCGGCACGCGCAAATCCGCCGCGCACCACGCGCCTCAGGCCCGCACGGGCAGGCAGGTCAGTCCCGCCGCGCGCGCCGTGCGAGACGCAGCGGCGCCGGACTCAGGTCAGATTCCCGACTGCCAGGTGCTCGGCATGCCCGCCTTGCCGATCGCATCCTCGATCAGGAGGCACGTGTCGCGCGCCTCGGGCTGTGCCCGCAGGCTGCGCGCGATGGAGTTGAGGAAGCGGCACATGAGCGCGAGGTTCGGGTGGCTCGTGTGCAGCTGCTCCTCGACACTATCGATGGCCTCGATGAGGTCCTGCTGATCGCAGGTCGGAAACGTCATGCTCGTGACGGCATGTTGTACGGAAATCAGCGCCTGATGTATTGCGGCCTGTTGCTCCCCGTCCATGGGGAGAATTTGAACCCGTTTGCGCGCGCCCTGCAAGCCCTGCGCACCGGCCCGCTGCTTGCGTCCCCTGGAAAGCAAGAAGCCCCGCCGATTTCGCGGCGGGGCTCCTCAAGGTCAACGGAAAAGATTTACTTCGGCGGAGCGGTCGAGGACGACTCGCTCTTTTCGCTCTTCTCGCTCTTCTTGTGGTGCTTCTTCTTATGCTCCTTCTTCATGTCCTTCGAGTCCGAGGCGGACGAAGAGGAGGCGGCCGGAGTCGAGGAGGCCGGGGCCGGAGTCGACTGGGCGAACGCCGGGCCGGCGATCAGAGCAAACGCGATGACGGGAATGAGCTTCTTGAACATCGATGTAGTCTCCAGAAGGATTTGTGTGAGTGCGCAGCAAGCGCCAAGGCGGGCGTATTATCACAGGATTCCCCGCGCACAAGGGCCAAATGACCGCAAAGTAATGTTGTGGTCAAATGGTGTATAACAAATTGATATATAAGACTAATTTAGTCTGAACGGCACCTGAAGATTGCTCAGTGTCCCGGAAAGGAGACGAGAGCCGTCACGGGCACGCCGAGAGCCGCCAACTTCGCCGCGCCGCCGAGATCGGGAAGATCGACGATGAAGCACGCCGCCAGCACGCGCGCGCCGAGCGCGCGCAGCAGCTGCACCGCGCCGGCAGCCGTGCCGCCGGTGGCGATCAGATCGTCCACCAGGATGATGTCCTCGCCGGCGCCGACGGCATCGCGGTGCATCTCCATCTCGTCGAGACCGTACTCGAGCGAGTAGGCCACGCGCACCGTCGCGTGCGGCAGCTTGCCTTTCTTGCGGATCGGCACGAAGCCCGCGCCGAGGCGCTCGGCGAGCGCGCCGCCGAGAATGAAGCCGCGCGCCTCGATGCCGGCAATGCGGTTCACGCCGGCCGCGAGCCACGGCCGCGCCAGCAGCTCCACCACGCTGTGAAAGGCGCGCCCGTCGCGCAGCAGCGTCGTGATGTCGCGGAACTTGACGCCGGGCTTCGGATAGTCGGCGATCGTGCGGATCGCGGCGCGCAGTTCCTCGGGCGTCAGCAGCTCCATGGCGGGAACTCTACTCCCCGCTGCGGCGCCGCCATACCAGGGTCTGGTTGTTGGCCGGCATGGCGTGGTCGGCGGCGAGCTCGAGCCCCTGGGCTGCAGCGAGGCGGTCCAGCGCCTCGAAATCACGGATGCCGCTCAGGGGATCGCGCCGGCGCAGGAAGCGGTCGAACTCCGCGTTGCTCGCGCTCGTGTAGCTGTGCCGGTAACGGAACGGTCCGTAGACGCACAGCACCCCGGGCGTCGCGAGCACCGTGCCGATGCCGCGGAAGAATTGCTCCACCGCGTCCCACGCCATGATGTGGAGCGTGTTGGCGCTGAACACCGCGTCCGCGCGCCCGACCGGCCAGGGATGCGCACGCACGTCGAGAACGACGGGGGGCGCCAGGTTCGGCGGGCCCTCGAGGCGGATGCGCTCCGCGAGCGCACCGAGCCCGGCACCGATCTCGGTGGGCTGCCAGTTGAGATGGGGGAGACGGCGCGCGAAATGCACCGCATGCTGGCCCGTGCCACTGCCGATCTCGAGCACCGAGCGGCTGGCGGCGAGCTCGCGGGCGAGCACCGCGAGGATCGGCCCCTTGTTGCGCTCGCAGGCTTCGGAGACGGCCAGCACGGGGCTCAAGTCTGCGACAATGGCGTGATGCAAGCCATAGACGCCCTGGTGGCGCGCCGCTCGGCCACCGCCCTCACGGAGCCCGCACCCGATGCGGGCGCCCTCGAGCTCATGTTCGCGAGCGCGGTGCGCGCCCCCGATCACGGACGGCTGCGTCCCTGGCGCTTCCTCGTGGTGCGCGGCGCGGCACGCGCGCGTTTCGGCGAACTGCTCGCCGGCCACCTGGCGCGCATGCAGCCGGCGGCGAGCGCGGAGTCTCTGCAGCGCGAGCGCGACAAGGCGTTCCGCGCACCGCTCATCATCGTGGTCGCGGCGCACATCAACGAGGCCGTGAAGATCCCGCCCATCGAGCAGACCCTGTCGGCGGGCGTCGCGGCCGGAAACATCATGCTCGCCGCCCTGGCGCTCGGTTACAACGCCATGTGGAAGACCGGCGGGGCGGCCTACGACCCGCAGGTCAGGCAGTCGCTCGGCCTCGGTCCGGGGGAAGTGATCGTCGGGTTTCTCTACGTCGGCTCCGAAGCGGCCAGACCGAGTGCTGTGCGCGGCGAATGGCGTGACCTGGTGCGCGAGTGGGACGGCGCTGCCGTATGATGCCGGCCTTCCCCCGCTGAAGGCGCGTATCCGATGAGATCACTGTTGGGGCTGGCGGTGATCGCCGCCCTCGTGGCATGCGCCGCCAGGCCTGCCAAGGAGAATCCGGTGCCCGTTGCCGCCGCTCCCGCCGCCGCGCAGAGTGCGGCTGCTCCCGCCGCCGCCGCGCAGAGTGCGGCCGGCCCCGCCGCTCCCGCTGCCCAGCCGGACCCGGTGCCTGCGGCCGCTCCACCCGCGGCGGCTGCCGCGCCGGCGGCGCGGGCTGCGATCGGCGACTGCGGCCTCGACCTGTCGGCGGGCGATCGCAGCGTGCGGCCGGGGGACGATTTCTTCGCCTTTGCGAACGGCGGCTGGTACGGGAGGTTCGTCATCCCACCCGACCACTCCAGCTACGGGCCATTCAACGCGCTCGAGGAGCTCTCCACGCAGCGCGTCCGCGCGCTCATCGAGGACGCGGCCGCCGCGCATCCGGCCGCCGGCACGCCCGCGCAGCAGATCGGCGACTACTACGCGAGCTTCATGGACGAGCAGCAGATCGAGGCCGGCGGGCTCGCGCCGGCGCAGGCGGATCTGAAGCGTATCGCCGACGCCACGACCCGCGAGGCGCTGGCGCGCCTGTTCGCGCAGCCGGGATTCGCCTCGCTGTTCGACCTCGAGCTGCCGGCGGATCTGCGCAACCCGAATCGCTACGCCGTGGTGATCAGCGAGTCGAGCCTCGGGCTCCCGGACCGTGACTACTATCTGAAGGACGACCCGCAACTGCGCGCGCTAAGGGAGAAATACGTCGCCTACGTCGCCACGATCCTCGGCCTCGGCGGTAGCGCGGACGCCGCCGCCCGGGCGCGCGACATCATGGCGTTCGAGACGGCCGCGGCGAAGGTCCAGTGGCCGATCGAGAAGCGGCGCGACGTGGAGGCCACCTACAACCCGCGCACGCGGCCGCAGCTGCTCAGCCTGGCGCCCGGCTTTCCGTGGGCGGCGTTTCTCGAGTCCGCCGGGCTCGGCTCGCGGCAGGACCTGGTGCTGGCGGAGCTCAGCGCCATCCGCGATCTCGCCCAGCTCTTCAGCCGCACGCCCGTGGCGACGCTGCAGGCGTGGCTCACCTTCCAGTACCTGAGCGTGCATGCGTCCTATCTGCCGCAGCGTTTCGATGCGGCGCACTTCGCGTTCTACGGCCAGACGCTGCGCGGTCAGCCGGAGCAGCGCGAGCGCTGGAAGCGCGCGGTCGATGACGTCGATGCGGCGCTCGGCGAGCCGGTGGGACGGCTGTACGTGGCGCGTTACTTCCCGCCCGAATCGAAGGTCAAGATGCTCGCGCTGGTGGGGGACCTGCTGGCCGCGCTCAACCAGCGCATTGACGAGCTCGACTGGATGACGACCGCGACCAAGTCGCGCGCGCACGAGAAACTCGCCACCTTCACGCTCAAGATCGGCTATCCGGACGAATGGAAGGATTACTCGGCGCTCGTGATCCGCCGCGACGACCTGCTCGGCAACGTGCGGCGCGCGGGCGAGTGGCACTGGAACTACCAGCTGGCGCGCCTCGACAAGCCGGTGGACCGCGCCGAATGGCAGATGAACCCCCAGGACATCAATGCCTACTACAACCCTTCCAACAACGAGATCGTGTTTCCGGCGGCGATACTGCAGCCGCCGTTCTTCGATCCCAACGCCGACGCCGCCGTCAACTTCGGCGCCATCGGCGCGGTGATCGGCCACGAGATCGGCCACGGCTTCGACGATCAGGGCCGCAAGTTCGGACCCGACGGCGGGCTCGAGGACTGGTGGACGCCGCAGGATGCGCGGGTATTCACCGCACGCACCGCGCGGCTCATCCACGAGTACTCTGCGTTCGAGGCGTTACCGGGACTGAAGGTCAACGGCGCCAACACGGTCGGCGAGAACATCGGCGATCTCGGCGGGCTCAACATGGCCTACGAGGCCTACCGCATCTCGCTGCACGGGGCGCCGGCGCCGGTGATCGACGGCTTGAGCGGCGCGCAGCGCTTCTTCCTCGCCTACGCGCAGGTGTGGCGCGCCAAGTACCGCGACGGTGCGCTGCGCGAGCTGGTGATGTCCGACGTGCACAGTCCCGACCGCTTCCGCGTCAACGGGCCGCTGCCGAACATCGACGCCTGGTACGAGGCCTTCGACGTCAAGCCGGGCGACAGGCTCTACATCAAGCCCGACGACCGCGTCAGGATCTGGTGACGCGGAAGCAAGGCTGCGCTTCAGGGCTTGACGACGGCGAGCACCACGATGGCGATGAGCAGCAGCCCGGGCAGCTCGTTGAAGAAGCGATACCAGCGCTGCGAGCGCGGGCTCCCGGCCGCCAGCTGGCTCATCAGCCGCCGGCACCAGTAGTGATAGGCGATCAGCGCCGCCACCAGCAGCAGCTTAACGCGCAGCCACGGGAAGGCGAGATACACGGGCGCCGCGACGATCATCGCGGCACCGAACAGCACCGTGCCGGCGGCCCCGATCGACATGATCGCGTACAGCCGCCGCTCCATGACCTCGAAGCGCGCGCGGCCCTGCGGCTCCGTGGTCGCGACGTGGTAGACGAACAGCCGCGGCAGGTAGAACAGCCCCGCGAACCAGGTGACGACGAAAACGACGTGGAAAGCTTTGAGCCACAGCATTGCCGTACTGCCCGCGCCGGGTGTTGAGCGATTGTAGCCACGGGCTCGCGCGGAAGGCGAACGGGCCCGTGCGCCTCTGGTAGCATGTCGGGCCCAAAACTTCCGCAAAGCCGCCACACGCCATGTCCAGCACGCCGGCCGCCGCCACCGCACCGTTCCCCAGCAACATCGAGATCGCCCAGCAGGCCCGTATGCGCCCCATCGTCGAGCTGGCGCGCGAGCGGCTCGCGATCCCCGCCGAGAGTCTCGAGCCCTACGGGCACTACAAGGCGAAGGTGTCGCTCGACTACGTGGCCGAGGTCGCCAGCCGGCCGGACGGCAAGCTGATCCTGACGACCGCGATCTCGCCGACACCGGCGGGCGAGGGCAAGACCACCACCACCGTCGGGCTGGGCGATGCGCTCAACCTGCTCGGCAAGCGCGCGATGCTGTGCCTGCGCGAGCCGGCGCTCGGCCCGGTATTCGGCGTCAAGGGCGGCGCCGCGGGGGGTGGCTACTCGCAGGTGGTCCCGATGGAGGACATCAACCTGCACTTCACCGGCGATTTCGCCGCGATCGCCGCCGCGAACAACCTGCTCGCGGCCATGATCGACAACCACATCTACCAGGGCAACCCGCTCGGCTTCGACGTGCGCCGCGTCGCCTGGCGGCGCGTGGTCGACATGAACGACCGGGCGCTGCGCCAGATCGTGGTGGGGCTCGGCGGCACCGCCAACGGCGTGCCGCGCGAGGACGGCTTCGACATCGTGGTCGCCTCCGAGGTGATGGCGATCCTGTGCCTCGCCACCAGCCTCGCCGACTTGAAGGAGCGCCTCGGCAACATCGTGGTCGGGTACCGCGCCGACCAGCAGCCCATCCGCGCCCGCGACGTCAAGGCGCACGGCGCCATGGCGGTGCTGCTGAAAGCGGCACTGGCGCCGAACCTGGTGCAGACACTCGCCAACAACCCGGCTTTCATCCACGGCGGACCGTTCGCCAACATCGCGCACGGCTGCAACTCGGTGATCGCCACGCGCACCGCGCTCAAGCTCGCCGACTACGTGGTGACCGAAGCCGGCTTCGGCGCCGATCTGGGCGCGGAGAAGTTCGTCGACATCAAGTGCCGCAAGTCGGGCCTGCGGCCGTCCGCCGCGGTCATCGTCACCACGGTGCGCGCCCTCAAGTACCACGGCGGCGTCGAGCTCGCCGACCTCAAGGCCGAGAATCTCGCGGCGCTGCAGAAGGGCGCGGTGAACCTCGAGCGCCACATCGACAACGTGGTCAATCACTACGGCCTGCCGTGCGCGGTGGCCATCAACCGCCGTGCCGAGGATAGCGACGCGGAGATCCGCCTGCTCACCGAGCGCGGCGCCGCGCACGGCGTGCGCGTCATCCCGGCGACTCATTTCGCCGACGGCGGCAAGGGCGCGCTCGAGCTCGCGCGCGAAGTCGTGCGGCTGTGCGAGCAGCCGAGCAGGTTCCACTTCGTATACGAGGACGCTGCGACGTTGTGGGACAAGATGAAGACGATCGCCACCAGGATCTATCACGCCAGCGACATCAGCGCGGACAGCAAGGTACGGGCGCAGATCAAGCAACTGCAGGAGGCCGGCTACGGCCACTACCCCGTGTGCGTCGCCAAGACCCAGTACTCCTTCTCCACCGACCCGAAGCTGCGGGGCGCGCCGGTGAACCACGTGGTGAACGTCCGCGAGGTGCGGCTCGCGGCCGGCGCGGAGTTCATCGTCATGATCTGCGGCGACGTCATGACCATGCCGGGCCTGCCGAAGGTGCCCGCCGCGAACAGCATCGACGTCGACGCCAACGGCCGCATCACCGGGCTGTTCTGAGGACGGGCCGGCGCGCCATGCCGTTCTGCGAAGCCGATCCCTGGCGGCTGCAGTACTTCGCAGGCGTCGCCTGTCCGCCCGGGGTGCGCATTCCCACCGAGGATCCGGATGCGTACCAGTGGTACCCGGCGTACCGCTGGATCTACAACAAGCTCTCCGTGGCCGAGTCGCAGGGCCTCGAATGCGCTCCGCACGGCGTGCGTCCGCCGTCGTTCCCGGTGTTCTCGAAGCCGATCATCAACCTGCACGGCATGGGAGTCGGCAGCCGCGTGCTCCCCGATCTCGCGACTTACGAGCGCGAGGAGACCGCGGGGCACTTCTGGATGCCGCTCCTCGAGGGCGATCACATCAGCAGCGATATCGTCGTCGAGCGCGGGCAGACGCGCTGGTTGCGTCACTGCCTCGGCGTTCCGGGCGTCGGCGGTACCTTCGACTACTGGACGATCGAGGCGGGACGCCGCGACTCCCTCGCCGATTACCTGGACGCCTGGGTGGCGCGGCACCTCGCCGGTTACACCGGGATGTTCAACGCCGAGACCATCGGCAATCGCATCATCGAGGCCCACCTGCGGGTTGCCGACCAGTGGCCGGATCTCTACGAGGCCGGCTGGCTCGAGGCAGTGGTCGGGCTCTACCGGGACGGCACCTGGACGCTGGCGAGCCGCGAGCGCCGCACCGGCTACAGCGTCGCGCTGTTCGGCCCCCACGGCCGGGAGTATCGCCACCCGCCGCCGCAGCTGGTCGAGGAGGTGCGGCGCATGCCGCACGTGGCCAGCGTGCAGATCACCTTCCACGAAGACCGCCCGGCGGCCGCCCATGCAATGCCGCCCGGGGGCTTTCGCCTCGCGGTCGTCAACTGCACCAACCTCGCCGCGGGCCTCGCGGCGCGCGCGCGCCTGGCGGCCTTCTACGGGGTCTGAGAGCGCGCCGCCACCGGCGCCGGCCTCAGGGTCTCCAGTCGTGCGCGCGCGCCGCGGCCTCGCCGGCGGCGTCGAGCGGCTCGCCCACGATCAGCTCATCGAGCGTGCGCGACACGGCGGGCGGCAGGGCGGAGGACGCCTGCGTGTAGCCGCCGCTTCCTGGCGCCGCGCTCTGCGCGAGCGCCACCACCTCCCAGGCGGGCCCCTCGCGGCAGGCCAGCCCGGCGAGCGACTGCGTCTCGTGCAGCACGAAGCTGCGGCAATAGCCGCCGCTCCTGCCACGGAAGCTGACGCCGATCGCGACCGCGGCGCCGCGCGGCTGGGCACTCGCCAGTTGCTGCGACAGCGCGCGCGCCAGCACGCCGCTCGCCACTACGCGACCGCCGCTCGTCGCGAGCGGCGCCGACGGCCGCAGCAGCAGTGGCCCGAGCAGCACGCCGACGACGAGGCTCGCGGCGATCGCGCCCCACTGCGGCCACGACCAGCGCGGCCGCGGCCGCGCCGGGAACGCGAGCACGTTGCCGGGGCGCGCCGCGGCGGGTAGGCCGCGCGCGGCGGCCAGCAGCCGCTCCGGCACGGGCTCGCTGAGCACGGGCGCGAACGCCTCCCGCACCTGCATCCGCAGCGCACGCTGACGCGCGATGCGCACGGCGAGCTGCGGGTCGGTGGCCATGGCCGCTTCGAGCGCCGCACGCGTCGCGGCATCCAGCTCGCCGTCCACGTATGCGCCGAGGGTCTCGTCGCTGAAAGTCATCCGCTATGCTCCGTCGCGTCACCGAGCATCGCCTGCAACGCCTCACGGGCGCGCGCCAGGCGGCTCGTCAGTGTTCCGATCGGCACTTCCATGATGTGCGCCGCCTCCTTGTAAGAGAGTCCCTCGACCAGCACCAGCGCCACCGCCAGGCGCTGCTCCTCGGGCAGGCGCGCCACGGCGTCCTGAACCGCGAGCGTCTCGAGCGGCGCGCCGTGCGCGGAGTCCGCGACCTGCTCGCCCGACTCCGCCGCGGCGAACAGCCGCCCGCGGCGGCCGCGGGCGCGCTGCTCGTCGATCCACGCGTGACGCAGAATGCCGAACAGCCAGCCGGCGACCGGCAGGTCCGCGCGCAACTGTCCGGCGTGCGCGAGCGCACGTTCGATGGCGGTCTGCACCAGGTCGTCGGCATCGTGGGCATTCCGGGCGAGCACGCGCGCAAACCGCCGCAGCCGCGGCAACAGCTCGACCAGGTCCGTGCGCAGCTCCTGCACGGCGCGCGCTCTATGCCGGCAATACGCTCATGGCAGCGATTTTCTTCCATTTGTTCCCCGCACAGCCACATTCAATTAAGGTGCCGCTGTGCGCAATGTGCTGCTCGCTGGATTGTTGTTGTGTACCGCTGCGCAGGCGGCGGCGCAGGTGGGGCTGCCCGCCGTGCGCCTTCCGGCCCTGCCGCCGGTGGGCGCGCCGGCACTGCCGGCGGTGGGGTTGCCGCCGCTCAGCGGCGAGGCGGCGGCGGCACTCGGTGAGCTCAGCTCCGCGAGCCTGCGTGAGCTGCGCCAGCAGCGCATCCGCCAGCTGCTGCGGCGCCACCGCGACGTGCTCGAGGCCGACCCGCACGGTGCGCCGATCGTGCGCGGGGAGCTGCTCGCCTTCTCGCCGCAGCCGGGCGCACTGCAGCTGGCGCTCGCGGCGGGCTACACCGTGGTGCGCGAGCGCGCGCTCGGGGAGCTCGGAGCGCGCATCGTGGTGCTGCACGCCCCCGGGGACACCGCGCGCTCCCTCACGCGCCTCGAGGACCTCGATCCTGCCGGCAGCTACGACTTCAATCACGTGTATCTGCCGAGCGGCGCGCCGGCCCGCGCCGCGGAAGTGGCGCCATCGTCAGCCGCCGGCGCGGCGGCGGCTGCGAGCGAGCCGGCGCCGGCCGCGGTGCGGGTGGGACTGATCGACGACGGCGTCGATGCGCACCATGCGGCGCTCGATGCGGTGACGATCCACGCGCACGGCTGCGCCGGCGCGCCCCTTGCCGCGGTTCACGGCACCGCCGTCGCTTCGCTGCTCGCGGGACACGCGGGCCACTTTCGGGGCGCAGCTCCCGGCGCCGAGCTCTATGCCGCCGACGTTTTCTGCGGGCGTCCCACGGGCGGCGCGGTCGATGACGTCGCCGAGGCGTTCGCCTGGCTCGTGCACGAGCGCGTGCCGGTCATCAACGTGAGCCTGGTGGGGCCTCCCAATCGAACGCTCGAGAGCGTCGTCGCGGGCGCAGTCGCCCGGGGCTACCTCATCGTCGCCGCGGTCGGCAACGACGGACCGGCGGCACCGCCGCTCTATCCGGCCGCCTGGCCCGGAGTGGTGGGCGTCACCGCCGTCGACGCGCGGCGCCGGGTGCTGGCCGAGGCGCAGCGCGGCCCGCAGGTGAAATTGGCTGCCCCCGGCGCTGATATGGCGGCGGCGCGCACGCCGCGGGGCTATGCACTGGTGCGCGGTACGTCATTCGCCGCGCCGATCGTCGCGGGACTCCTGGCGCAGGCCCTGCGCTCGCCCGACAGGGCCGCGGCGGAAGAGGCGCTCACCGCTCTCGAGCGGCAGGCGCTCCATCCCGGCGCTCCCGGAGCCGATCCGGCCTACGGCTACGGGCTGGTGGGCGTGCAGCTCGCGCCGCCACAGACGCTGGCTCTCCAGACGCAATAAGTCAAAACGCGCAACGGGACCCAAGCGGAGGGAAGAATCCGCGGCGCTCCGTCGTAGTACTCCCTGAAAGGTCGCGGATCGGCCGCGGCCTCGAGAGGAGACGACCATGAGAGCGAATCATCTTTTCGCGAGCGCCGCGGTCCTGTTGCTGTCTGCCACAGCCGTGCCCGCTCAAGCGCAGTTGCTGGGCGGTGGCTTACGGGGCGGCGCAGCCGGTGGCTTCGGCAGCCCCTTCGGCGGTGCCCAGGTGAGCGGATTCGAGCACGCGCACGGTGCCGTCCGCACGGGCGGAGCGACCCGCGACGTGGGCGCGGCGCGCAACTCGGCCACGGGTGCCGCGCAGGCGGGCTCGGAAGCGGGTGCGCATGCCGGCTCGCGGATTGCCGCGGATGGGCGCGGCGCCGCGGCTACGACCGTGGGTACGGGGCGCAGTGTTGCAGCCGCCGGTGCGGCCGATGGACGCGCCGCGGCCGGCACGGGCCTCGGCCAGGGATCGGCGGTCGCCGGCGCGGTCGCGGGCGAGGGCTATGGCGCGATGGGCGCTGTTGGATCTGCACCCGCCGGGGCGATGAGCCTGGGCGCGATGGGCGCCACCGGAACGAGTGCAGGCGTGACGGGTGGTCAGCCGGCGTCGACCGGCAAGCCCTCGGGCACGAACAAGCCCTCGAGCACGAGCAAGCCTTCGGGCACGAGCAAGCCTTCGGGCGGCAACAAGCCCTCGGCATCCAACAACGGGACGCCGGAGCGCGAGGGGCCGAGCGCCCAGACCGCTTTCGGCGGGTCCTTCGACGCAGGCGCCCAGGCCGGGTCGAACGGCGCCGAAGCGAACACGTCGGGTAATGCGTCCGCGGGCACTTCCGCCCAGACCTCTCATTGATCGGAGTGCGGACGCTCTCGAGCGGCGGGACTTGACCTCCCGCCGCTCTTTTTTTTGCCGCCGGCGAGAGGCGCTTGCCGTCGCCGGCTGCTCAGTGCCCGCCCTCACCCGGGCGGGTGGTCGCCGCTGAACTTGATCGGCGTCGCCCCCTCGACCGGCCCGATCGTCGCCCGGTCGCTCACGTAGAGCTCTACCGGGCGCTCGAATCTGAGAGTGCCCTTCACGACCGAGCCCGGACCGATGACGATGCGTTGCGGACGGCGCGAGTCAGAGTCGCTCGAGTCCTGCTTGCGCACGATCACGCCGCCGTCCACATGCGCGTCGGGGCCTATCTCGATGCCGCCGGTGACGGTCTCCACGTCGCCCCCGACATGCGCGGCGCCGACGCGGATGCCGCCGTTGACGTTGGTGAGCGCGCCGGCGACGCCGGCCCCCTGGTCGAGCGACAATGCGCCGTTGACCGTACGTACGCTTCCGCCGACCTGTGCTCCCTCGTCGAGGCGCACGGCACCGTTGACGGTCTTGACCTCGGCGGCGGTGGCACGCGCGGCGAGGGCGACGCTGCCGTTGACGGTGTGCGCGTGGCCCACGACCGCGTGCTCGCCGACGTGAATCGAGCCGTTGACGGTGGAGAGATCCCCGCGGTGCTCGCCGGCGTTCACCGTGATCGAGCCCATGACCGTGGAGAGGGAGTCGTCCGAGGCGCGGGCGACGCCGGCGGCACTCAGTACGAGCGCAGCCCAGGCGGCGGCCCACAGGTATTGCCGAGCCATATGATCCCTTCCTGTCTTGCGCGGTGACGCAGCGCCGCTCGCAGGATAGATGCAGGACGGTGGCCGGCGGTTTACATGCGCATACGCCGCACCGCAGAATCTGCGCATGCCAGGGAACCGGACCGCCCCGGGGCGCCGCGCGCCCCGCCGCATCCTCGTGATAGACGTCGGTGGCACCCACATCAAGTTCCGCATCGCTCCCCGCGGCAGGATCTTCAGGTTTCCCTCCGGACGGCGGCTGGGACCTGAGCGCATGACGCGTAAGGTGCTGAAGCGCGTCCGCGGGCTGGCCTGGGATGCCGTATCGATCGGTTACCCGGGCCTGGTGTTCCGCGGCCGCATCGCCGCGGAGCCGCACAATCTCGGCAAGGGCTGGATGGGCTTCGACTTCGCGGCGGCTTTCGGCAAGCCGGTGCGCATCGTGAACGATGCCGCCATGCAGGCCATCGGCAGTTATCGCGGCGGGTGCATGCTGTTTCTCGGGCTCGGCACCGGGCTCGGCGCGACGCTGATCATCGACGGAGTGGTCGAGCCCACCGAGATCGGCCACATGCCCTACCGCCACGGGCGCACCTTCGAGGACTATCTCGGCGAGCGCGGCCGCCGGCGGCTGGGTACGCTTAAGTGGCGCCACGCGGTCGCGGAAGTGATCGCGCACCTCGAGGCGGCGCTCGAGGCCGACTACATCGTGCTCGGCGGCGGCAACGCCCGGCGGCTGAAGAAACTGCCGCCGCGCACGCGGCGCGGCGACAACCGCAACGCCTTCGTCGGCGGCGTGCGCATCTGGCAGCGGCGCGGGGCAGGCGCGCGTCTTGAGACCGCCGGGGCGGGCCGCGCATGAGCGCGGCTCCGGGCGGCCCCGGGCTCGCTCCCACCTGGTGCAGCAGCGACAAGGAGATGGTCGGCTGCCCGCTCGGTCCGGCGCGCCTGTGGTTCACGATCGGCGGCGGCATCGTGAACGAGGTCTTCTACCCGCGGGTCGACATTCCGCAGATCCGTGATCTCGGCTTCATCGTCGGCGACGGCGCCGGGTTCTGGGTCGAAGTGAAGCGGATGTGGAAGCACGACGTCGCGCTCGCGGATGGGGGAGTGCCCGCCGTGAAGATCGTCCACCATCACGCGCGCTTCGAGCTCATGCTGCGCGTGACGCCGTGTGACGATCGCGACGTGCTGCTCATCGAAGTGACATTGAGCGGCGATGCGGCGCTGCGGCCGTATGCGCTGCTGGCGCCGCACCTCGGCGGCACGGGTCTCGGCAACCGCGCCGCGGTGGTGAGCTACCGCGGCCGCCGGGTGCTGTGGGCCGAGCAGGGGCCGTTCGGTCTGGCGCTGGCGGCGGCCACGCCGGCACAGGCGGACGCCTTCACGCGCGGCGGCGCCGGCTACGTGGGCGAGAACGACGGCTGGCAGGATTTCTCCCGTCACGGCGCGATGACCTGGGAGTTCGACGAGGCGGGCCCCGGCAACGTGGCGCTGCTCGGTGAGCTGCCGCGCCAGGCGGTGCTCGCGCTCGGCTTCGGCAGCAGCGCCGATTCGGCGGCGACGCTGGCGCTCACCGCGCTCGCCGAGCCCTTCGAGGCGAGCTGGAGCCGCCAGCGCTCGGCGTGGGTAGGCTGGCACGCCGCCGGTACGCCGATCGAGGGACTGCCGGCGGATCTGCCCGCCGAGCTTCTCACTCAGTTCCGCACCTCCACCATGGTGCTGCGCACTCACCGCGACAAGACCTACCCCGGCGCCATGGTGGCGTCACTCAGCGTGCCGTGGGGCAACACGCACGAGGAGCGCGAGGGCTATCACCTCGTATGGCCGCGCGACCTGGCGGAATGCGCCGGCGCGCTGCTCGCGGTCGGCGCCACCACCGAGGCTCACAACACGTTGCGCTACCTGCTCGCCACGCAGAATGCCGACGGGCACTGGAATCAGAACCAGTGGCTCGGAGGCAAGGGCTACTGGTCCGGGATCCAGCTCGATGAGGCCGCGTTTCCGGTGCTGCTCGCGGCGGCGCTCGGCGAGCGCGGTGCGCTCGATGGCATCGAGGTCGGCGACATGGTGCGGCGCGCGCTCGCCTTCGTGGTGCGCACCGGTCCGGTGAGCGACCAGGACCGCTGGGAGGAGGACGCGGGACTCAACACCTTCACGCTCGCCGTCTGCATCGCCGCGCTGGTCGCGGGAGCGCCTTACCTGCCCGCGGAGGCGCGCGACCTCGCGCTCGCCTTCGCCGATTACTGGAACGCGCGGCTCGAGGACTGGACCGCGGTGGCCGACACGCCGCTCGCGCGGCGCTTCGGGATCGCGGGCTATTACGTGCGCGTCGCGCCGCCGCAGGCGCTCACCGACCGCTGCTGTCCACCCGGACTGGTGCTCGCGATCAAGAATCGCGCCACCGACCCGGGGCTGCTGGTCTCGGAGCAGATCGGCGTCGACTTCCTGCAACTGGTGCGCTTCGGGCTGCGGCGCGCCGACGATCCGCTGATCCTCGCGAGCGTGCGGCTGGCGGATGCGCTCCTCAAGGTCGACACGCCCGCGGGCCCCGCCTGGCACCGCTACAGCGGCGACGGCTACGGCGAGCACGAGGACGGCACCGCGTACGACGGTACCGGGCGCGGCCGCGCCTGGCCGCTGCTCGCCGGCGAGCGCGGTCATTACGAGATCGCGGCGGGGCGTGACCCGCTGCCGCTCATTGCGGCCATGGCGCGCATGGCTTCCGCGGGCGGCATGCTGCCCGAGCAGGTGTGGGACGCCGCGCCGCTCCCGGCGCGCGGGCTCGCGCCCGGACGTCCCACCGGCGGGGCGATGCCCCTCGCCTGGACCCACGCCGAGTACATCAAGCTGCTCATCTCGCGCTCTCTGAAACGCCCGTTCGACCGGCCGGAGAGCGTGTGGCAGCGCTACCGCGGCGAGCGGCCGGCGCTCAGGCGCGTGGTCTGGTGCGAGCACGCGCCGGCGAGCGAGCTGCCGCAGGGCTGTGCGCTCACGCTCGCGTTGCGTGAGGCGGGCACGTTCCGCTGGGGTCTCGACGGCTGGCAGGACGTGCGCGAGCAGCAGACGACCGCCCACTCGCTCGGCCTGCACCTGCTCGAGATCGACAGCACGCGGCTCGCGGCCGGGCGCTCGATCGACGTGACGTTCCGGCACGCCGCGAGCGGCTGGGTGGGGCGGGACTTTCGCATCGCGGTAACGGCGCGCGGCGCCGCGTGGGGATAACGCAGCGATGCCCTTCACCCTGGCTCACCCGGCCGCCGTCCTGCCACTGCGCAGGGTGAGGTTCCTGCGCGGGGCGCCGCTCGTGATCGGCGCCGTGACCCCCGACGTACCGTACTACCTGCCGCTCGGCGCGAGCGGCCGCCCGCTGCGCCTCGGCCTCGACACGCACAGCCTGGTCAGCTCGTGCACGGTCGATCTGGCGCTCGGCATCGCTCTGCTGGCAGGCGCGGTGCTGCTGCGCCACCCGCTCACGGCACTGCTGCCGGCGCGCGCCCGCTGGCTGTGTCTGACGGCGCTCGAGCCTTTCAGGCGCCGGGTCGCCGAGTGGCTGTTCGCGCCGCTCGCGGTCCTGGTCGGCGTGTGGTCGCACCTGCTGTGGGACTCATTCACCCACGCCGACGGCTGGGCGGTGCGGCGCATCCCCGCCCTCAACGACACCGTCATGATCGGCTGGTACCGGGGCGAGATATTCCACATCCTGCAGTACCTGAGCTCCGCCGTCGGGCTGGGCCTCATCGCCTGGTGGTATGCGCGGCTGCGCGTTCCGCCGGACGCCATGGCCGCCGACGACAGCCGCCGCGCGCACCGCGGCCCCGCGCTGCTCCTGATCGCCGCCGCGGCGCTGCTCATCGGCGGCGTCGAGGCGTTGCGCTACTACTCCCACTCCGAGGGCGCCGTTTACCAGACGCTCGATGTGCTCCTCACCCGCGGCCTCGCCTGGTTCGTGATGCTGCACCTGTTCGCCGGCGCGGTCGTGACGCTCGAGCACCGTGCCGGCGCGGTGCACCACCATTAGCGCCGTGCCGGTAATGGAGGATCCGGGGGGGCGCCAGGCCCATACCACCGGCTGGCCGTGGCGGCCTGGAAACGAGTTCCGGCTGCTCGACGGCGGTGCGCTGTTCTTCGCCCGCATGCTGGCCGCCATCGACGCGGCTGAGATGCACGTTCTGCTCGAGATGTACCTGGTGAGCTCCGGGCGCGTCGCGGGGCAATTCATCGAGGCGCTGACGCGCGCGCGTGCGCGCGGGGTGCGCTGTTGCGTGGTGTTCGATGGCTTCGGCGCTCTCGGGCTCTCGGGCGGCGACCGCCTGTGGCTCGAGGAGTCGGGGGTGGAGCTGCGTATCTTCAACCCGCTGCGCTGGCGCAACCGGCTGCGCAACTTCCGCCGCGACCATCGCAAGCTGCTCGCGGTCGACGGCCAGGTAGCGTTCGTCGGCGGGGCCGGGCTCGCGGACGAGTTCGCCGGACCCGATGCGTGGCGCGAGCTGATGATCGAGATCCGGGGTCCGGTGGTGGCCGACTGGCAGCGCGCCTTTGCCCGCACCTGGCGGCGCCTCGGTCCCGAGCTCGCGCTGCCCGACCCGCCGCTGGCGCCGCTCGCCGGCGGGGCGCTCGGCCGCCTGGCCCTGAGCGAGGCGCGGCAGCACTCGGTGCTCGCCAACGGCGTCGTGGCCCGCATCGACGCGGCGCGCACGCGCGCCTGGATCGTGAGCGCCTACTTCGTCCCGTCGCGCCGCTTTCGCACGGCGCTGCGCCGCGCCGCGCGCCGCGGCGTCGACGTGCGGCTGCTGATGCCGAGCGCGCGCACCGACCACCCGTGGGTGCGGCAGGCCGCGCGGCGCTTCTACGGCAAGATGCTGCGCAGCGGCGTGCGCATCTTCGAGTACCAGCCGCGCGTACTGCACGCCAAGATGATCGTCTGCGACGACTGGGTGTCGATCGGCTCGAGCAACCTCGATCGCTGGAGCTTCAAGTGGAACCTGGAGGCGAACCAGGAGGTGGCGGATGCCCGCGTGGCGCAAGCCGCGGCGGCACTCTACGGCGCCGATCTCGCGGTCTCGAGCGCGCTCAGCCGCCGCCAGTGGCCGCGGCGCGCCTGGCTCGACCGGCTGCGCGAGCGGATCGCGGGCGCGCTCGACCGCTGGCTCGAGGGGTGGCGGCGCCCACCGTGACGCGGGCCTGCGGCTGACCGCTCACGGTGCCGCCGAGAACGACTCGGTGGTGCGCACGAAGGCCAGCAGGAACGGTGCCAGCGTCGTGAGCTGCGTCGCATAGGCGCGCACCGCGGCGAGCTTCAGATCCTCCTCCGCGGGCGTCAGCTCGAAGGGCGCGAGCGCTACGTCCCCGAGGAGCGGCGCGCGCGTCAGGGGCAGACCCGGCGAGAGCGCGCGCGGACTCGGCCAGCCTTCGCCGCCGTGCACGATCCAGCAGCGCAGCGCCGGGAGCGCGCCGCGGCCCGCCAGGGCACGCGCCGCGAGCAGCGCGGCCGCGCGATGGTCGGGATGCGAGTCGCGCGGGCTCGGCGCGAGCACCAGCGTCGGGCGGACGCGCTCGAGTACCGCGGCGAAGTCGCGCTCGAGACTCGCGCCGCTGTAAACGTGGCCCGGAAACAGCGCGTCGGGGTAGGGCACGGCGGCGGCCCCCGTGAAGCGCGAAGTGAGCACCGTGTCGTGATGATCGGTGAGGAGCGCGAGCAGTCCGCGGTCCGGGTAACCGAGAAACAGCTGGCGGTCGCCCGCGACGCCGAGCAGCGCGGTCGCCGCGCGTGCCTCGCGCATGCGGCGCGCCGCCACATCCCGCTGGCGGGCCGCGCTCCGCGTCAGGCTCTTCTCGATGAGCAGCAGGTCGAGGAACGAGGCGTCGCCGCTCGTGATCCACACGACACTCGCGCGGCCGCCGGCGCGCACCACCCGCTGGATGACTCCCGCACAGCAGAGCGTCTCATCGTCCGGATGCGGCGCGACCACGAGCAGCGAGGTCGTCGCGTCGAGCGGCGCAACGGCGGTGAGCTGTGCGGTGGCGGGCGCAATGGTGGCGGCGCCTGCCGGCCGGACCGGCTGCGCCGCCGCGGCGCACAGCGCCGCGAGTACCGCGGGGATCAGCCAGGCGATGCATCTGCCATCAGGGCGCAACACGATCATCGTAGCCTAGCGCAGTCGGGATCCCGGAGCGGTGCGAAGGAGCGCCCGCTCCGGGGGCGCCGGGTGACTGTGCCGCAGGGAATTGCCACACTAGCGCTTCGCGCGGCGCGCCGCCGCTTCGCAAGAGCCCGACCCCATGGCGCACAGCCCGAAGCTGGCTTACCACGATCCGAAATTCATCGACTCGGACGAGGGACGCCCGATACGGATCGTGTCCGAGTACCTCGCGCCGCTGCGCACCTTCAGCGACGCCGGCGTCACCGCGACCGTGGTGTTCTTCGGCTCGGCGCGCGCCCGCAGCGGCGGCGTGCTGGCGCGTTACATCGACGAGGCGACCGAGCTCGCGCGCCTCGTCACCGAGTGGAGCCTCAGCCTGCCGGGTCGCGAGCGCCTCATCGTGTGCTCGGGCGGGGGACCCGGGATCATGGAGGCCGCCAACCGCGGCGCGACGCTCGCCGGGGGACGCAGCATCGGACTCAACATCGGCCTGCCGCAGGAGCAGCGCCCCAACCCCTTCATCACGCCGGAGCTGTCGTTCGAGTTTCACTACTTCTTCATGCGCAAGCTCTGGTTCGCACACCTGGCGCACGCCCTGGTGGCGTTTCCCGGCGGCTTCGGCACGCTCGACGAGCTGTTCGAGGTCCTGACGCTGGCGCAGACGCGCAAGCTCGACCGCTCGATTCCGGTGCTGTTGTACGGCTCGGCCTTCTGGAAGGAAGTGATCAACTTCGAGGCGCTGGTGCGCCACGGCACCATCGCGGCGGAGGATCTCGGCCTGTTCGCCTTCGTCGACGAGCCGCAGGCGGCGCTCGCGCTGCTCAAGCGCAGCATCGTGCTCCCGGCCGAGCCGCCACGCGCGCCGTGCTTCGCCAGGTCGCGTACTTCCGGATCCTGAAGAGACCTCAGCCCACCGGCATCGTCGGGTCGACGTCGGCCGCCCAGGCGAGCATTCCTCCCTCGAGATTGGCGGGCGCCGCGATGCCCGCCTCGAGCGCCAGCCTGCAGGCACGCATGCTCCGGCCGCCGCTGCGGCAGATGAACACCGCGCTCGCGGCGCGCGGGATCTCGGCAAGCCGCTGCGGCAGCTCGCCGAGCGGAATGTTGACGGCGTCGGGCAGGTGGCCGCTCTCGTACTCCCACGGCTCGCGCACGTCGATGAGCGGCGGGGCCGCTCCGCCTCCCGGAGCGAGCTGCGCGTGGAGCGCGCGCGGCGTCAGGCGGCGCACGCCGTCCTGCGCCGGGGGCGGGGGCGGGGGCGGATCGCGCGGCTCCGTGATCGTCGGGGCATCGCCGCATACGGCGCAGTCGCGCCGCCGCTCGACGCGGAACTCCTGAAAGCGCAGCTCGAGCGCATCGTAGGTGAGGAGTCTGCCTGCGAGCGGGGTGCCGACGCCGGTGATGAGCTTGATCGCCTCGGTGGCCTCGAGCGTCCCGAGCACCCCGGGCAGCACGCCAAGGACGCCCGCCTCGGCGCAGTTGGCGACCACACCGTCCGGGGCCTGCGGAAACAGGCACCGGTAGCACGGGCCGCGCCCCGGCACGTAGGTCATGAGCTGACCCTCGAAGCGGTGAATCGCCGCCGAGATCAGCGGCCGCCCGAGCAGCACGCACGCGTCGTTCACGAGGTAGCGGGTGGAGAGCCGGTCGCTGCCGTCGATGACCAGATCGTAGTCCGATAGCAGCGCGCGCACGTTGGCCGCCCTGAGCTCGAGCGCGTGGGCGACGACGCGGATCTCGGGGTTGAGGGCGGCGAGCCGTGCCTGCCCGGCCTCGGCCTTCGGCTGGCCGAGCGCGGCGCTGTCGAACAGCACCTGGCGCTGCAGGTTCGAGAGGTCGACCCGGTCGAAATCGACGAGCCCGAGCGTACCGCAGCCCGCGGCCGCCAGATACAGCGCCGCCGGCGAGCCGAGACCGCCCGCGCCCACGATCAGCACCCGCGCCGCCTTGAGCTTCTCCTGCCCCGCGGCACCGATCTCCCCGAGGGACAGGTGGCGCTGGTAGCGGGCACGCTCGCTCGCCGAGAGCGTCATCCTGTCACCCTCCGGAGAGCGCGCAGATCACGTGCACGGTGTCGCCGCCGCGCACCGGCGCCGCGAGATCGCGCGCTTCCTGCGAGTTGACGAACAGCCGCAGGTGCGGGCGGATGCGGTCCTGCTCGTCGATCATGCGGAAGCGGATGCCGGGGAAGCGCCGCTCGAGATCGCCGAGCACCTCCGCGATCGTGGCGCCGCGCCCTTCGATCCGGGATGCGCCCGCGGTGTAGGAGTGCAGGGGGCTCGCGATGCGAATGGTGCAGCTCATCGGCGCCTCAGCTCGCGTGAGTGACGGAGTAGATCTCCGGCAGGTGGCGCGCGATGCAGCGCCAGCTGTCGCCGGCGTTGCTGCTCGCCCAGACGTCGCCGCTGGTCGTGCCGAAGTACAGCCCGGTGCGCGCCTCACGGTCGGCGCACATGGCCTGGCGCAGCACCGTGAGCCAGGCGCGCCCTTGCGGCAGCCCGCGATCGAGCCGCTGCCAGCTGCGGCCGGCGTCGCGGGTGCGGTACACGGCCGGCCGCCCGTCGATCGAGGTGCGTGGCCACACCGTCTGGCCGTCCATCGGCAACACCCACGCGGTGTCGGGATCGGCGGGATGCAGCACGATCGGAAAGCCGATGTCGCCGATCTTCTTCGGCATGGCCGTGCCGATGCGCTGCCAGCGGCGCGCCGGACGGTCGAGCCGGTAGATGCCGCAGTGATTCTGCTGGTAGAGGCGCTCGGGCTTCGCGGGGTGCTGTGCGATGCAATGCGGATCGTGGCCGAAGGGCGCGTTCGGGTCGGGCAGGAAGTCGGCCGCGACCCCTTCATTGAGCGGTGCCCAGTCGGCACCGCCGTCGGTCGATTCGAACACGCCGCCGACCGAGATCCCGATGTAGAGATGCCGCGCATCGAGCGGGTCCACCAGGATCGAGTGCAGGAACTCCCCGTCGGGGGTGCCATTGAGGACCCACTTGCCGCGCATCGGATGGTCGTTGAAGCCGGCGACCGGCTCCCAGCGCTCGCCGCCGTCGGCTGAGCGGAACAATCCCGCCGGAGAGCTGCCGGCATACCACACGCCGGGCTCGGCTGCGTGCCCCGGCGTCAGCCAGAACACGCGCTCGACGGCGCGCGCCTGCTCGCCGTCTGCGGCCTTGCGGAACGCCGGCGGTTGCGCGGCCTCGCGCCAGGTGCGCCCGCGATCGTTCGAGCGGAACACCGTGGGACCCAGGTGCCCGGTCCTGGCCGCCAGCAGCACCGTGCGCGGCGCGCGCGGATCCTGCACGACGTGATGGACGATGTGCCCGAGGAACTGCGGGCCGGCGAGCTTCCAGGTGCGCCGCCGCGCGTCGGCGCGCAGCGCAAACAAGCCCTTACGAGTTCCGAGCCACAGTGTGCTCATGGGGCAACCCTCATGCGCGGAGCATCCTCGCCCGCAGACGAGGCTGTCAACGTCCCGGCGCCGTCGGCGCTGCGGCAGCGGTAAGGGTATGCTTCGCCGCTGTCGCACCGCGCCGCGCGCGCCCTGGGAGTGACGGACCCGTCGTGCCTCGCATCCGCCTCGCAACCGCGGTCGCGCCGCTCCTTGCCTCGGGACTGCTTGGCGGCAGCGTGCTCGCGCAGGCTCCGGCGTCGCCGCCGGCCCCGACGGTGGCGGCTCCCGCCGTGCCGGCCGCCCCGCCGCCCGGCACACCGGCGACCCGCCCGCGCGCACCCGTGGCGCAACCGCTGCAGAGGCGGCCCTGGGCGGATGCGCGCTTCGCGCAGGTCGAGCACGACTACGTGGTTTATTTCCTCGGGCGCTTCCCGGTGGTCGCAACCTACCTGGGCGGTGCCGCATTCGACCCGCAGCTCGCCGGCGTCGACGGGCAGCTGCGCGATTATTCGCCGCAAGGCCTGCGCGCCGAGGACGCGCGGCTCGCGGAGTTCCGCGCGCGCTTCGCGCACCTGGCGCCCGCGGGGCTGTCGCCGCGGCGGCGCATCGATCGCTCGGTTGCGCTCGCCGAGATCGCCTTTCTCGAGCACCAGCACAACGTGCGCCGCCACCAGCAGAAGTCGCTCGACGCCTATGTGGATGAGCCGGTGCGCGGCGTCGACTGGCAGCTCCAGGGCATGACGGCGGGCAGCGGGCCGGCCTACGGCACCGAGGCGGAGTGGCAGGCGGTCGTTGCGCGCGTGCGGGCGGTGCCGGGCTACCTCGCCACCGCGGAGCGGCAGCTGGCCGCGGGTGTCGCCGCGCACAACGTACCCGACGGCCGCGTTCTGCTCGACTTCGGGGTGAAGAGCGCCGCGGCCGACGCCGATTACTTCGAGAGCACACTGCCGCAGCTCGCAGCCGCCGCCATCGCTCCGGCGCAACGCACCGCACTGCTGCACGATCTCGCCGACGCCGGCGCGGCCGCCGCCGCCGCTTACCGGCACCTCTCGGCCATGATCGCCGAGGTGTTCTTCGCGGCGCCGGACGGCGGCGAGCCCGCACTCAAGGCCGCGTACCGCACCGACCGCTTCGCGCTCGGCGAGGCTGAGTACGACTGGGCGCTGCACAACAATCTGCGTCTCACCAGCAGCGCCGGCGAGCTGTTCGTACAATCGTGGCCGGCGGTGGAGGCGACGCGTGCCGAGATGATCGTGCTGGCGCGCGCGATCGCCGCGAGCCACGAGTGGCCGACGGCCGGCGGCGGCGCCGCGATCGTGCGCACGGTGTTCGGTGAGTTGAGCCGCAACGCGCCGCAGAGCGATGCCGAGATGCTCGAGGGCTACCGGCGCGCGGGCGCGCGCCTCGTCGCCTACGCCCGCACTACGGGACTCTTCGACGTGCCCGCCGACTACCGCCTCGACGTGCTCTCGACGCCGCCGCCGCTGCGGGCTTCGGTTCCCGACGGGGGTTACTACCCGGCGCCGCCGTTCAAGAGCAGCGGCGCGGGCCGCTTCTACATCACACCCACGGGGGACAACGCCGCGGCGCTGCGCGGGCAGCACGACTACGCCTCCATGCCCGCCATCGCGGCCCACGAGGGCTTCCCCGGCCACGACTGGGATTTCAAGGTGATGACGCAGTACCGCGCGGAGATCTCGCCGCTGCGCTGGTTGTTGCCCGGCGGGGTGGAGGACTCCGCGTCGATGTGGCAGGACTCCATGGCCACCGAAGGCTGGGCGCTGTACGCCGAGGCGCTGCTGGCGGAACCGGCAGGCGGCGCGCCGCACGGCTTCTATGCTCCCGAAGAGCGCCTCTACCAGCTGCGCGACAAGCTGCTGCGCGAGCTGCGCGTGCGCGTCGACACCGGGATCCATACCGGGCGCATGCAATTCGACGAGGCGGTCACGCTGTTCTCCGAGGTGGTCGATTTTCTGCCGGGCTCGTGTCAGGACGCGGCGAGTCTCAAGTCCGACCTCAAACAGGCGAGCTGCAGTGCGGCGCGGGCGGCGATCGCGCGCTACGCGCGCTGGCCGACACAGGCGATCACCTATCGGGCCGGCAAGGAGCAGATTCTGGCGCTGCGGCGGCGCGCGCAACTCGAGCTCGGCGCGCGCTACTCGCCGCAGCGCTTCCACCTCGCGCTCATGAAGGAGGGCCCCATTCCGCCGGGCTACTTCGGCGAGGAGCTGCTGCGGGCGCTACGCGCGCGTTAGTCGTCGGGCTCGCATCAAAGCGCGGATCCCGGCGCTCAGACGACCGCGGACTGACAGAAGAACAGGTGCGCCGGCAGCACGTTGAGCGGCTCGAACTTGCGCCCGACATAGCCGAAGATGCGCCGCAGGTCTTCCAGCACGCGCGTCGAGAACTGGTAGACGAGAAACGCGCCGCGCGGCGCCAGCACCGCGCGCGTCTTGCGCAGGATGCTCTCGCGCAGCGGCGCGGGAATCGTGCTGAAGGGGATGCCGGAGATGATGTAGTCGGCCTGCTGCCGGCCGAAGCGGCCGAGGATCTCGTCGACCCACTCCGCCGATCCCTCGACCACGCGCAGCCGCGGATCGGTCAACGCGCCGCGCAGATAGCCGACGAAGTCCGGGTTCATCTCGATCGCGATGAGGAGCGCATCGGGGCGCATGCGGCGCAGCACCTCGGCGGTGATGACGCCGACCCCGGGGCCGTACTCGACGATTACGCGCGCACGGTTCCAGTCGACGGGGTGCAGCAGCTCGCGGATGAGAAAACGCGAGCTCGGCACGATCGAGCCGAGCATGAGCGGATGGCGAAAAAAGTTGCGGGCAAAGAGCAGCACGCGCCCGCCTCTGGTCGCCGGTGCCACGTCTGGGTCGTAGTTCACATCGTTCACTTCACACCCCCGCTCCGGTGCAAACCCGTACTGTACCGCAAGTCCCGGCTCGGATTCGCCAACGGATTTTTACGCCGCCCCGCGCTGCTCAGCCCCCGGCGCGCTTCGCCGCATAGCCGAGCTTCTCGAGCTCTGCGACCAGCCGGTCGCGGTGCTCGCCCTGGATCTCGATCACGCCGTCCCGGACCGCACCGCCCGCACCGCACAGGCGCTTCAAGCGCGTGGCCAGCTCCTCGAGCGCCTCACGGCCGAGCGGCAGCCCGCGGATCACCGAGACGCCCTTGCCGCCACGCCCGGCCACCTCGCGCGCGACGCGCACGCGCACCGCTCCCGTGGCGGCGGGTGCGGGCTGTGGCGCGGGCCGCGACGCCGCAGCGCGCAGCACGACACCCCGGAATGTGGCTCTGGGCTTCACGAGTATCCTCACTCGTAGTGTTACCGGTGTGAGGCGATTACAATCCTGCCGAAGCGATCCCCGCAATTGCAACCTGAGCCGCCCGGCCCACCATGACCCCACGCTCGCGCCTGCACGTTCCCTGCCCGCCGGCACGTCCCGGGCAGGAGCCCGACTTCAGCTACGTGCAGATCTCGCCCGCCGGCGCCGTGAGCCGCCCGGATGTCACCGCCTCGGTGCGCGACATCGAGGCTCTGTCGCTCGAGATGGTGCGCGTGCTCGATGCCGACCACCGCGCCGTCGGCCCCTGGAACCCGCACCTCGAGCCCGGCGATCTGCAGGTGGGCCTGCGCCACATGCTGCTCACGCGCCTCTTCGACGACCGGATGCAGAAGATCCAGCGCCAGGGGCGCATCTCCTTCTATATCAAGTCGACCGGCGAGGAGGCGGTGGCGGTGGCCGCCGGCATGGCGTTGCAGCCCACCGACATGCTGTTTCCCTCGTACCGCCAGCAGGGCCTGCAGGTGGTGCGCGGCCGCAACCTGGTCGACCTCATGTGTCAGTGCCTCTCCAACACGCACGACATGTGCAAGGGCCGCCAGATGCCCATTATGTATCATTGGGGCAGCGGCAATATCTTCACGATCTCCGGCAATCTCGCCACGCAGTTCCCGCAGGCGGTGGGTTGGGCGATGGCCGCGGCCATCAAGGGCGAGGAGCGGATCGCCTCGAGCTGGATCGGCGAGGGCTCGAGCGCCGAGGCCGACTTTCACTACGCCATGACGTTCGCCGCCGTGTACCAGGCGCCGGTGATTCTCAACCTGGTGAACAACCAGTGGGCCATCTCCACCTTCCAGGGCTTCGCCGGCGGCGAGCACAAGACCTTCGCGCAGCGCGGCCCGGGCTACGGCATCCCCGGCCTGCGCGTCGACGGCAACGATTTCCTCGCGGTACATGCCGTGACGCAGTGGGCCGCGCAGCGTGCGCGCCAGAGCGGCGGGCCGACGCTCATCGAGCTCGTGACCTACCGCGCCGCCGCGCACTCCACCAGCGACGATCCGGCGCGCTACCGTCCCAAGGAGGAGTGGCGCGCGTGGCCGCTCGGCGATCCGATCACGCGCCTCAAACAGCACCTGATCACGCTCGGCGAGTGGTCCGAGGAGCGGCACGCGCGACTCGAGAAGGAGCTCGAGGCACACGTCACCGCGTGCTGGAAGGAGGCGGAGAGCTACGGCACGCTGACCGGGGGCCCGGCTCTCGACCCGCTCACGATGTTCGAGGACGTCTTCAGGGACATGCCGCCCAACCTCAAGGAGCAGCAGCGCGAGTTGCGTGCGCTGCGCGAGGCGCAGGGCGAAGCGCGCGGCGCCGCGCCGGCCCCGTCCGCCGCCGGCAAGAGGTGAGCCGATGGCGCGCATGAACATGGTCCAGGCGCTCAACTCCGCCATGGACGTGATGCTCGAGCGCGATCCGCGTGTCGTCGTCCTCGGCGAGGACGTCGGTTACTTCGGCGGCGTGTTCCGCGCCACCGAAGGGCTGCAGCGCAAGCACGGCGAGCATCGCGTGCTCGACACTCCGATCGCCGAGGGCGGGATCATCGCGACCGCCATCGGCATGGGCGTGAACGGCCTGAAGCCCGTGGCCGAGATTCAGTTCGCCGATTACATCTATCCCGGCTACGACCAGGTGGTGAGCGAGCTCGCGCGGCTGCGCTACCGCTCGGCGGGCGACTTTTCCGCTCCGGTGACCATCCGCACCCCCTGCGGCGGCGGTATCCGCGGCGGCCAGACCCACTCGCAGAGCCCGGAGGCGGTGTTCACGCACGTCTGCGGCGTGAAGGTCGTGATGCCTTCGAATCCCTACGATGCAAAGGGGCTCCTCATCGCCGCGATCGAGGGCGAGGACCCGGTGGTGTTCTTCGAGCCCAAGCGCCTCTATAACGGCCCATTCGACGGCGACCCGCACAAGCCCGCGGTGCCTTGGAGCGCGCATCCGCGCGGCGAGGTGCCGGAAGGCCACTACACCGTGCCGCTCGGGCGTGCCGAGGTGGTGCGCACCGGCAAGGACCTGAGCGTGCTCACCTACGGCACCATGGTGCACGTCGCCGAGGCGGCGGTGCGCGCCGCAGGTGTCGATGCCGAGATCGTCGACGTGCGCACCATGGCGCCGCTCGACGTCGACACGCTCTGCACCTCGGTCTGCAAGACCGGCCGCTGCGTGGTGGTGCACGAGGCGACGCGCTTCAGCGGCTACGGCGCGGAGCTGGTCGCCACGGTTCAGGAGCACTGTTTCTGGAATCTCGAGGCGCCGGTGCTGCGGGTCGCGGGCTGGGACACGCCTTATCCGCACGCCTTCGAGTGGGACTACTTTCCGGGACAGGCGCGGATCGCCGCGGCGCTCAGACAGGTGATGGAGGCCGCATGAGCAGATACGTGTTCAAGCTGCCGGATCTCGGCGAGGGTACCGTCGAGGCGGAGATCGTCGGCTGGCGCGTCAAGCCGGGCGACACGGTGGCGGAGGACGACGTGGTCGTCGAGGTGATGACCGAGAAGGCGGCGGTGGAAGTGCCGGCGCCGGTGAGCGGACGCGTCCTGGCGACGACCGGCGAGCCCGGCGACCGGGTGGCCGTGGGAGCGGAGCTGATCGTGCTCGAGACCGAGGCGCGGGCCGAAGCGCCCCCTGCGGCTGCGCCGGGCGCCGCGGCCCCGGGCGCACCCGCCGCGGCGCGCAGCGGCAACGGCCGCGGCGCGGGCGCGGCTCTCGAGGCGCACGTGGCGGCCGCCGCCGCGCGCGGGCGCATCGCCACGTCCCCGGCGATCCGGCGCCGTGCCCACGAGGCGGGTATCGATCTGCGCGAGGTCGCGGGCTCGGGTCCGAGCGGGCGCATCGTATCGAAGGACCTCGATGCCTTCGTCGCGCGCGGCGCGCCCGGACAGCCGGTGCCGCTGCGGTCCGCGCCGCGGGCGGTTCCGGCGGCGAAGCGGGAAGCGCGTGCGCCGGGCGCCACCGAGGAGATCAAGGTGATCGGCGTGCGGCGCCTCATCGCGCAGCGCCTGAGCGAGGCGAAGCGCAACATTCCCCACTTCGCCTACGTCGAGGAGCTCGACATCACCGAGCTCGAGGGGCTGCGCCGGCATCTCAACAGCAAGCTCGCGAGCGGCACCCCGGGACTCACCTACCTGCCGTTCCTGGCGCTGGCGCTGGTGCGCGTGCTGAAGGATTTCCCGCAGTGCAATGCGCACTACGACGCCGAGCGCGGCGTGATCGTGCGCCACGCGGCCGTGCATCTCGGCGTCGCGACCCAGACCTCGGACGGACTCAAGGTTCCGGTCGTGCGCGATGCGCAGCAGCGCTCGCTGTGGGAGCTGGCGGCGGAGATGCGCCGCGTGAGCGAGGCTGCCCGCACCAACAAGGCGACGCGTGAAGAGCTCAGCGGCTCGACCATCACGATCACCAGCCTCGGCAAGCTCGGCGGCATCGCCAGCACGCCGATCATCAACGCGCCGGAGGTGGCGATCGTCGGCGTCAACCGCGCGGTCGAGCGTCCGGTGGTGTTCGAGGGAGCGATCGCGATCCGCCGCACGATGAACCTGTCCTCGTCCTTCGACCACCGCTTCGTCGACGGCTACGACGCGGCGGCGATGATCCAGGCGCTGAAAGAGTGCCTCGAGCACCCGGCGACGATTTTCATCGGCAGCTGATCCGCACCCGCACACGCGTCCCGGGAGTCGCGTGCGCGACGCTCCTCGCCTGGGGCAGCGCGGCCGCGGCGGATCAGGGACCGCAATCGGGCAATCCCGCGGAGGCGCTCGAGCTGCCCACCGTAACGGTCGTCGGCACGACGCCGCTGCCGGGCTTGAGTGCGCCGCTCGAGGAAGTGCCCGCCAACGTGCAGATCTACACGAGTGGCGCCCTGTCGCGGGCGCATCACTCGACCGCCGCCGAGTACCTCAACGAGACTGCCGGCAGCGTCAGCGCCAACGCCGCTCAAGGCAACCCCTTCCAGCCGGACATCGCCTTTCGCGGCTTTACCGCCTCGGCGCTGCTCGGCACGCCCGAGGGTCTGTCGGTGTTCCAGGACGGGGTGCGGGTGAACGAGCCCTTCGGCGACGTCGTGAACTGGGACCTGATTCCGCAGGCGGCGATCTCGAGCATCCAGCTGATCCCGGGATCGAATCCTGCCTTCGGGCTGAA
>DASQIP010000086.1:0-5470 GCA_035631515.1 Steroidobacteraceae bacterium
GTGGGTGTAGATCTGGGTGGTGGAGATGTCGGCGTGGCCGAGCAGCTCCTGCACGCCGCGCAGCTCACCGCCCGATTCGAGCAGGTGCGAGGCGAAGGAATGCCGGAACATGTGCGGATGGACGTGCACCCCTAAGCCCTGACGTTTCGCCCAGTAGTCGATGCGCGTCTGAATGGCACGTGGACCGAGGCGCTTGCCCGAGCGTCCGACGAACAGCGCCGGCTCCCCGGTGGCCGCGAGCGCGGCACGCTCCCTGAGCCAGGCACGCAGCGCCGCGAGCGCCAGCCGCCCGACCGGCAGGATGCGCGACTTGCTGCCCTTGCCGAGCACCCGCACGGTGCGGTCCTTGAGGTCGAGGTCGGTGACATCGAGTCCGACGAGCTCCGCGAGCCGCAGGCCCGAGGAGTAGAGGAGCTCCATCAGCGCGCGGTCGCGCGCCGTGAGACCCCCGCCCGCGGGGATCTCGAGCAGGCGCCCCATCTGGTCGGCATCCAGCGTGTGCGGCAGGCGGCGCCCGGCCTTCGGGGCGCGCACCCCGAGCGCCGGATTCGCGCGCACGCCCCGGGCGCGCCGGCTGCGCTTGCTGGCTGCGGCCGCGGCCCGCGCCTCGCGCAGCAGGAATTCGTAGAAGCTGCGCACCGCCGACAGCCGCCGCTGGACGCTGCGGGGACCCAGGCCCCCGGCGTGCGAGTGGGCGGCGAAGGTACGCAGGTGCTGGCTGTCGAGGGTGTCCCAGTCGGCGACTCCCAACCGGTCGCAGAACCGCACCAGCGCCCCGAGGTCGCGCGCGTAGGCCTCGTCGGTATGCGCCGAGAGCCGCCGCTCGGAAGCGAGGTAGCGGCGGAAGCGCGCGAGGCACTCGAGCGCCGCCGGCGTCATGGCATGTGGCCCTGGAGCGAGCGGTGCACCCTTCAGGCTGCGTCGGTCGCGGTCAGGGCATCCGCGATCAGGTCCGCCATGCGGGCGAGGAACTCGGTGCTCATGCCCGGGTGGAAGCGGTCGCGGTCGACGCTGCCGAGCGCGAGCAGCCCGATCGAGCCCTTGTGCCCGAGCGGCACCAGCGCCACCGAGCCGATCTCCGGGCCCTCGGGACCGAACAGGAACTCGCGCTGCGAGTCGCGCGCCTGGCCGCAGCGCGGCTTGCCGCTCGCGAACAGGCTCTCGAAGGATTTCAGGTTCGGATCGTCGGGGGACACGACGCGCACGAACTTCTGTTCCGGCAGGCCCGCGTGCGGGCCGATCAGCACCAGCGCCGCGTGGAAGGCGTCGAAGTCCTCGCGCAGCCCCGCCTCGATGCGGGCGATCGCCTCGGCGCGCGGCACCGCGCGCAGCAGCCGCCGCGTGAAGCGGTGCAGGCGCTCGGCGATGGCGTCGTTGGCGCGCGCGGTGCGCAGCAGTTCGGCGAGCCTGCCCTCCAGGGCGGCGAGCTTCTCGCGCAGCACCTCGATCTGGCGCTCGACCAGCGAGACCGCGGCGCCGCCGCGCGCGTGCGGCAGCTTGAGGCGCGCGAGCACGGCCTGATGGCGCTCGAAGAAATCGGGATTGCGCTGCAGGTAGACGGCGATCGTCTCCTCTTCCGACTCGATTGCGCTCAGTCCCCGGGCTTCTCTCGTTGTCATGACTTTCGGACCTCGCCTTTCTAGACCTCGACGTGACCTTCGAAGGAGACCTCGGCCGGGCCGCTGAGGCGGATGTGCGCACCAGGCCCCGCCCAGTTTACGCGCAACTCGCCGCCGCGCATCCCGACGCGCACCTCGGGCTCGATGAGCCCGCGGCGCCGCGCCACCGCGGCCGCGGCGCAGGCACCCGTGCCGCAGGCGAGCGTCTCGCCGGCGCCGCGCTCGTAGACGCGCAGCTTGAGCCGCGTGCGGTCGACGATCTCGAGGAACCCGGCGTTCACCCGCCGCGGGAAGCGCGTGTGACGCTCGATCGCAGGCCCGAGCGTAGCGACCGGCGCCGCATCGACCGCGGGAACCGTCAGCACCGCGTGCGGGTTGCCGAGCGAGACCGCGCCGATCTCGAGCGTGCGGCCGCCGACCTCGAGCGCATAGAGGTCGGCCTCGGCGGGCGCCTCGAACGGCAGCGAGCGCGGATCGAAGTCGGGGACGCCCATGTCGACCGCGACGCCCGCCGCGCCGGTGACCTCGGCCTCGACCACCCCGGCGGGGCTCTCGAGCGTCACCCGGCCTGCGCGGGTGCGCCCGCGCCGGTGCAGGAGCGCGGCGATACAGCGCGCGCCGTTGCCGCACTGCTCGACCTCGTCGCCGTCGGCGTTGAAGACCCGGTAGTAGACGGCAGTGCCGGCGCGCCGCGGCGGCTCGAGGATGAGCGCCTGATCGAAGCCGACGCCGGTGCGGCGGTCGGCGAGGGCCTTGAGGCTCGCGGGCTCGAGGACCGAATCGGGGGGCGAATCGAACACGACGAAGTCGTTACCGACCCCGTGCATCTTCGTGAAGGCGATGCGCATGCTGCGCTGAGGATGCCGTGGCAGTGAGCAGCCGGCAAGAGTCACGCCTGCGGTCTCCTTGGCCACGGGTGCCCCGCGCGTCTAGTCTATTCGCCGGCACCTCAGGTGATCGTTGCAGCGAAAGGCCCCCGCGAACGTGTCCGACGGCGAGCATAGCGTACGCATCGAGCCCCACGGCCGCACCCTGCGGGTGGCCGCCGGTGAGCCCGTGCTGCAGGCGGCGCTTGCCGCCGGGCTCAATCTGCCGCACAGCTGCAAGTCGGGTCATTGCAGCTCCTGCCGCGCGCGGCTCGTCGCGGGGGAGATTCACTACCCGAACGGCCGCCCGCTCGGCGTGACCGACGCAGAGGCCGCGAGCGGCCTGGTGCTGCTCTGCCAGGCGCGGCCGCGCTCGGATCTCGTGGTCGAAGCGCGGCTCATCGCGAGCGTGGCCGACGTTGAGATCAAGACGCTGCCGTGCCGGATCGCGCGCCTCACGCCGCTCGCCCCCGACGTGCTCGAGGTGCTGCTGCAGCTGCCGGCGGTGGAGCGCCTGCGCTTTCACCCGGGTCAGTACCTCGACGTGCTGCTCGGGGAAGGCCGGCGGCGCAGCTTCTCGATCGCCTGCCCGCCCCACGATGCCGGCCTGCTCGAGCTGCACGTGCGGCGCGTCGCCGGCGGCGGCTTCACGCAGCGCCTGTTCGGCGTCCCCGCCGACGGCGCGCCCGCGGACGGCGCCGCCGCGGTCGCGGACGCGCCCGGCTCTGCTCTGCGGGCAGGCTCGCTGCTGCGCATCGAGGGGCCCATGGGGCAATTCAGCTACCGGCCGGGGACCTCGCCCATCATCATGGTCGGCGGCGGCACCGGCTTCGCGCCGCTCAAGTCGATGCTGCGGCACGTGCTCGAGACCGGCATCCGCCGCGACATCCACTTCTACTGGGGTGCGCGCCATGCCGCGGACCTCTACGAGGAGCAGCGCGTCCTCGGCTGGAGCCGCCTCAACCCGCAGCTCACATTCACCGCGGTGCTCTCGGAGGCGACCCGCGCCGAGGCGCAGCACCACCGCACCGGCTGGGTGCACGATGCGGTGCTCGCCGATCATCCGGAGTTGAGCGGCTTCGAGGTCTACGCCGCCGGACCCCCGGCGATGATCGAGGCGATGCGCGCGAGCTTCCCGCGGCACGGCCTGCCGGTGCAGCGGCTCTACTTCGATTCCTTCGACTACGCGCCCGACTCGGCGCCGCGCCGTTAGCGGCCCTCAGGGCGCAGTGCGCCTGCCGATGCGAATCCCGGCAGTGCTCCGCTCAACCCGCCCCGATTGTAGTCGCCCCTGCTATCCTTGCCGTCTCCCATGAGCGCCACAGCGCCAGCGAGCCACGCGGCGATCACCGGTTGGGGAAAATGCCTGCCCCCCGCGGTGCTCAGCAACCAGGATCTGTCGACCATTCTCGACACCAGCGACGAGTGGATCGTCACCCGTACGGGGATCCGCGAGCGGCGCATCTCGCACGTGGGCCTGGGCGAGCTCGCCTGGGTCGCCGCCGCACGTGCGCTCGCCTGCGCCGGAATCGACGGCAGCCGCATCGAGCTCATCGTGTTCGGCAGCTGCAGCTACGACGACCAGGTCCCCAACATGGCCTCCGGCATCCAGGCGCGCATCGGCGCGCACGGGGCGGCGGCCTACGACATCAACACCGCCTGCACCAGCTTTCTCTACGGCCTGTCGACCGCGACGGCGCTCATCCGTACCGGCGTGGTGGGCAACGCGCTGGTGATCGGCGCCGAGCTCATCTCGCCCTTCATGGACTGGAGCGACCGGGACGTCGCGGTGTTGTTCGGCGACGGCGCCGCGGCGGTGGTGCTCGAGTCAAGCGAGCGCGCCGAGGGAGTGCTCGCCGAGAAGCTCGGGTGTTATGGAGACGCCCGCGAGATTCTGCGCGTGCACGGCATGGGCGGCCGTTACGCCAACCGCGGAACGCTCTACGGCGTCACCCGCTGGCAGTTCGAGGGCCAGGAGATCTTCAAGAAAGCCGTGCAGGGCATGTCGGGGGCGTGCGCGGAGGCGCTGCGCCGTATCGACGTGCAGCCCGCGGACGTCGACCTGGTGGTGCCGCATCAGGCGAACCTGCGCATCATCGAGGCGGTCGCCAAGCGCGCGCACGTACCGATGGAGCGGGTGTTCGTGACTGTACAGCGCTACGGAAACATGTCGGCGGCTACGGTGCCCGTGGCGCTGTGCGAGGCGCTCGAGGCGGGGCGCGTGCGTCCCGGGGCGCTGCTCCTGATGCCGGGCTTCGGCGGGGGCCTGTCCTTCTGTGCCCACGCGGTGCGCTGGGGTACGCGCACGACACCGCTCGGAACGGCCACAGCCGAGCTGCCGCCGAGCGAGCGCACGGCGCTCGAGCTCATCAAGGATTGCCTCGCGCGCAAGACGCGCCCCGCGCCGGCCACCGCAGAGCCGTTCGCCTGAAGGCAGGGGGTGCCGCGGCCGGTCCCTGCGGACCCCGCGGACGGGATCAGCGCCGGGAGGCCTTCTTCTTCTTTTTTGCCGGGTCTTTGGGGCGCGACTTGCCGAAGGACCCCTGGTAGATCTTGCCGCGGCGCGTTCTCGGATCGCCTTTACCCATGAAGAGCCACTCCCCCAGACAGTCAGCGGTGTGCAACAGACTCAAAAAAAGGGCCGGCCGCCGATGCCGCGAGGCACTGACGGCCGGCCCTTGGCTTACAGGCAGAGCTTACCAGCGCTTCGGCGCGCCGCCGCCGCGGTTGCCACCGCCGCCGCCGGTGCGCTCCTGGGCCTCGTTGACCCGCAACGGGCGTCCGCCCAGCTCCTTGCCATTCAAGTTCTGGATGGCGCGCGACGCGTCGGCGCGCGACATCTCTACGAACCCGAAGCCACGCGGCCGGCCGGTGTCGCGGTCGGTGATGAGGCTTACGGACTCGACGGTGCCGTGCTGAGCGAACAGCTCGCGGACCTCGGCGTCAGTGGCGGAGAAAGGCAGGTTGCCCACATAGATCTTCGTC
>DASQIP010000087.1:0-3554 GCA_035631515.1 Steroidobacteraceae bacterium
GCCTGGTGGCGTCCGGGGCCTGCGAGCCGGCGTGAAACGACAGCCCGCGCACCTCGATGCCAAGTCCGGCCGCCAGGCGCGAGAGCTCCAGCACCCCTTCGGGGTCGCAGCCGAACTTGCGTGACAGGTCGCATACCGCACCCGGGCTGCGAAAGGAGACGCGCAGCAGCAGCGCCGCCGCGTCGCGGTGGCGGGCGAACTTGCGAATCTCGTCGGGATTGTCGGCAACGAAGGTGCGCACCCCGAACTCGAGCGCATTGGCGATGTCCGCGGGCCGCTTGATGGGATGGGTGTGGATGCAGCGCTCGGGGGGAACCCCGAGACGCTCGACGAGCTCAACCTCGCCACTGGTTGCCAGATCGAGGAAGCCGCCCTCTTCGATCACGGTACGCACCACCGCCGGGTGCGGCAGGGGTTTGAGCGCGTAGTGCAGGCCGACGTGCGGCAGCGCCTTACGGAGCTTGCGGTACTGCACGCGAACACGCTCGCAGTCGAGGATCACGAGCGGCGAGCCGAACTCGCGCACCAGGCGGCGCACCTCTGCGGGCCGGAACGGGTCGATGAATCGCGGCTGGGGCACTCGGAGCTTCAGTCGGGCACGCCCGCCCTCACGGCAGCACCGCCATCGTACCGCTGCCCTCGTCGCTCTGGGCAACGCTGGTCGCGGCACGCCGCAGGCGGTCGCGGATCGCGTCCCAGCGCTCGCCGTCCGGCACCTCCTGCACCAGGATGCGCTGACAGCCGGCCCGGTCGAGGGTGCGCAGATTATTGTAAAGGTCGTGCCCGTAGCTCTCGGGCCGCCGCCCGGCGTTGATCCAGGTGACGTACTTGTGCGAGCGCAGCGGCAGTCGCTGCGCCAGCACGGCGATGCGCTTGCCCCCGCCGGAAGCGGCATCGGCCTGGGCATCGACCTCGCCCGCCGGCACGATGGTCATGGGCGTCGCGGGCGCGTAGTGGCTGGGCATGGCTCCCGGGACACGCGGCGGCTCGTGCGCCGCGCCGGTCGCGAGCTCGCCCACTACGGCGCGGATCTGTCCCGCGGTGACGCTGCCCGGGCGCAGCAGCCGCACCGTCGGGCCCTCGAAGGACACGATGGTCGACTCGAGCCCGAGCTGACACTCACCGCCGTCGAGCACCAGGCGCACCGCCTCGCCGAGCTCCTCGCGCACGTGCTCGGCGCGCGTCGGCGAGAGGCGGCCGTAGCGGTTGGCGGACGGCGCGGCGATGCCCCCGCCGAACGCCGTGAGCAGCTGCTGTGCCATGGGGTGCGCCGGCACGCGGATCGCGATCGTGTCCTGCCCGCCGGTCACCACGTCGTGCACGTGGGGGGCGCGCGGCATGACCATGGTGAGAGGCCCCGGCCAGAAGGCCTCGGCGAGCCTGGTCGCGCCCTCCGGCACTTCGCGCACCCAGCGATGCAGGTAGCGCGGGCTGTCGAGGTGCACGATCACCGGATGGCTGGCCGGGCGTCCCTTGGCCTCGAAGATCCGGCGCACCGCGGCCGGGTTCTGCGCGTTGGCGCCGAGCCCGTAGACGGTTTCCGTCGGAAAAGCCACCAGCTCGCCGTTGCGCAGCGCCTGCACGGCAGTCTCGATCTCGACCTGAGTTGCTCTGACGACGCGCACCATGGGATTTACTCGAGATCGGTTCGCGCCCAGCCGCCCGGCGAGTGCGTGAGCTCGTACGCGGGCCAGTAGTGCTTGTCGAGCTTGAGGGTGATGACCTCGGGCGCGTTGTTCCAGGTGATGGTCTTCAGACGCACCGACGAGCGATCGGGCCGGCCGGTGACCGCCTTGAGAAACGTATCGAGATCGGGCGTCGGCGCGCCGTCGACTTCGACGATGCGCCGTCCGGGATAGAGTCCGTAGCGCGTCGCCGGCGACCCATAGGCGAAATACGCCACGTATACGCCGCGCGGCGGGATGCCGCGCTGCGCGCTCATGGAGCGATGCGGCGCCTGCAGCGTCGCGCCGGCCCACTGAACCACGCGCTCGAGATCGCTGCCCGGCAGCTGCGCGCTCGGTACATCCAGCGTCTGCTCGCCCTGGCCGCGCCACACGGTGACGTGCAGGAGCTCCTTGTCGGCGGCGGCCCGCTCCACCTCGCGGAAGCGCGTCACCACCTCCCCGTCGATCGCGAGCAGCAGATCGCCCTGCTGCAGCAGATGCGCCGCCGGCGAGCCGCCCACCAGGCGCACCACCGCCAGCACCTGGCGGCGCGTCGGAGTGTGCTGCGCGAGGCGCTGCGTCCAGCTCTCGGGCAAGCCGAGCTCGCGTGCGCCGGCGAGCGGCATGGCGTTGAATTCGGCCTCGAGCGAGTGCAGCGCCCGGCCGGTGCGCACCCGGTCGAGCATGTCGGCCACCAGGTCGATCGGCACGCCGCGATTTTCCTGGGCGAGCTCGCGGCCGCTCTCGTAGGCGAAGCTCGACCAGGTGCCGAGCACGTTGCCCTCCTTGTCGGACAGCACGCCGTCGAACTCGCTCGGCGGGCTCACCAGCTGCACGGTCTCGAGGTTGCTGTCGCGGAAGCGCATGGTGCGCGACAGCGGCAGCTCGAGCGGCTCGATGCTGGCGATCTCCGTGGCCCGGGAACGGATCTGGCTGTCGGCGCCGAGCCCTACGACCCACACCGGCTCGCCGCCGGTGAGCTCGCGGGGCTTCAACTTCGCTGACCTGACCGGCGTCGTGCCGATCAGCTTCGGGTCGTAAGCCACCACCGCGTAGTTGTGCAGCGGGTGTACGTACACGACGTGCCCCGGCACCTTCACGGTGCCCGCGAAGGAGATCTCGACGTCGCCCAGCGGCACCGGCACGGTGTTGCGGTCCACCACGATGAGCCCGCGCTCTGCATCCACCACGAGCCCGGTGCCGTGATAGTTGCGCTCGGTGATCCCGGACACCGAGTACGGCATGTCGAAGGTCACCATGACGAGCGAAGCGGCGAGCGCGTTCTGGCGCGGGTCGGCGAAGTGCGGAAAGACCGTCGAGCTGACCGCCGGCGGCTTGGGCGCCGGCCCCGAGGGGAGGTCGCTGCAGTCCCAGAGGCCGCGCGCGTCGTCGCGGCCACAGTGATGGGCGGGAAACCACAGGCGGTCCATGCGGATGGGGCGCAGCTGGCTGCCATTGGGATCGTCGATGGTGCTGTAGCGCACCGTGGCGTAGTCGCCGTTGCCGAGCTGGGCGAGGCCGGCTTCGAAGTCGGCGAGGCTGTCGGTTGCGCGGCCGTTGAGCGCGCTGATCAGGGCGCCGCGCGGGATGGCGGCCGCGCCGAACACGTAGCCCGGGTTGGCGACGTAGACGCCGCGGGCCGGTACGTTGTAGGCACGCGCCAGCTGGTACGACATGGTGTTGACGACGGCGTCACCGAACTCGGCGTAGGCACCCGGCGTGATGGCGTGCAGGTCGCCGACCGGGAGCGTGGCCGAGAGCGGCTTGCCACCGCGCTCGAGCTCGACTTCCACCTGTTTCCCGACCGAGTCGTCGAGCACTTCCTCGAGCGGCTCGAACTGCGTCACGTAGTGGCCGTTGAGCCGCACCAGGATGTCGCCGGGTTGC
>DASQIP010000088.1:0-3832 GCA_035631515.1 Steroidobacteraceae bacterium
GTCTCAACGCTGCAGTCGCGGGCGTGTGCCGGTCTCGCCCGCGGCACGGTGATCTACGCGTTGCCGGGATCGAACGGCGCCTGCCGCGACGGCTGGGACCGGCTCATTCAGCCGCAGCTCGACAGCCGCCACCGCCCGTGCTCCATCGTGGAAGTCATGCCCCGTTTCCAGGAGCGCTGAGTCGGTCGTGGCGCCGGCCGAGCACACGGTCGCGGCCGCGCGCGCCGAGATCCTCGCCGGCGTGGGCGCGCTGCCCTCGGAGTCCGTCGGCATCGAGGCTGCCCCGGGGCGAACCCTGGCAGAGGCAGTCGTCGCCGCGCGGGCGCAGCCGCCGTTTCGTTCCTCTGCAATGGATGGCTATGGCGTGCGTGCCGCGGACCTCGGCTCCGAGCCGTTCGCGGTGCTCGGCGAGGCGGCGGCGGGCCGTCCCTATGGCGGTGCGCCGATGCGCGCCCGGGGTGCGATCCGGATCTTTACCGGCGCCGCGGTTCCTGCGGGCGTGGATCTCGTCGTGCCGCAGGAGCGCACGCGGCGCGAAGGCGCTACGCTCTGGCTGGATGCCGCCACGCAGCGGCGCGCCAACATCCGCGAAGCCGGCGTCGACTTCGCCGCCGGTGAGCTGCTGGTCCGCGCCGGCGTGCGGCTCAACGCCCGCCACGTGGCTCTGGTCGCGGCCTCCGGCGCCGCGGCGGTGCGGGTGGTGCGCCGGCCGCGCGTCGCCGTACTCGCCACCGGGGATGAGCTGGTTCGGCCGGGCGCCGCTGCCGGCCCCCATCAGATCTTCGACTCGGTGAGCTTCGGGGTCGGCGCCTCGATCGGGGAGTGGGGCGGCGAGCCGCTGCCGCTCGCGACCCGTCCCGATTCGCAGACGGCCATCGCGGCCGCTGCAGCCGAGGCGCTGCGGCAGGCGGATCTGCTCGTCGTGATCGGCGGCGCCTCGGTCGGGGACTACGATGTCGTGAAACAGTCTCTGGCCGGACTCGGCGCGAGGATCGCGGTCGAGCGCGTCGCCGTCCGTCCGGGCCGCCCGACCTGGTTCGCCCGGGCCGCTGAGCGGCCGGTGCTGGGACTGCCGGGCAATCCGGCGGCCGCGCTCGTGTGTGCGCACCTGTTCCTGCGGCCGCTGCTGCACGCCATGCTCGGGCGCGATGCGCATGGCAACTCTGCTGCCGCGCTCCTCGAGGGTGAGGTCGCCGCGGGCGGCGCCTACGAGCTTTACCTGCGCGCCGTGGCGACGCGGGGCGAGGACGGGCGCCTGCGCGCGCGGCCCTGCGACGATCAGGACACCTCGCTCCTCTCGGTATTCGCCGCGGCGAACGTCCTCATTCGCCGGCCGGCGCAGGCGGCCGCGGCCGCGAGCGGCGCGCCGGTCGAGGTGCTGTCGCTCGAGGAGCTGGTTTAGAGTGCTGCGGTGAGTCTCGGACCTTCAGCGGACGCGCGCATCCCGCTCGGCGACAGCGGCCTCTCCGTCGCGCCGCTCGGATGGGGGACGTGGCGCCTCGCGGAGCCCGCGGAGGCGAGCCCGCGCGAGCGGGTGGAAGCTGCGCTCGAGGCGGGCTGTACGCTCTTCGATACCGCGGACGTCTACGGCTACGGGCGCGGCAGCGGTTTCGGGACCGCGGAAACGCTGCTCGGCGCGGTGCTGCGCGCGGCACCGCGCTTGCGCGATTCCATGGTGCTCGCCACCAAGGCCGGCATCGTCCCGCCGGTGCCGTACGACTCCTCGGCCGAGCACCTGCTTGCAGCCTGCGACGCATCGCTCGAGCGGCTCGGCGTCGGCTACGTCGATCTCTTTCAGATCCACCGGCCGGATCTGCTCGCGCACCCGGGCGAGGTCGCGGAGGCGCTGGAGCGGCTGCGGCGCTCGGGCAAGATCCGTGCGGCGGGCGTCTCCAACTACAGCGCGGCGCAGTTCGAGGCGCTCGCTGCGCATCTGCCGTTCGCGCTCGCGAGCGTGCAGAACGAGCTCTCCCCGCTCGCCATCGCAGGGCTCGAGGATGGCACGCTCGATGCCGCCATGCGGCGCGGTACCGCGGTGATCGCCTGGTCGCCGCTCGCACAGGGCCGCCTCGCGACCGCTCCCGGGGAGCTCGCGGACAGCCCGCGCACCGACCGGGTGATCGCGGCGCTCGAGGCGATTGCGCGCCGGGACGGAACCTCGCGCACAGCGGTGGCGTACGCCTGGGTCATGGCGCACCCGTCGCGGCCGGTTGCGCTCATCGGCAGCCAGAATCCGGCGCACATCCGCGCGGCGCGCAGCGCCTACGCGGTCCACCTGTCGCGCGAGGACTGGTACGGGATACTCGTCGCCGCCCGCGGTGCGCGCATGCCCTGAAGGAGACTGCCATGAACGAGCAGGTCGCGACGATCAGTCACGCCCGGGACACCATGCTGGAGATGGCGCTGCGCTTCGGTCCGCGGCTGGCGACGGCGATCCTGATCCTGGTCGCCGGCTTCGTCGTCGGCAAGTGGGTGAGCGGGTGGTTCGCGGGAGTGCTCGAGCGGCGCGAGCTCGAGCCGCCGGTGCGCGCGCTGTTCACACGTTTCGTCTGGGCGGTATGCGTGCTGCTGTTCGCGATCATGGCGCTGCAGAATCTGGGCGTCGAGCTGCTGCCGCTGGTGGCGGGACTCGGCGTGGCGGGCGCGGGCGTGGCACTCGCCACCCAGGGGGTGCTCAGCAACGTGGTAGCGGGGCTGTCGATTATCTTCGCCAAGCCGTTCAAGGTCGGCGAGTACATCGCGATCGCGGGCGTCGAGGGCGCGGTCGACAACATTACGCTCTTCAGCACCACGCTGACGCACGCGGACCGCTCGCGGGTCGTGATTCCGAACCGCAAGATCGTCGGTGAGATTCTGCACAACTACGGCCGGGTGCGCCAGATCGACATCACGGTGGGCGTGGCCTACGACACCGATCTCACGGCGGCGCTCGCCATCATCCACGAGGTGCTGGCGGCCAACCCGCGGGTGCTGAAGGACCCCGCCGCGGTGGTGCAGCCGCTGCAACTGGGCGAGTCGGCGGTGGCGCTCGCCGTGCGCCCCTGGGTTCTGGTCGAGGATCAGGGCGCCGCCAGCGGCGAGGTATGCGGCGCGGTGCTCGAAGCGTTCCGTGCCCGCGGCGTCGTCATGCCCTGCCCGCAGCGCGAGGTGCTGATCCGCGGCGCACCGCCCTGACGCCGCTTCAGGGCGCCTGCACCGGAGAGCGGCTCACGCTGATCCGGATCGAGGGCGTGACGCTCGCGCTGAACTCGAGCACCAGCGGCTTGGCGGCGGGCAGCGCGAACTCGACGATCTTGTTGGGAGTGCTGCAACCGACGCGCCCCTGAGCGTCGCGCGACTGCAGCTCCGTGCCGCCGGCAACCACGTCCACCCAGGCCGGCTGGTCGAGCGCGATGCGGTAGACGCCCGCGGTGTCGACCGTGAGCCGCGCGAGCCCGGCGTAGCTTGCCTCTTCCGGCCAGGTCCGGCTCGGCGGTGCGGGAAAGCTCACCTCCGGCTGGGCGCGCAACTCGAGCTCGTAGAGCCGGTCCGGCGTCAGCGCGGGTGCATCGGCCAAAGCTCTGCCGCTCGCGATGTCGACGGGCTGCTCGCCGAAGAGCTCGCGCTCGTGGCGCACGTCCCAGGCGAACGCCGCGCAGGGGTCCTCGGCGGCGCGCGTGGGCGCGAGCGGCAGCGACAGCAGCGCCAGCAGCGCTGCGCGCAGGCGCAACAGACTCATAGGGTAGTCAGCCAGGCAGCGTTCCCCCCGACCCGGCGATTATAGGCGAGCGTTGCGCGGCGGGCTCAAATCGAGATCTGTCTTCCCAGGTCGACCAGCCGATCGCGCGGCACG